>NZ_CP044352.1:1672500-1972500 GCF_011801475.1 Xylella fastidiosa
AGCCGTTCGTGTTGGCAGTCCCAGAGGGGCATCCGTTGGCTACACGTCGTGAGATGACGATGGAAGAATTAGCCGACGAACGTTTGTTGTTACTGCAAGATGGCCACTGTCTGCGTGAGCAGGCATTAGATGTGTGCCATATGACGGGTGCATCGGAGAAGTCGGAGTTTCAGGCTACGAGCTTGGAGACTTTGCGACAGATGGTCGTTGCTAATGTGGGTATCACGCTGCTGCCGTTGCTCTCAGTCAAGCCGCCGGTAGTCTGTTCGGAAAGTATTCGTCTGATTAATTTTCCTTTGGACAAACAGCCTAGTCGCCGAATCGCCATGGTGTGGCGACGCAGTTCTGCGATGACGACATTTCTGGAGAGGTTTTCTAGCATGTTCAAGGAATTGCCAAAGGAGTTGTTTGACTTGCCTCAGACCGCGGTACTGTACAAAGGTCGGTAGCTTTTCCGGTCGTGTCGGAGTTAAGCGCGAGTCTGTGGGTTACTTACCCGTTGTTATTTTGGAGTCAGGGATGCTTAGATGTTGGTGTTAAGATTGCGGATTATTTAAGGTTTCTTGCTCTTTCATGAAGCTGCTTGCCTTCGAAACGTCCACTGAGGCATGTTCGGTTGCCGTGCAGGTCGATGGGTGTGTTTTGGAGCGTTTTGAAATTGCGCCTCGTCGCCATGCTGAACTCGTATTGTCATGGGCTGAGCAGCTCTTGGCCGAGGCGGGCATCAGTCGTCGGCAGCTTGATGCGATTGCACTTGGGTGCGGCCCAGGTGCCTTCACTGGTGTGCGTCTGGGGATCAGTCTGGCCCAGGGGATTGCGTTGGCTTTGGATAAGCCTTTATTACCCATCTCGACTCTGCACGTCCTTGCCATGCGTGCCTTGCCCGATGCACCACGTGTGCTGGCGACCATTGATGCTCGTATGGGTGAGGTATATGCCGCAATTTTCGTGCGATGTAACGGCATACTGGTGCCGAGTGGCCCAGAAGGTGTTTGCGTACCGGATAGCATCGTATTACCGGGAAGTGATCGTGATTGGCATGCAGTCGGTACCGGCCTTGCAGCAAGTCATGGCTTACTGCAGCGGTGTCTGGCGTCGCGGTTGGCAGCTACTGATGCGTTTGCTATGCCGCACGCAGGTGATGTCTTGGCTTTGGCAATATCGGTGTTGTCACGTGGCGAGGGTGTTGCTCCAGAATGCGTAGAGCCAGTGTATTTGCGTAATAACGTTGCTCTTACTCTGAGTCAGCAGCGTGCTATGTAGGTGTCTGATTGAGTAGTGTGTCTGCATGTTACCGCAGTACCTTCTGCTCTCAATCGCTGTTGAATACGTTCAGCTAGCCAATTTGCGATATGGGCAGCTTCGGGGCAGGTGTGTTCATGCAAAAAATTATTGTGAGGAAGTAAAGAGATTGTTCCGCTTGTGTCTTTGGTTGTACAAAACTCTGGGAATTGATGGCTTTGGTTTAACTAATTTCCCATTTCCATTAGTGCAATGTGTCAAAGAAATTGGAGCTTCGTGATCGAAAACTATGAAATTGTGTTTTGTTGAGGGAAGCGGTTATCTCCCCGGCACAGGTCTGTTTTACTTGTGAGCGTGAAAGCCGTTTGTTGTGATTGATGAGATTCGAAGTCCTGTACTATGCTGTGAAAGCAGTGTAGATGATTAAGTTGTTATTTTTCTGCTGTAATTTGAGGGCTAATTCGACTCATCAGCAGATCTAATATGGGTTTCTTGCATTTCCGATGTTGGCATGACTACACTTGCAGCCTTGTCTAGCAGCTCTTACGGTGTGAGCTATGAAGCCCGAAATTCATCCAATTTATCGTGAAGTTGTCTTTCACGATGTGACTTCCAATTTCAAGTTTCTCACCCGTTCCACCATGGGGACTAAGGAAACTACTTTGTGGGAAGACGGACTGGAGTATCCGTTGGTCAAGGTTGAAATATCCTCGGCCTCGCATCCCTTTTATACAGGTAAGCATAAACTTGTGGACACGAGTGGTCGTATTGATAAGTTTAAAAAGCGTTACGCACGTTAAGTTGCCTATTTTTTATGTATTTTGCGATTCACGCAGATTGCATGAGCGTTTTAAGGATAACCCAAGAGGCGGATCTATAAGCGCTCAACTATTAAGGTGGTTTCCTTTGCATACATCTTTTTTTGTGGATGTCTGTAATAGCTCAAGCGCATTATTCTTTGATACCTAACAACCGCCCTTACGGTTTGCCGTTTGGGCGTCTTTCCATTGTTAAGGAGCCCACGCTATGTCCGATCTTGATAAGGTCACGCTCAATGCTGGTGAGACTTCTCTCGTTTTACCGGTTTTGAAACCCACGTTAGGTAATGGTTGCGTTGATATTGCCAAGTTGACAAAGGAAACCGGGCTGTTTACTTACGACTCTGGTTTTACGGCAACTGCAAGCTGTAAGTCTGCCATCACTTACATTGATGGTGAAAAGGGTGTGTTGTTGTACCGCGGCTATCCGATTGAGCAGTTAGCCGAGCACTCCAGTTTTTTGGAGGTCGCTTATTTGTTGATGAACGGTGAGTTACCGAGAAAAGACGAGTTTGCCAAGTTTGATGATGAAATTACGCATCACACGATGATGCATGAGTCGTTGAAGAACTTTCTTGGCGGTTTTCATTATGATGCACATCCAATGGCTATGTTGGCTGCTTCGGTGGCTTCGCTGTCGGCGTTCTACCACGATACCCTTGATTTGAACGATCTTGAGCAACGTCGCTTAGCTGCAATTCGTTTGATCGCTAAGGTGCCGACGCTTGCAGCGGCAGCGCATCGCTACTCGATTGGCTGGCCGATCCGTTATCCACGAAACAATCTTGGTTATGTCGAGCGCTTTTTGCATATGATGTTTGAAGTGCCTAGTGAACCGCTGCAGTTGAATCCAGTCGTGATCAAAGCTCTGGATTTACTGTTTATTTTGCATGCTGATCATGAGCAGAACGCTTCGACATCAACAGTCCGTTTGGTGGGTTCGACTGGCGCTAATCCTTATGCATCGGTTGCCGCGGGTATCACCGCGTTGTGGGGACCGGCACACGGCGGCGCTAATGAGGCCGTGTTAAAGATGTTGGAGGAGATTGGTGATGCTAAGAATGTTGACTTGGTTATTGCAAAAGCGAAAACCAAGGACAAAAACTCTCCATTCCGTTTGATGGGTTTCGGCCATCGTGTCTATAAACATTTTGATCCACGTGCGAAAATCATCCGTGAGATGGCACACACAGTTCTTGGTGAGTTAGGTGTGAACGATCCGCTACTGGAAGTAGCATTAAAGTTGGAAGAGGCAGCGCTGAAGGATGATTACTTTGTGCAGCGTAAGTTGTACCCTAACGTTGATTTTTATTCGGGCATCATCTACAAAGCCATCAACATTCCTTTGGAAATGTTTACAGTGATGTTTGCCATCGCGCGTACCGCAGGGTGGGTTTCTCATTGGCTTGAGCAGCAAGTCGACCCGGAGATGAAAATCAGCAGGCCGCGCCAAATTTACACAGGTCATCGCGAGCGTGACTACAAAGATGCTAGGTAAGGGTAAAGAGACTCTTACATCTTCCAATGTGCTTATCAGATGAAGGCCCTATTGTGGATGTCTGACAGCAACCGCGCGTAATAACGCGAATAGAGTCACCAGGAACAGCGGCTCAAACAACGTGAGGTGCTGACAATGTATAGATGGACCACCACATTCAATGAGCTATTCCCCGACCCGAGAACTGCTCGGATGGCGGGGAAGGGAGCTTTAGTATTAACGCTTAGAAAATTGGGTGGCGCGGCGGGCTTTGTGTAGGCCTACTTTCTTGCGTTCGACTTCACGTGGGTCACGAGTCATAAAGCCAGCCTTACGCAGCTCAGGTTTCAGTGACGTATCATATTCTACTAATGCCCTTGCAATACCAAGACGAATCGCTCCTGCTTGGCCAGTTGTACCGCCACCAGTTGCAGTGATTAAAATATCGAAGTTTGAGACGTTTTTGGTCAATTCAAGTGGTTGGCGAACGATCATGCGTGCGGTTTCCCGACCGAAGAACTCATCCAGAGGACGACCATTGACACTAATATTACCTGACCCTTTACGTAGAAATACGCGGGCGGTGGAGGATTTGCGGCGACCAGTGCCGTAGTTTTGTGTGATAGGCATTGATTTATATGTCCAGAACTTGTGGCTGCTGCGCGGTGTGTGGATGCTTGGAGCCCGTGTAGACTTTAAGCTTGCGGTACATAGCGCGGCCTAGTGGCCCTTTCGGAAGCATGCCTTTGACTGCGATCTCAAGCACTCGCTCCGGATGGCGTTGCAGCGCTTGTCCGAGGCTCTCACTCTTAAGATTGCCTACATATCCGGTGAAGCGGTGGTAGTACTTATCAGTGAGTTTTTTGCCTGTAACAACGACCTTCTCGGCATTAATCACGACAAGATAATCGCCTGTATCAACATGGGGAGTGTAGACAGGTTTCGTTTTGCCGAGTAGGCGGCGCGCCAACTCTGTTGCAAGGCGACCGAGGGTCTTGCCTTCGGCGTCAACAAGATACCAGTCACGCTGTACGGTCTCGTTTTTTGCAGTGAACGTAGTCATTAAGGAATCTTAATATGGTTGTCGGGCTCATTCCACCGGATGCACTCGAAGGAACTCTGCCGCGCGTTGTTAAAATTATTTGTTGTAATACAACAAAAGCTGTTGGAATAGTTTTTGGAATTACAAGAATCTTCGTGGATCCTACTTGAAGGTTGGCATTATGTGCAAGTACCAAGTACGGTGTTGGCAAGAGAATAGTGATGCTGTGACAATGTTGCACATGGACGCTACTCTTTCGACACGCCGCCACAGCCATCTGGATTCATTGTTGATAGAAACTCAGCGTGTGTTTGAGGTGGTTTTCGGTCATCCAGTTGCGCAGCGTCCCAGTCCTGCCAACGCTTTTCCTAATCTGTTACTGTCCCCCAAAGATCGTCGGCATGCTGCGGGACTCATGCGAATTAATCATGTTGGCGAGATCTGTGCCCAGGGGCTGTACTTTGGTCAGGTTTTGGTTGCGCGCAAGCAGGAGTTGCGTCGGCACTTGTTGAAAGCGGCTCAAGAGGAAACTGACCATTTGTCTTGGTGCTCAGATCGATTGTATGAATTGGAGAGCAGACCAAGCTTATTCAATCCGTTTTGGTACTCCGGCAGTTATATCTTGGGTGTTTTTGCTGGATTGCTTGGTGATCCGTGGAGTTTGGGGTTTGTGGTCGAGACAGAGCGTCAAGTTGAGGCACATTTGGAGAAACACTTGCAGGTTCTTCCGGAGAGCGATGCGCGTAGCCGCGAGATCCTCCGTGTGATGAAGGTGGAGGAGGCCCGCCACGCTGACCAAGCTGACCACGCTGGGGCGCGTTTGTTACCTTCACCGATTACAGGGGCGATGGCGTGGGCGGCACGCCTAATGAAAGTCGTTGCTTACCGAATTTGAGCTTGGGACATGACTAGTCATGCTGATTATCTATATTTGATTCGGCTTGGTTTTGTCTTCACTTCTCCTAATATTGACGTAGAAGTGTGCTAAGGCGTTGTGCATGACTCACAAGGAGAAAAACAACCCTGACATGTTCACAGGGCTTGTCACGAAGTTCCAAAACGCTTATTCGGCCAAATTGCGTCCGTGAAATAACTCCTCAATTTCAAGTTTGAGTAATGCTTCTATTTTCATGCGTTCCTTGAATGAAAGATTCCTTGCTTTTTCTTCAAACAGATACTGATCCAGATCAAAGTCTTTCAAATGCATTTTTGTGTGAAAGATATTTTCCTGGTACACGTTCACATCGAACATTTCGTAGCGTGACTTGATGCTTTTGGAAAGAAAGTTCTGGATCGAGTTGATTTTATGGTCAATGAAATGCTTTTTTCCCTTTACGTCACGCGTGAAGCCGCGTACACGGTAATCCATGATCACGATGTCTGACTCCAGGCTTTCGATCAAATAGTTCAGTGCTTTGAGTGGCGATATGACCCCGCAGGTTGCCACGTCGATATCAGCACGGAAAGTTGCGATCCCTTCCTGTGGATGGGTCTCAGGATAGGTGTGAACCGTGATGTGACTCTTATCCATGTGCGTAACCACTGCATCGGAGATCAATTCTTTGCCTGCTTGCTTTTTATCGATTACAGGCTCTTCGGAGATCAAAATGGTGACTGAGGCTCCTTGGGGATCGTAATCTTGTCGGGCGATATTGAGGATGTTAGCCCCGATGATCTCAGCCACGTCGGTTAGGATCTGAGTCAGGCGATCAGCGTCATAGCGCTCGTCAATATAATCGATGTAACGCTGACGCTCCTCTTCGGTACGTGCGTAGCATACGTCGTAGATATTGAAGCTCAGCGCCTTGGTGAGGTTGTTGAATCCTTGTAACCTCAGGCGAGGCAATGGCTTGACCATGTCGGCTGATCCTGGAATAAGAGAGAAGCGGGAAGAAGAAATTATGCGGCAAAGTTCTCAGCAGCGAAATGCCATTGCTAGTGATGGTTTACGCGTGGCAATGAAGACCGCTAAGCTTAGCGGATTGGAATGCGGACCTAATATGACTATAGGGAACACTACGAGTGTGACAACGGTACGTAACGCTACTCCGCCTTTAGCTCTCGACAATGCGGCGATCGAGCGCTTCTTGGCTCACAGTCATCGACGCCGCTACCCCAACCGAACGGATGTGTTTAGGCCTGGTGACCCTGCTGGAACCCTTTACTATGTTATCAGCGGGTCTATCAGCATCATCGCCGAGGAAGACGATCATCGTGAGCTGGTTCTTGGCTATTTCGGAGCAGGTGAGTTTGTGGGTGAGATGGGTTTATTCATCGAATCCGATGCTCGTGAAGTCATCTTACGTACACGGACTCAGTGTGAATTGGCTGAGGTAAGTTACGAGCGCTTGCACCAGCTGTTGCAAGGCAGTTTAGCGAGTGATGCGCCGCGGATTTTGTATGCGATAGGTATGCAGTTATCTAAGCGTTTATTGCTTACCACCCGTAAGGCGAGTCGTCTGGCTTTTCTGGATGTGGGGGATCGGATCTTGCGCACCTTACATGATCTGGCTCGCGATCCAGAGGCAATGAGTCATCCTCAGGGTACACAGTTGAGGGTGTCACGTCAGGAGCTTGCGCGTCTGGTTGGATGCTCGCGTGAAATGGCTGGACGTGTGCTTAAGAAGTTGCAAGCGGATGGTCTGTTACATGCGCGCGGCAAAACCGTTGTTCTGTACGGAACGCGTTGACCCGGTTCCCATCAAGTGCACAGTGCTGGGCGATACTCGGTACCGTGCATGACCGGCGCGTTCGTCTGTGAATAGCTGTATACCGTTTCATACAGAGAAAAAAGTGGGAATATGGATTAAACCTTGTAGAGGAGATCAAGAACCATGCCTTTGCAAAGTACTCTGCTCCTTTCTGGCAGTGCTATCTTTATCTTGTTTTTCTGATTCCACTCTGTTTTAACCTAATTGCTGCAATTAATGTCTTGCAATACATACATGTGATGCTCGATTCGAGCATCATCTGGCCGTGCGGGTAATTCCGCGCATTGGTATCTTGAGCTGATTCGTCCTTCTTCTGGGCCCTTGTACCGTTCCGTCTGGTAGGGTATCTCCCTGCCTGATAAAGGGACGCTTTGTGTGGTATGGAGGCTTCTCGTGCAGACCATTTGGCCGGTCACGGCAGCAATTGGAACGATGTTGTTTCCATATTCAGCAAGCTGTCCTTAGCAGCGCATTGCAGCGTAGTTACTGCTCAGTCTTATCGGACAGGAAAACCCTGTTTTACTGAATACGACAGCGGCCTGATCGTTTTGTAAGTGCTACAGCGTCTATTTTGAAATTAACCCGGATATTTTTTGAAATTAATCTCACTTTTGAAAAAAGTAGTGATATAAATACCTCTCTCCAAGAAGCAGCTGCGTTTAGTCAATGATCGCAGCATTGGAGGAAATAGAAAGCCGATGCTTAGGTATCATCGGTCCACGCACACGGTCGGGGTGCATCTTAATGTCAATGAGTCGAGTGATGAGAGAGTTGACGTATGAAGAAGCTTTAAAAGTTGATGGTCAGGGTGGCGCTGCTGCCGCGTTCCTGGAAGGAGCCGGAGCAGGTGCCCTTGCTGGCCATTTTGTTGGTGGTCCTGTGGGTTGTGCTTTCGGGGCACTGATTGGTGGTGGCATATGTGCTGCCCTGTATTTCCTCTGAATGGATGAGTGCTATCAATGAGTAATGCAATGCGTGAGTTAAAAATCGAAGAGATTGAATGCGTCGTTGGTACCCACGGTGGTACTAGCCAAGGTTTTGCTATGGGTGTTACGATCGGCGCGTGTCTTGGTTTTCTGGCTGGTGGCCCTGTTGGTGCGTTTGCAGGCGCGGTGAGTGGCGGCATGCACGGCGCGATGATGGGGCATTATCTTTTTTGAATTCGGATTGATCTCCTTCAAGGGGTCTAGGACCCGTTCTGGGCCCCTCTTGGTATTGTGCGATCCATGCAAAGGGAAATATTCATGAAGATTCACGGTTTAGATCAGAAGTCCTACATTTTTAGTTTATGTTGCTTGGTTTTTATGCTTGTTGTCACTGATAATAAACCCCTTTTTTTACCGGTTGTGGCGTTTTCTGCCATTCTGGTCACGATAGCCAGGATTGCCGATGCTTCCAGACGCAGGCAGGAAAAAATCCATCCGCCTGAGCACTAATCTGTTGGCGATAAAAACGCTTCTTCAGTGACAAGCGCGTCAATATTGCCTCATGTCGTCTGGATGCAGTGTTGCAGTGACGGATATCTGCCTGTGTGGTGCCTCTGGTCTATGACTGAATGCGGCCCAGGCTCCATCATTGATCTACATCTTTTAGCAACGTGGCGTTGCAGCGCTTTTCTATATCCCCCCGCGTGGAAAGCTTGGTCAATATAAGTTTCCCGCTGTACCTGCCGAACCTGGAATTGAATTGCCTTGAGAGATTCGGTGCGTAATAAGGCCTGGATTTTTATTGTCACTTTATTCACTTTTTATTAATCGCGTGTTTCCGTGTTATTTCGTTACCCCGCAAGTACAGCGTAATGAACAAGAGCGAATGTGAATCCTTACTTATCTTTTCTTTGGTGTGAGTAACATCTCAATTGCTTTGCCAGTTGCAGCAAAGGCAAATGCACCAGTGACGTGAGTTGCTGCGCCAAGGCCTGTGCTGCAATCTAGATTCAGTGCTGCGTTGCTGATTAATGATGGTCGTATTCCACAGACGCTACCGTCAGCTTGTGGATATTTCACATTCTCCAATGAATACACTGCGGGCACACCAAAATAGCGTTTCGGATTCTTGGGAAAATGGAATTCGCTACGCAATTTCTTACGGATCAAAGCAAGCAGCGTATCGTGTTCCGTTCGAGAGATATCGCGTACCCGCACTAGAGTCGGTTCAGTACGTCCCCCTGCAGCACCAACGGTGATCAGGGGTTGTTTATGGCGCCGACAGGAAACGATAGTTTCAACTTTGATCCGAAAGCTGTCGCAAGCATCAATAATCAAATCGAAATTTTCCCCAAGCAGTGCTTCCATGTTGCTCCTTGCCAAAAATAACTCTGTTGCTGACACGTTGATCCTGGGATTAATTGCACGGCAACGTTCAGCCATTGCCTGCGCTTTGTTCCTTCCGTATTGACCTATCAGTGCAGGTAGCTGGCGATTGGTATTGGAGATACAGAGATCGTCTGCGTCAATCAAGCTCATGTACCCTATAGCCGAGCGTGCAAGTGCTTCGACAATCCACGAACCGACTCCACCTATTCCGATGACCGCCACACGACATGTCGACAGCCGTGCAACCGTGCCTAGGCCATATAGCCGATCGATACCGGAGAAGCGTTCGCCCCAGTGTTCATTCCTCATGTCATGTATTTCCTTGTCTTGTGTCTCTACCACTCGATTCCCCCTATAACGGGTGTTAAATATTTCTATAGATGTTTTTGAAAGGAGTAAGCTGCTCAGTTGCAGCTGTTGTCATAGAGCGTCTATGGAGTTGCACAGGTCTTTAATATGGATGCTGTTATGAGGCTTATTGCTGAGTGGAGAGCGCTCATTTCATGAGTTCTCTTCCTGGGAGAGGAGTTGCCACAACGCTCTACATTTCGGTCTTGGCCAATCTGTGCGTTCATTTTTCCTATCTCGATGGTGCTTGCCATGTGTCACCATCTACGGATTGATCGTTAGGGGGGATGGAGTACGTGTTGCCTATTGGGTGATGTAAAGCGGATGGCATACTAAAAGCAGCACCAATATGCTGTCCTGGATGTATAAATGCTTGCATATGATTTGATAGTGCTTTTCGGAAACAACTATCTAATTGGAAAAGTCCAGGGCATTGATACGGTGCTGGGGGAGTTGTGTAACTGTGCAATCATATCGATATCACGCTCTGTTTCGCTCGTGGCGCTAGGTCAGTTATACTCTGCGACGCTTGCTGATACAGGTAATGCATGAATGGCACGCTTCTTGACTGAGTCGACCGGCAGTGAAAGATGCACATGCATTGAGATGCTTAGGCCACTTTGACCTAACCGTTACCATCCGCCTTTTGCCATGATTTGCGTTATGTTCATCTCTTTGTGTGGAGGATCGTGGGGCGGCTAGGCCGTTTTATTTAATATGGAGAACTGACAATGAACATACGTATCCTCCCCTTTGCTCTGCTTGCAACTGTTACTGTAGCTGGTTGCAATACAGCTCGGCTTGGTTATGGCGGTGGGTATGGTGGGGGTTATAACCAACAGCGTTGCATTGACTGTGGTGTTGTGACTCGAATCAATGTTGTGCAGTCCAACCGCTCTGCTCCGACGGGTGTCGGTGCCGTGATCGGTGGCGTTGTCGGCGCAGTGGCTGGACGCCAGATCTCCAAGAAGACTGGAGGAAGTAAAGGTAATCAAAACATATCCACGTTGGGTGGGGCTGCTGCGGGTGCCTTAGCGGGCAGTACGATTCAGAACAATGTCACCAAAGATAGCTACGATATCCAGGTGCGTATGGACGATGGCCGTGTGATTGTGGTCAACCAAGCTGATTTGGGTGGTGTCACTGAGAAGGCTTACGTGCGCTTGGTTAGTGGTCGCGTGGTGTTGCGTTAATGCATACGCATGATTTACTGTGATGTTTGCAGATGGGAAATTCGCCGTTAAAGCAGTTTTAAGGAAAGCCCTCTGCAGAGGGCTTTCTTTTGTGTGTAATGAGCATAATTAAGGGGCATAGCTTTTAGACCATACAGTATAAATAATAGTTAAAAGAAGGATGATCACGGCTCATGTGGTTGCAATCGATTATATTTAACGGTTTGCATTCTTCTTTATTTAAGATTGCTTCATTTAAAGAATTCGTCCAATGAATTTTTGAATAATTAGCGGAAACCCAGCACTGGGGTCTCACTTCTCGAGTCTCTGATTACTTTATGGTTGTTCGTCGTCTCATGACTGCTCACCACTTCATAGCGATGTGGCATTCAGTATTGTTTTTATCGCTGTAATGTTTGTTCTGCTATGACATCATGGCATTGGATTGACAGACAGCGTGTTGAGATGACCAAGTTCTACCTGATTTCAATCACAATTGCTTGGTGACAGAAGCATTTACAGCTTGTCATACCTTGATTGGCATGGGTGAGACGGTAAGTTTGATTGAATATAAATATAAAACAGTTTTTTGAAATTTATGGTGGCGCTACTTAAGTTAAATTCTTTAATCTGACAATCTATCTTCAAAGATTACATTTTTTCTGGAGCTATTAATCGGATTGTTGAAAATGCTGTGTATTTATTTTTTCTGAATAACGCATATTTTCTTTCAAAGTAGCCAGAATGGCATTGTATTCATTAACACAGTAGTGTTCGATCTATTCCTACTTACTTTGTTAGTAGCCATGATAATGCTTTATTTCCGTAGTGTGCTGTTTTGCATAAGCCTGATGCAATCATTGTCTAAATGAAGTGGCAGGGAAGGGAGTATCAGGCGTGTGAATACAGCTACTAGATTCCATCCTTGCCTTAGCGGAGATGGTTATTGCTTTTATTCTTGACGGCTTAGGAGGACGCTATAGGACACGGATGTGAGTAAAAAGCACAAAAAGGCATCGTTCTGGAGTCCTTAGAACGATGCCTAATGCGGAGCTACTTGAGGGAGATCAGTTTGCTTTATGGATTGAGCGCTTGCTGACCGCCATAGCTGCGTCGTGGATTGCTTCCGATAAGGTTGGGTGGGCGTGGCAGATCCGTGCGAGATCGTCAGCTGAGCCACTAAATTCCATAGCCAATACCCCTTCATGTACCAATTCGGAGACGTTCACACCGATCAGATGTAAACCTAACACGCGATCAGTTTCTGCATGTGCTAGGACTTTCGCAAAACCAGATGGCTCGGCCATCGCAACGGCGCGACCGACTGCGGCGAACGGGAAGGATCCAGCTTTGTAAGGAATGTTGTCTGCTTTGAGTTCTTGCTCAGTCTTACCAACCCAGGCGATTTCCGGCTCTGTGTAGATGACCCATGGGATGGTTTCAAAGTTCACATGGCCTGGCAGGCCCGCGATCAATTCAGCTACTGCGATCCCCTCTTCGAAGCCTTTGTGAGCCAACATCGGGCCGCGTACACAGTCGCCAATGGCCCAGACACCGTCGACACCGGTATGACAGTGTTCGTCCACCACGATCTGGCCACGTTCGTTGAGCTGTACCCCCGTGCCATCTGCAAGCAATCCCTTGGTTGCGGCCTTGCGCCCGACAGCCACTAATAGTTTGTCGACAGTGAGTGTCTGCTTACCGGAGGCGTCAGTGTAGGTAACGATGACTTCTTTTTTGTTGTTTTTACTTGAAATTTCGGTTCGGGAGACCTTAGCGCCGAGTTTAATGTCCAGCCCCTGTTGCTTGAATTCCTTGGCGGCGGTTTTGGCGACATCGGCGTCAACTGCAGCTAGAAAGTTTGGCATTGCTTCAAGAATAGTGACTTCCGCACCTAGGCGTTTCCATACGCTGCCTAATTCCAGACCGATGACTCCGGCACCGATCACCGCCAAGCGTTTTGGGACTTTTGTAAAGTCCAGGGCACCGATATTGTCGACAATCGTTTCACCGTCGAACGTTGCAAATGGCAGTTCAACGGAATCCGAGCCTGATGCCAGGATCACGTTGGCGCCTTTCAGTTCGATGTTCTTACCCTCGTGTTGTTTCACTTTGACCACGTTGCCAGGTTGCAATTGGGCAAATCCATAGTAGGGAGTGATTTTGTTTGCTTTGAAGAGCATCGCAATGCCACCGGTGAACTGTTTCACGATTTTGTCTTTGCGGGCGATCATCGTGGCAATATCCATCTTGGCATCTTTGAAACTGATGCCATGTTCGTTGAATAGATGTCCCATGTTCCAGTACTGGCGGGAAGAGTCCAGCAGTGCTTTGGAAGGGATGCATCCCACGCGTAGACACGTGCCTCCAAGCGCTGGCTTACCGTCCTTGCCGAGTGCTGCATCGACGCAAGCGACCTTCAGACCCAGTTGGGCGGCGCGGATTGCAGCGTGATAGCCAGCTGGACCGGCTCCGATAACAACGACGTCGTAATGTTCACTCATTGCTGTTTTCCTGTTCTTGTTTGATTGCAACGTCAATCAATGAGTAGTTATCTTGACCGCTTTTTATTTTGTCTATGTATTATTGGCATTCTTTTTTACTCATTCGTGGATAAATGCCGCATAGATCATTTGCTTGCCGTCGATAAATGGATTTTTTTGTATCACTCTCATTGGGATGTCGCTGCTTGAAATAAATGTCTTCCAACTGGTGGTAGCCAGTACATTGACGCAGTAAGTACACCAGATTTTTTCGCAGATAGTCGTTTTCAATCTTGAGTCGATCTAAGTCGTCTCTCAATTTTTCCTTTGCTTCGCTTTCACGTGAGACTTTGATATGACCAAAGGTATTGATGATTGCGGCGACGACGGTTGCTATCGCGATGACTGTCGTACTTATAAGAGCGATCAATGTTGCATCCATGTGTGAATCTCTTCCTTATAAGCCGAACAGCATCCGCCCGGGGTCTTCCAATTGATTTTTGATGTCCACCAAGAATTGAACCGAATCTTTGCCATCAATGATGCGGTGATCATATGACAGTGCCACGTACATCATTGGCGCAATCACAATGTTGCCGTTCTCAGCAATGGGGCGCTCTTTGATGGTATGCATCCCTAAAATCGCGCTTTGTGGCGGGTTAACGATTGGAGTCGAGAGCAATGAGCCAAAGGTGCCACCGTTGGTGACGGTGAAGGTGCCTCCCTGCAACTCTTCTAGACTTAATTTGCCGTCGCGTGCCTTCTTGGCGTAATCGGCGATGCGATGCTCAATGTCGGCGAAAGACATCCGTTCGACGTTGCGCAGTACTGGCGTGACTAAGCCTTTATCGGTGGATACCGCGATCGAAATATCGCTATATCCGTGGTAAATGATGTCTGTACCGTCAATTGATGCGTTGACCAAGGGGAAGCGCTGTAGTGCATTGGCGGCGGCTTTCACGAAAAAGCTCATGAAGCCCAATTTGATACCGTGGGCTTTCTGGAATTCTTCCTGTAGCTCTTTGCGTATGTTTGAGACTTTGGCCAGGTTGATTTCATTAAAGGTGGTCAGCATCGCAGTGGAGTTCTTCGACTGCATGAGGCGTTCGGCGATGCGTTGCCGGATACGGGTCATTGGGATGCGTTCTTCTAAACGCGTACCGCTGGCGCGGGCGGCTCCATTTTGCTTAGCAAAGTTGATGATATCTTCTTTGGTGACAGCACCACGGCGCCCACTTCCTTCGATCTGGGCTGGGTCAATACCTTCGGTCGTTGCCGTGAAACGAGCACCTGGAGGCAGACTGTCAACGTTGGATTTGGCGGCTGGAGCGGATACAGCAACCGGTTTCTGATCAATCACCTGAGAGGGTGCTGGAGAGGGTGCAGTAACGATGCTGCCTTCTTCAATGATTGCCAGAACTTGATTACTGGTGACAGTACTGCCGGCGTCGAATTTGATTTCTTTCAAGACGCCGTCGACAGGGGAGGGGACTTCCAATACAACTTTGTCGGTCTCCAGGTCGACGATGTTCTCATCGCGTTTGACAATCTCACCGGCTTTTTTGTGCCAGCTGGCAATGGTGGCGTCTGAAACGGATTCAGGTAATACCGGGACTTTAACTTCGGTGCTCATTCTGGATGTGTCCTAGGGATTCTTGTTCTTGTGAAGAATGATTATTCAGCGACATGATTGTTGAACGGATTCAACAGTGCATCGGCAACGAGGCTTTCTTGCTCGGCCATATGTTCTGCCATGTGCCCAACGGCTGGAGATGGAGAACTTGAGCGGCCGGCATAGTGAAGCCTCTGAGCATGTGCCAATACGGCTTGTAGGTGATGCTTGATTTGGTACCACGCACCTTGGTTTTGCGGCTCTTCCTGGCACCAAACGACATCGGTAGCCTTGTTGAAGCGTTTTAGTTCGCTGGCCAGCAACGCACGCGGGAACGGATACAACTGCTCGATACGTATGATGGCTACGTCGTTTTGGCTTCGTTTCTGCTGGTTTTCGAATAGGTCGTAATAGACCTTGCCGGCACACATAACGATGCGCTTGACGTGTTTAGGGTCAGCTGCATCGTCTGGGATGATGTGTTGGAACTTACCGTTAGCCAGTTCGTCCAAAGTGGAGACTGCCAGTTTGTGGCGTAGCAGTGATTTAGGCGTCATGACGATCAGCGGTTTCCGCGTGGACATGCGCATCTGTCGACGGATCATGTGAAATGCTTGCGCTGGAGTGGTGGGCACGCAGACCAGCATATTTTCCAGTGCGCACAATTGCAGGAAACGTTCTAAACGTGCGGAACTATGTTCCGGACCTTGGCCCTCATAACCGTGCGGTAAGAATAGCGACAGGCCGCTAATTCGCCCCCATTTGACCTCACCGGCAGCGATGAATTGATCAATGACCACTTGTGCACCGTTGGCAAAATCGCCGAACTGGGCTTCCCAGATACACAGCGTGTTGGGATCGGTGGTCGAGTAACCATACTCAAAGCCCATAACGGCTTCCTCGCTGAGCAGCGAGTCGATTACCGTCGCATCGTCCGGGTTGCTGACCAGTTGGTGCAGCGGCAGATAATAGCTGTCGGTTTTTTGATCGTGCAGGATGGCGTGGCGGTGGAAAAAGGTGCCGCGTCCGGCGTCTTGGCCGACCAAGCGTAGCTTGTGGCCTTCAGCCAGCAACGTGGCATAGGCCAGATTTTCGGCAAAGCCCCAGTCACACGGCTGTTCGCCAGCAGCCATTTTGATGCGGTCTTCATAAATCTTGGCGACACGTGGGTGCAATTCCACAGTGGGTGGAATGGTATTGATGAGTGCGGCCAACTTGTTCAGCGTCTGACGCTTCACGCTGGTCTTGACCGTATCCTCCAGTTTTCCGGACAGGTACTTGGACCAGTCGATGACGAATTCATCCGTGTGTTTGCTTGCAAGCTCAGTGGTGAACTTGCCTGAGTCCAGTTTGGCTCTGTAGTCATCTACCATTGCTTTGGCTTCGCCTGCAGCAATGACGCCTTCGCCCTCTAGCTTGGTTGCGTAAAGCTCGCGGGTGGTTTTGTGCTTCCGGATGGTCTGGTACATCACTGGTTGCGTTGCAGCCGGTTCATCTGCCTCATTGTGTCCCCAGCGGCGGTAGCACACTAGATCAATGACTACGTCTTTTTTGAATTGCTGGCGGAATTCGTAGGCCAGTTGCGCTACGAAAACGACGGCGTCTGGATCGTCACCGTTAACGTGGAACACTGGTGCACCGATCATTTTGGCGACATCAGTGCAGTATGGAGTGGAGCGAGCGTCATCCCGCGCACTTGTGGTGAAGCCGATTTGATTATTAATGATCACATGCAGAGTGCCGCCCACTGCGAAGCCACGTGCCTGCGACATCTGGAGCAGTTCCATGACCACACCTTGGCCGGCGAATGCAGCGTCGCCATGGATCAGGATTGGTAGCACGGTTTTGCGTTCTGTGTCCCCGAAGCGCTCTTGACGCGAACGTACTGACCCTGCAACGACTGGATCAACGATTTCAAGGTGCGATGGATTGAAGGCGAGTGCCAAATGTACTTGCTTGCCATCGCTGACGGCGATGTCAGCTGAGAAGCCCATATGGTATTTCACGTCACCGGTGTGAGCGCGGTCGTGATGGGCGTGCTCGAACTTGCCCTCGAACTCGTCGAACAATTTGCGTGGATTTTTGCCCAACGTGTTGACCAGCACGTTTAGTCGGCCGCGGTGGGCCATACCGACCACGATATCCTTGACATCATTGTTGCCGGCTTGACGCACCAAGGTGTCCATCAACGGAATCAATGCATCACCTCCCTCCAGAGAGAAGCGCTTCTGTCCTACATATTTCGTATGCAGATAACGTTCCAGGCCCTCTGCGGCGGTCAGACGCTCGAGGATGCGTTTGCGGTTGGTCGCGTTACTAGCAATTTTGCCGCCGACATTTTCCAGACGTCGATAGATCCACTGGCGCTGTTCGAATTCAGAGATATGCATGAATTCTGTGCCGATAGTATCGGTATAGGTTGCTTTTAAGTGTGCGAGCAGATTGCGTAGCTTCATCCGTGGCTGGCCACCGATGCCACCCGTGCTAAATTCATTATCGAGATCGGCTTGCGATAGATTATGAAATGGCAGATCTAGATCAGGTGGGTTACTCGGCGGAGTCAGCCCCAGTGGATCGATTCGGGCACCAAGATGGCCACGTGAGCGATAAGCAGTGATGAGACGGCCGATGTTGCGTTCCCGTTCGTCGCTTGGGCCCTGCTTGACACTTTGCTTGGCTGTGTCGGTGATATGAGCGATGACCGCCGAGTGTGGGATGTCACCTGCATCACGTCCCTTAAAACCGTCGAAGTAAGCTTTCCACTTGGGATCGACGCTATTGGGCAAGACAAGGCATTGCTCGTAAAGATCTTCAATGTAGGCGGCATTGCCGCCGGCCAGAGGAGAGGATTGGGTAAACTGCTTGATTAGATTGTCCACGATGCTTAGTCGGGTCGATGGGGGTTGGCTACGTCTGCAATGCAAGGATATGTCTAATCGACGTCCTAGAGTCACTGAACTGAATTATAACCCTATGAATCCTTAAGGAGGTGGTAATTGCACGTTCCTCCAATGGATTTTATCCATTGCTGAGGTGCTCAGAGCAAGTGCAACGTGCACCTGCTGGGGTTTGTTGCGATGTCATTCGTGGTGAGCGACGCTGCATGATCGCTTCGATGCTTGTCTAACGATGTTCTGCACACAGCGCTTGTGTGATGGTACGACGCGGAATGTGTGTCGATGTGATTGATCAACGAGGGTGCGTTTTGCACCTTGATGTGTAAGCCTTCTTGCGTGCTTTTTCTCAAATTAGAATTAATCTGCTTCCGGTAAAGACATGCTTTGCAGCTACGTTATTTGTCTTGTGTCAGCATTCTATAGGAACAGTACAAATCGACTCTGTATTCTGTTGTGCAATGCGATTTGCTCTGCAAGCGCTGTTTATTTCAATGTGCCTGAACAGATGTTTGAAGAGAGGAGGCTTGCATGACCGCAGCCTCAATTTAGAGTGACGGTATCGTTGCTACATATAAACCAACGGATGACGCAATGTATCCGGTAACGAAGATGCCACCCCATTTAAATGCTCACGGATCCTAGCAAGAAAGTCTGAGTATTACATCACTTTAGTATGTTCATACTGGATCTCCCATGAGGGCAATTTTCCTGCTGTTGTTGTTCATCGCCTCATATTAAAGTATTTCCGCAAACGGCATCGCACAGCAGCTCGTATTTATCTTTGGACGCGTGATCCAAACGCATGGATGGCCAGGCTGAAGAAGTGTGTTGTTGGAAATTGTGCTGCCATGTTTCCATGCTGGAGACAGTCTGTTATTGAAGTTACTGTGGGGATGCTTGAGTGCTGATCGCCGATTATTTCTGAGTTCTTAGTCGTCTGCGCGTCCATCCCCACGATGGTTAATTCAATCATGGAGGTGTTGGATTTACGTCGTTTCTGCCATCGCAACGTGCAGCTTCTATCAATACCATTCCGCCGGTTATACACAGTGTTTTGTGTGGGGATGCAGGACTCTTCATGTACAGGGTTGTGATCGTGCCACGATACATTAACTATATCGTGGCACTCCTCATCGCTGTGCTTCAGCAGTGTGCTAAGCCATCATTGGGCATATGGATATCAATCAGTCTTCGGGACAGGGTGTCGCGGAGGAGGCTTCCTTGTTGCTTGCGTCGTTGTCCAGAGTGTTGTCATCAAGTTGGTAGTGGCCTTGCCCCACGAGATCGAATAATGCGGCGCGGCCGCGTTCGGAGAGTGCTGTGTAAACGTGGATGTCGATGCGTTCGGCGGCGGCCAAGCGTTGTGCATCCTGAGATGTAAGTGTGAATTCCAGGCCACTACAGAACAATGTGGCATCGCGGCTGGCACGGCGCCAAGCGGTACGCGACCACGGATGACGTATGAGTTCACTACCGCTGGCAAGGGCATGTTCTAACGTCTCACGCTGTGGTGTTGTCGTGTAAGGCACGATCGTGTTGGAGCTGCGGTAAGTGGTGATGAAACGGCCGAACCAATTGCCGAGTTGCTCCGGATCCTCGTGCATCCTCAATGCATTCAGAGCAGCGATCGCACGATCCATCGCGGCGGCGTCGATTTCGTAGGGGTCCTCGGGTCGTGTGAGGTCTGCATCTTGGTAACGTACTGCCTCGTCCGCCTCACTGATGAGTGTGTCCAGCCAGTCGCTAATTAACTCGGCTGAAGATGGAGCACGCATGCCCAACGAGTAAGTCAAACATGGATCATCGGCGACCCCGTGATGTGGGACCAGTGGCGGCAAGTAGAGCATGTCACCAGGTGCCAACACCCATTCGTGAGTTGGAGTAAATTGGCGCAGCAATTTGATGTCTACGTCATTGCGGAAATCCAGAGGCGGTGCCTTGCGACCCATCGCGACGCTGGCGTCGATGTGCCAATGGCGATGCCCTTGGCCCTGGAGTAGGAAAACATCGTATTGGTCGACATGCGCACCAACCGAGCCGTGAGTGGCGGCGAAGCTAATCATGATGTCATCAATCCGCCAGCGTGGCAGAAAGCGGAAATGTTCCAGGAGTGCGCGCACATCTTGGTCCCACTTATCTACATCCTGGACCAGCAGGGTCCAATCATGGTCAGGCAGTTTGGGAAATTCCTCTTCTTGGAAAGGTCCGTGACGTACCTCCCAGGTGTCGGTGTTGCGGTTGTGCCGGACCAGGCGGCAGAGAACACCCTCTTCGCAAGCCAGTCCGGCGAGATCCTCGGGAGTCACTGGGCTGTGGAAGTCAGGAAACGCGTTGCGGATCAGCAGTGGGCGCTTTTGCCAATAGTGATGCAGGAAATATTCCTCCGGCATGCCTAATGGATATTGATCGGTTGCTTGAATTTCAAACGGGAATAAAGGGACGGAACGTTTCATCTGTATTGGATTTGGAATGAGTCAGCGTGCGCTGTACGTGTTGTGCGATATGTTCGGTGCGTTGAGGCTTTTTGAATGATCAATTGATGGGGATATTTGTGATGTGCGGACGGAATATTCTGGGAAATTCATTGCAATGTATGGCCCTACATCACGCTTCTTCGACTGACTTAGATGTTCAGTGCCAACTGCTTCGCCAGACCGGTATAAGCCCTTGGAGTTAAATCGTGCAGCCGCTGTTTGGCTTCGGTTGGCAGATCCAGGGTTTCGATGAAAGCGCGCATCGAATCGGCGGTGATGCCCTGACCACGGGTCAGCGCTTTCAGTTGCTCGTAGGGGTTGGGTAGATTGTGGCGGCGCATGATTGTCTGTACTGCTTCGGCCAGCACTTCCCATGCCACGTCCAGGTCAGCGTCAATGCGTTCTGGATTTGGGCTGAGCTTGTGTAGCCCTTTGTTTAAAGAATCTAAAGCCACCTGAGTATGGCCAAACGCGGTGCCGAGTGCGCGTAGTACGGTGGAATCGGTGAGGTCACGTTGCCAGCGACTGATCGGCAGCTTGGTCGAAAAATGCTCAAATAATGCGTTGGCCACGCCGAAATTGCCTTCAGCATTTTCGAAGTCAATCGGATTGACTTTATGCGGCATGGTTGAGGAGCCGATTTCACCTTCCTTGAGCTTTTGTTTGAAGTAACCCAACGAGATATAGCCCCAAAGATCGCGTGCCAAGTCGATCAGAATGGTGTTGGCGCGGCGGATTGCGTCGCTGATCTCGGCGATGGTGTCGTGCGGCTCAATTTGTGTGGTGTATGGGTTGAAGACCAAGCCCAGGCTCTCAACAAAACGTTGTGCCAATGCAGGCCAATTGACCTCCGGATAGCTGATGGTATGTGCGTTGTAATTGCCTACAGCACCGTTGATCTTTCCGCTCAGTGCAATCGTGGCGATCTGATGGCGCTGGCGTTCCAAACGGGCTACCACATTGGCGATTTCCTTGCCCAGCGTGGTAGGGGAGGCGGTTTGCCCGTGGGTGCGTGAGAGCATCGGTTGTGCGGCCTGAGCATGGGCCAAGGTGCGCAGATGTGTAGCGATACCGTCCAGTGTCGGGAGCAGTACGTCATCTCTGGCTTGTTGCAACATCAAGCTATAGGACAGGTTGTTGATGTCCTCGCTGGTGCAAGCGAAATGGACAAACTCCAGTCCGCGGCGCAGCTCTATATCGTCCTTAAGCTGCTCTTTGATGAAATATTCCACTGCTTTTACGTCGTGATTGGTGGTGTGCTCAATCTCTTTCACACGTGCGGCGTGCTCAATGGTCAAACCGTCTGCTAACACACGCAGACGTGTTTGCGCGGCAACGGAGAACGGCGCCAACTCGACAATGTTTGGTTCTGCGGCCAACGCCAGTAACCATGCAATCTCGACTTTCACCCTGGATTTGATCAAGCCGTATTCTGAAAAAATTGGCCGCAATGTATCGACTTTAGACAAATAGCGCCCATCCAGTGGCGACAAAGCAAGTAGGGGTAAATGTGACATGGCCGTAATTGAGGGAAGCGGGAGCGCCACTATTCTACGCTGCACCTGTCTGCCCTTTCTGGGTTGGAATATGGTCCATTCCTGATCCTGTGATCCTGTGATCCTGTGATCCTGTGATCCTGCTTAGGTACGGCTTTGGCAGTGTCTGCAAACCATGCCGATCAGGTTGTTATGAAAGTGCCCAAGCACGGGATTGATGGAAGTTCACAGCATGGATGCCCCGCGCGATGCAAAATCCTTGACTGCACCAGGGAAGGGGAGCAAGAGAGATAGGACACAGCCTCTAGGACAACGTGGCCCAAGGTGCGTATGTTGGCTGCTGTTCGCGGTTTTTCTGATCGTGTTTGGTGGGGCGTTGCAGGACCTAAGGAGGCCCGGCTGGCTACATATGGTGATGTGAAACGTTGTCTAACCGTATTAAGGGAGTATCTTGCGGGTGTGCTGTCAATTCATGAGTGCAGTTTTTGTCGCTTTTCCGTTCCGTATCAAGCGGAACACTGATCCGTGGAGATGCAGATGAGCAACAGTGATCGTTACAGAATTGAACACGACAGTATGGGTGATCTACGGGTGCCGATTGATGCGTTGTGGGGCGCGCAGACGCAACGTGCTATCGAGAACTTTCCGATTTCCGGGCGGTCAATGCCTCAGGGATTTATCCACGCATTGGGGTTTATCAAGGCGGCTGCGGCGAAGGTTAACGCTGAGCTGGGGCTGTTACCAAAGTCAATGGCCAAGGAGATTGAGGCCGCTGCATTGGATGTCGCTGCGGGCCGTTATGATGCGGAATTTCCAGTCGATATTTACCAGACTGGCTCAGGAACCTCGTCGAATATGAACGCTAATGAGGTGATTGCGACGCTGGCCATGCGTGCCACCAAGGGGCCTATCCACCCCAACGACCATGTCAACCTTGGCCAAAGTTCTAATGATGTGGTTCCAACAGCGATTCGGATTTCCGCAACGTTGGCGGTTCAGGGACGATTATTACCAGCGCTCAAGCATTTACGCAAAATGATTAACAAGCGTGCCCGTGGTTTGGGCAGTGTGGTGAAGACCGGCCGTACCCACCTGATGGATGCGATGCCGCTGACGTTCGCTCAAGAATTCGGTGCCTGGTCGGCACAAATTGTCTCTGCAGAGGCGCGCTTGAATGACACCCTGAAACGGTTGCATCGGCTGCCATTGGGAGGGACAGCAATTGGTACCGGCATCAATACGGATCCACATTTCGGCCGTAATGCGGTGAAGGTACTGTCAGCATTGACAGGGATTCACTTTGAGAGTGCGAACAATAAGTTCGAAGGATTGGCAGCGCAAGATGATTTGGTTGAGTTATCCGGCCAGTTCAATACGTTAGCAGTGGCGTTGATGAAGATTGCTAATGATCTACGCTGGATGAACGCTGGACCGCTTGCTGGCTTGGGAGAGATTGAGTTGCCCGCGTTGCAGCCGGGAAGTTCGATCATGCCAGGTAAGGTAAACCCGGTGATTCCGGAAGCAGTGGTGATGGTCGCCTCGCAAGTGATTGGCCATCACACTGCAGTGACCGTGGCTGGGCAGAGTGGCAATTTTCAGTTGAATGTGACGTTACCGCTGATTGCTTACAACCTATTGGAGTCTGCGACGTTGCTTGGAAATGTGGTGATGCTGTTGGCTGATAAAGTCATCGTTGGCCTGAAGGTGCGTCAGGATCGAGTGCAGGAGGTGCTGGAGCGGAATCCGATTTTGGTGACAGCGTTGAATCCGATCATTGGCTATGAGAAAGCTGCGGTGATTGCTAAGCGTGCTTATAAGGAGCACCGGCCAGTGCTTGAGGTCGCCTGCGAGGAGAGCAACCTAAACCCTGTGGAGTTGGCGCGCTTACTTGATCCGGCTGCGTTGACTGAGGGTGGGATTCATGTCGTCGGGGGAGGTGGTGGATAAGACATGTTGCTGGAGGCTTTGTGTCATCACATTGGCGGATGCGGATGTTGCATCAATAATCGACCCAATTAATGCATGAATATCTAATATAATCAATGAATTAAAAAATATGCCCGCTCCGCAATATTAGCAATGCTCCGCAATTCACCGCGTCGGCGTCACCTTCGCCCCCCTGCGCTTGCGTACATAGTGCTCCGTCATCGTCACCGACGCATGCCCTAATTGTGCTTGTGCTTGGCGGATGTCCCCCGCCAAATCTGCCTTATCGGTCGCCGCTTTGGCGCGTAGATCGCGGAATTGAAATACCTCCTTGGCGATCCCTGCGGCAGCGCGTACTTTCCTAAACCTGTAAGCTAATTTTTTCCAATTCAACCCCAAGCCTTTTTCATCCACAATCAAACGTGTACTACGCAGCTTCATCCCCCGCTTGCGATCAAAAATACGCTTTATTAAAACTGCCAATTCACCCGTAATCGCAATCGCCAATTTCACTCCCGTTTTAGCTTGGCAAATCTCCAAAGCGCCATTAACAATATGGCGCTCATCCATAGACACAACATCACTCACACGCTGCCCCGTCAGATAGGCGAGGTCCATCGCATCCCTGAGCGTTTGGTCCGCTGCCTGGTACACAGCGCGGTACGTCGTATCGTCTACATATACATCGCGACCTGTCGCCTTATTACGCCGGATGCCCCCACAAGGGTTAGGAAGATCAGTAATTCCCTTACTCCGCGCCCAATTCCAAAGATGCGAAAACACGGACACCTCACGATTGGCGATCACCTTAGAGGTGCGCCAATCCAGATACTGACGGATATTCACTGGTTTAATAGCCTCAAACGGCGCGGGTGGGTCATCAAAAAACTTCAGGAGTGGAGCCAAACAACGATGCTCCACGCGCTGGGTGTTATACGCCTTTGTCGGGGTCACCTCAGCGCGGTAACGCTCGGCCACATGGCGGAACGTCACCGCAATGGCAGGAGTGATCTGCGCATGCTCCAGCTCAGCCCACCGCTTGATGGCTAACCCGTAGTCGCGTCCCAGTGGCGTCTCTTTGCGTGGCTTGCCGCCATGATCGTAGTAGTAATACACCACGCCGGACTTCTGAGGGCGCACGCGAAACCTCGGAATCGCACCTGCTTTGATTGGCTTACGTCCCATCAAGCGACCTTATTAGACTTCCAAACAGGCGCAACGATGGGAGTCGTCGGTATCTCTTCAATCGAAGCACGCAGCACGACCGGCCAGTCATACGCATCCAGATAATGCCGAATGCCGTTCTTCCTAAGAAAAGCGGCTTGGCGAGCGCGTTGCGGGGTACCGCATAACTCGGCCACCTCACTTCTGGAAAGACATAAACCAGCGGCTGGGGGCATGTCTCGTATCCATAGTGACCTGCTTGGCGACGCAGAACGTGTCTCCTTCTTCGTCCATCTGAAGAAGCAGGGCATCACGCCGCTACGGCGCTGCGTGTCTGGCGAGCCATATGGATACACCTGCACATGTGGGGCGATCGACGGCAACGCGTGCACGTGTCTGGAGTTACGCCGCGAAGTCCGCGCGTGGGGCGGTAAGAAATGACCGGACTTACCGTCACCACCAAGCATTTGTTCACCATCCCTCATTTCAGCCGCCGTGCTGGTTTTTGCCGCGGTGGGGCGCGCCAGTTCTTCATGGATCACGGCTTGGATTGGAGTGACTTTGTACGCAACGGCATTGCTGCCGAGGCGTTGTCTGCAACCAAGGATGCGCTGGCGAACGCACTGGTGGCGTGGGCGCAGCAGTGCGAGCAGGGGCATATTGATGGGCGGTAAGTCGAAAAAGGCCACCATCGGCTACTGGTATTTGCCGATGTTCCATCACGGGCTTGGTGTTGGCCCGTTGGATGCTTTCCTAGAATTTCGTGGTGGGGATCGTACTGCCTGGTCGGGGGAACTCACGGATACCGGCACGGTCCACGTGGATGCGCCTCACCTGTTCGGTGGCGAGAAAGATCAAGGCGGGATCGTCGGTGACATCGATGTGCTGTTCGGCAAGGCCGACCAGATGCCTCACAGTTATCTGCTTGCCACGCTCGGCCCCCAGGTGCCCGCGTGGCGCGGCATTGCCACTGTGGTGTGGAAGGGCGGCAAGTACGGGGCGATGAATCCGTATCCACGACCGGCCAGCTACAAGATTCGCAGAATCCTTAAGGGCTGGGATCATGATGCCTGCTGGTATCCAGAAAAAGCTGCGATCGGGATGCAGATGCCCCCCAGTGTGGCGGTGTATTTTGCCATCGACTTGTCCGGCTCCATGGACTATGTCGGCGGCAATGGTCGGTCGCGGCTGGACAACATGAAAACCGCGCTCAACGCGGCGCTTGATCAGCTGGGGCAGTCCATCGCCAGCGGCACCGCAGTGGACATCATGCTGGTTGGGTTCGGTGATGCCCCTGATCATCGCCAGACACTTCTACGGCGCAACTGCACTGCACAGGGCATTGCGGAGCTGAAATCATGGGTGGCCACACGCCAGGCGTTGTATGGCACGTACTTTCCCGCCGGTACGATGGACATGCCCAGCTTTTACGCCGCAGCGTCATCCAATGCAGTCCGCGTGGCATTTTTCATGACCGATGGCGAGCCGGACCCGCCTTCAGCCACCCTTGCCCAGGCCGCGCGTGCGGATGTGGATCAGGTGGCACACCTGCGGTGCTACGGCATCACTATCGATCTGGCCAACACGACGTATACCGATATGGTCCACAACGTCCCTGGGACGACGTCGGCGGTGGTGCTGGGCGGTGATGCGACTACTATGGTGGGCCTGATCCGCTCAGCAATGTTCACGGGCTTGTTGGCGATGAATGTCGCGCACGTTCTCTACTATGCCAACACTAATGCTGAGATGGGCCGTGAGCCGCTGGAGGGGATTGACGCTGCCAGCTTTCGCGCAGGCGCCGATTGGTACCACAGCCAGGGATTTGGCATCTGTACCTGCTTTGATCCGGCTGCCGAATCAGCCGATGCCTTTAGCACCCGCATTCAACGGCTCGGCGGCTGTAGCGTGTCGCGCGATCGCACGGACGGTAAGCTGCACCTGGACATTGCTAACGGCCTCTATACGCTGGAGGCGCTGCCGATCCTCACCGACGATGACATTCTGGAATGGAGGGAACATCCCTCGGTGTTCGACAATGCGGTCAATAGCGTGTCGGTCAAATATTTTGACCCCGACCAGAAAACCGACATCACGACGCCGCCGGTGCAGGATCTGGCGCTGATACAGGCCTATGGTGTCATTCACCAGACGATTGACTCTCCGGAAATTCCAACCGCACCACTGGCGCTGCGCATCGCCGCACGGGAATTGCGTGCCAGCGTCACCCCACTGCGTACCTTCGAGCTGAAAACCACACGCGCTGCCTATGCACTGCGGCCTAATCAGTATGTGCGCTTGCAGTGTCCCAAACGTGGGATTGCTGACATGGTGTGCATTGTTGGCAGCACACAAAGTGGCTCGCTGAAAAGCGGTGCAATCACGTTGCTGTTGACGCAGGATATTTACCGCCTGCCTGTGTCCTTCAGTGTGGAGATGGCGGCCAGTCGAGGGACAGCGCCCGCGCCACCGCCGCTGCCGATCACCTCACAACACGTCTTTGAAGCGCCCTACATTGAGTTGGTGCGCTCGCTGCCCAGTCGCGATCTGAGTGCCTTGTCGGCGGACGCCAGTTATCTGCTCGCCGTCGCACACGATCCTGCCACCAGCCGCAATTACACGCTGCAAGTTGATGCTGGTACCGGTGAGTATCGGGTGGCTGGTGATGGCCAATGGTGCCCCTGTGCACGCATCGTTGCCGGTGATGTCACCCGCATTGCGACTGAATTTAGCCTCACCGATCCGTATCGGCTGGACCAGGTTGCCATTGGCAGTGCGGCACTGTGGGGGAGCGAAATCGTGCGCGTGGATCGCATGACGCCTGTCGGTCGCCAGCTGCGTATCACCCTGGGGCGCGGCTGTGGCGATACGGTTGCTGCAATCCATGCAGCCGACGAGCGCATCTGGTTCTACGAAGACAACGCCGCTGCTGATCTGACCGAGTATGTCAACGGCGAAACGGTCAACGTGGCATTACTGACCAATACCGGCAGTGCGCAGCTGTCGCTAGCCGATGCTGCCGCGCTCCCTCTGACATTTGTAGGACGCGCCGCGCGGCCTTATCCCCCTGGGAACGTGACCATCGCCGCGGCGGATTGGCCTGAGGCAGTGTCTGGGGAGTTTGTGGTGATGTGGGCACACCGTGCGCGCCTCACCCAAGCCGACCAATTGGTTGACGACCGCATGGGCAGTGTCACCTTGCCACGCAACCAACGCTACGGGCTGCGCTTCACAGACAGTCGCGGGGTGCTGCTGATCGAGCACACCAGGATCGGTGCCGACAGCGCCACCGTCTCACTCAACACCACCGGCCAGGTGACGATGGAGCTATGGAGCATCGACAACGGCGGCACGAGCCTGCACACGCATCGCCATGCCTTTGTGTACACACCGACGGATCCGCCGCCGCAGGACAGTACGATCAGTGCTGCCGAGGCCATGCCGGTGTTTGAGGGCGTCATTGTGGATGGAGGTAACCTGGATGGCTGACACCCTGCAGTATCGCTTTGTGGTGCGTCGTGGGCGGGCGGCGACATGGAGGCTGCGTAATGAGCGTCTGCTCGGCGGTGAATTTGGTTTAGAAACCGACACGGGACAATTGAAGATCGGTGATGGCCTCACTGCCTGGAACGATCTGCCTTACATGAAGGCGGGCACGCCGTTGGGGGCGGCTAATGCCGGTCACGGCGTGATGATTGATGTGAGCAACCCAGAGGTGCCGGTGTTCAGTGTCCCTGTGTACGAGGGCGGGGCAGGGATCGATATCAGCAACGGTGTGATTACCAACACACGCGCGGGCATTGTGCTGGCCGGTGTGGTGGCCGATTACGCACATCTACCTCATCGGCTCACCGCAGGTGCGGCCTATTTGGTCAGCGATGACGGGCTGATTTATGTGTACGACGGTAGCGCCTGGCCCGCTGAGGGGGACGGGATCGACCTCCGAGGCGGTGGGGGTGGCAACGATGATTACTTTTTTGGAGGGGGACTCTAACGCATGGCCAAATCCAGTAAACAATCCTTCGTGCAAAGCGTCGGTAACTTTGCAGCGCAGATCAGTCACGCGACCGGTGCAGGAGGCAAGGTCACGCTGTTTACCGTCGGCAGTGAACGCGGCGATGATGAGGAATTGCGCGCCTTGCAAATCAGTAACACCGA
The DNA here is from genome assembly GCF_011801475.1 of Xylella fastidiosa. Taxonomy (NCBI): domain Bacteria; kingdom Pseudomonadati; phylum Pseudomonadota; class Gammaproteobacteria; order Lysobacterales; family Lysobacteraceae; genus Xylella; species Xylella fastidiosa. The sequence continues at coordinate 1,701,836 of NZ_CP044352.1, forward strand.
CACTGCCGCTATCGTGGTGAATTTCTATGTGCAGATCGCCGGTACCGACGTAGACGTTCTAGTGGGCAGCGTCAGTGCCGCCGCGGGCACCACGACCGATTGCCGCAACACGGTGGCGTTAGCCGGATTATTCCAGCATGACGTCAACGGCAACCGTGTGCATTACATGCAGAAAAACCATACCTGGAAAGTCGCCGCAGTGACTGCACCGGCGGTGGGGAACACGTTGGATATCTTCGGTGTGACGGGGAAGTTCTGATGATCCGGCCCCCTGTGTTTCTTCGAGCATTGACAGCACCTCACCTCACTGAGGCGGTGCCTGGAGTGTGTTGCGGTGTTGGGTGACTTTAATACACGCGTGCGACGGGTGAAGCGGATCCCTGCGGTGCTCACCCAGTGGGCTGGCTTCGTTCCTGCGGTGTCCACGCAGGTCACGCAAACCGCGCCTGCCGTCCTTGCTGATGGTGATGTGTTGCTGGCCTTTGTGATGCATCGCTCTGGGCTGACGGTCATTCCGTCCGGCTTCACGCTGGTGGCTGTGGCGTCTGGTCCAGCAGGCTATGCGGGGCGGGACTACGATCAGTACTTATCGATCTACCAGAAACGCGCATCAAAAAGTGATGCCGGTTGCGTCGATACCTGGGGTCAGCGCGACAACGCCCGCCTCATTGTTGGCTATCACCGCTATACAGGGTCACACCCATTACGGATCACCGGCGCGCTGCCATCGTGGACCCATGAGGGCAGTCACCAAGTGCGGGTGCCGTCTCTTGGTGCGCTCACCGCCATGAGTGATGTGGTGCTCGCCGCGGCCACGCTGAACATCACTACCTCGTCAACCGTGACTGCCCAGGTGTCGGCTGGTTGGGAGATTCAATCGCTGGTCACAACGGGGAACTTGCGCTTGCTCGTTGCCGCGGCCGTCCCCGTCAGTCCAGACACGGCACCGCCGGTGCTGGATCTATGGCCTGGTGAGCGGATGTCTGGAAATTTCAACGCCAGCATTGCGTTGGGGGTGGCGTCACGGTGATCACGCTCTTAACCCACATCAGCTAGGGTGTTTTTATGAGGGCAAGCCGCTGCGTCGTATCGTTTTTTGCTGAATTGCGTAGCGCCGCGCCGTGTACGAAATCGGTTTTATCTTCAATACTCAATGGATTTTGGCCTGAAAGAAACGCGGTTGCCCGTCGTTTCGTACTAATATCTAGCCCTATGATCGTTGTGCGATCTGCTGCGTACAGGCTGCACGAACGCGACGCGCTGCGGTTGCTCGGCGACTTAGATTGTGGTTTTCAATAAAACGCGTGTGTGTCGTCAGCAAGTAGGCCAGTTCCGCAGTCAAGTCGAATTTGTTGTATGGGCCTGCTGCGGCTTGATGAAGGGCAAAACGCATCCCTTGCAAAGCAAGGGGTGCAGTTAGCAAAGAACCTGAAAAAACTTCAATACCACGATGTATTGGAGGCCTGGGTCGGAATCGAACCGGCGTACACGGATTTGCAATCCGCTGCATGACCATTCTGCCACCAGGCCTGAGAACGTGGTTGTATCGGAAATATGTTTCTTACGAGTACGGTGATTCACCTGTATCTGGAGCGGGACACGAGGATCCAACTGGGGGACTTCAACCTTTGCAAGGTCGGGCGACATTAGCAGGACCAGCAACATAGATGCAATATCAATTACTTTAGTTCTACGAGAATGCAGGGTTTTAATGGCTGTGCGCGCCAGTCTCTGCGGACTCTATTTTAGAGGGGGAAGGGACTTCCTGGTGTTTTGGGAAGCCCTTACCTTAACTAATGGGGGTGATGGGCATGCCACCACCATCGCGAATTACTTTTTGCAAAAGGCCTCACAAGAGGGGCCGTGCTCACGCCTCTGCAAGTGCTCAAGCTTGTTTATCTTGCTCATGGGTGGTGCCTTGGTGTTCACACGCAGCCGTTAATTGATGAGCTTGTGGAGGCGTGGCGTGCGGGTCCACTCATTCGCTCGCTGTACAACGTGATTAAACATGACCGTAGCAGTGGCATTACCGAGTGGCTGCCTGTGCGTTGGTTTTCGTGTGGCCGTGCCTCGAAGATCGACGTAACCGCAGCAGCCATCTTCGCTAGCGTCTGAATTGCTTACAGGCGTTGCGGTGCTGCCGAGCACATGCCATCAAGGATGATTTCGGCTTGCGTCCTGCCTGACGTAATGTCAGCTACTGTAGGGAGTCTCTCCAGCCACAGCCTGGTGGGTGCAATGCTTCGTCAACCTCGGTGACACATAGCTATTTGCCATGGTAGGTGTAGTGATGCGATTGGAATCAGGCGACGCGGTTGCGACGCATGCGTTCCAGGTGTACCAGTAATAACGAGATTGCTGCAGGCGTCATCCCCGGGATGCGTTGCGCTTGACCCACTGTCTGTGGCTGTATGTGTTGCAGCTTTTGTAAGACTTCTGTAGGGAGTCTCTCCAGCCACAGCCTGGTGGGTGCAATGCTTCGTCAACCTCGGTGACGCATAGCTATTTGCCATGGTAGGTGTAGTGATGCGATTGGAATCAGGCGACGCGGTTGCGACGCATGCGTTCCAGGTGTACCAGTAATAACGAGATTGCTGCAGGCGTCATCCCCGGGATGCGTTGCGCTTGACCCACTGTCTGTGGCTGTATGTGTTGCAGCTTTTGTAAGACTTCTGTGGAGAGTCCTCGCACTGCGGCATAGTCGAATTCAAGTGGGATTGCAGTTGCTTCGTGGCGCTGCTGGCGGGTAATTTCTTCGGACTGGCGGTTTAAATAACCAGCGTATTTAACGCTGATCTCGACTTGCTCAGCGACTTGGGCATCATCGACGCCAGGACCCAGGGAGGGGACGCGCATCAGTGCAGCGTAATCCAGTTCCGGCCGCTTCATAAGGTCAATGATGTTGGTTTCACGGCTGAGCGTCACTCCCAGGGTTTCTTTGACTTCACGACCTAGGGCGTTGCCTGGTGTGGCCCACAGCGCGGACAGGCGTCCACATTCACGGGCGACTGCTTCCTGTTTCGCGTTGAAGTGTGCCCATCGTGCATCGTCGACGAGGCCTAGGTCACGGCCGATTGCGGTGAGGCGTGCGTCGGCGTTGTCTTCGCGCAGTTGTAATCGGTACTCTGCTCGGCTGGTGAACATGCGGTACGGTTCGTTGGTGCCATGGGTGATCAAATCGTCAACAAGAACACCCAGGTAGGCTTGGTCGCGGCGTGGTGTCCAGGAGGATAGCCCACGCACATGGCGTGCGGCATTGAGTCCAGCCAGCAGGCCTTGGGCGGCTGCTTCTTCGTAGCCGGTGGTGCCGTTGATCTGTCCAGCGAAAAACAGTCCAGCGATTGCTTTGGTTTCCAGTGATGCTTTGAGTCCGCGTGGGTCGAAGAAGTCGTATTCGATGGCATAGCCGGGGCGGGTGATGTGTGCTTGTTCGAACCCACGGATGCTGCGTACCAGCTCTAACTGTACGTCGAAGGGCAATGAGGTTGAGATGCCGTTCGGGTAGATGTCGATGACGTTCAACCCTTCAGGTTCAACGAAAATTTGGTGGCTATTTTTCTCGGCGAAGCGCACCACCTTGTCTTCAATTGATGGGCAATAGCGTGGGCCGGTGCCCTCAATTTGCCCGCTGTATAGCGGCGAGCGGTGTAGGGCGGCCCGGATGATCTCATGCGTGCGTTCGGTGGTTTGAGTAATCCAGCAGCTGACTTGAGGGGGATGGGAAGCTGAGTTTCCTATGAAGGACATGGTAGGGCGTGGGGCGTCACCTGGTTGTTCTTGCATCGCTGTGTAGTTCAGCGTCCGGCCATCAATCCGTGGTGGGGTCCCTGTTTTGAGCCGTGCAACTGTCAATAGACGTTCCCGCAGGCGGGCGGCTAGCATGGTTGCTGGCGGGTCGCCCATGCGCCCCGCGGCGTATTGGGTTGGTCCGATATGGATTTTTCCGGCAAGGAATGTGCCGGCGGTAAGGACGACGGCAGGCGCTTTGAAATGCAACCCGGTGTGTGTAATCGCACCGCATACAGTGTCCCCTTCAAACAGCAGGTCGTCCACTTCTGCTTGGAATATGTTGAGGCGTGCCTGGCCTTCAATCATCTGCCGGATTGCGGCACGGTATAAGGAGCGGTCTGCTTGGCAGCGCGTCGCGCGTACGGCCGGACCTTTGGATGCGTTGAGAGTGCGCCATTGGATGCCAGCGGCGTCTGCGGCGTGTGCCATTGCTCCGCCGAGTGCGTCGATTTCTTTAACCAGGTGGCCCTTGCCGATGCCACCAATGGCTGGGTTACAGCTCATTGCACCGATGGTTTCAATATTGTGGGTCAGCAATAGGGTGTGTGCTCCGGTCCGTGCGGCAGCCAGAGCGGCTTCGCTACCGGCATGGCCAGCACCGATGACGATAACGTCGTAGCGATAGAAGGAATCAGTCATGTGTGCAATGGCGGTAGTGGAGAAGGATGGGCGGGATGACTCGAAGTGGCTGCTTGGAGTAGGGAGGCAGCTTGGATGGAATTTTATGTGTTTTGTGTGACTTTCAGAAATGCCTTGTTTAGAGTTGGCACATTTTATGCTTTCTATATTGTTGCACCTGCCGCAGCATTTGCGGCTACAGGCGCAAAGGTCGGGATTGGAATAGGGGCTGGCCACGCGTGCGGTGGGGAAGCAAGGGGCTGGCAGGTCAGAGGGCTGCCAGCCTTTGATGTTTCATGGTGTCCACACAATGTGGGCATATCTTCATTAATTCTAGTTTTGATCAGAGCAACATCAAGTCTTGATCAGCAATATTCAGAAGAAGGCTTTTGTTGTATGAGGTGCCGACTCCCGACAGGGGTCGGAATAGGGGGGATCCAAGTTTCCCTGCCGGGTGCCGACATTAAACGCTCAGTAACACCAAGTCAGAAACAGATGCTGGAGTTCACAACGCGTTCACGATGTAGGTAATGCTCCCTGAGATGCAAGTGCTGATTGCGCTAAATGCGTTGTTTGTCACGTAATCTCATTTCGATATGGTTGGGCTGCTCCTGCTTTATGGGTTGTTTTGGTGGCAGTGGTCGGCTTGGGTCATGATGGGGTCTTTGCTGGTAGGGGAGATGAATGTGGGTGCGATAGAAGTCTCGGGGATAGATGGGTGGTATCGGATAATTGAATAAATCATGTATCCCATAGCCGTGGGGGTAGTAATAGTTTGGTGGGTAGTGGTACTCCACCGTTGGTGTGCCGTGGTAGTAGCCATTGCTATAAGTGTACGTTGCGCAGCCACTGATCGCAGACATGATTAGGATGGGCAGGAACAGACGGGCTTTCATCGGGGTGTTCTTGTTTCGATAGTGACGTAGTGGGGCATTAAATTCATGGGGCAGTGCGGTGATATGTGTGTGTCCAGGTGCTGTTTCTAAGTAGATATGACGGTGTTGGGTGATGTGTTTGTACTTGGTGTTGGTGTTTTGGTGTTCGAGTTTTATTACCACAGTGGTGAAAATGTCTGGTGGAGCGATGTTTGTCCAAGGGTATTTCTGCACATCAAAGGGTGCATGGCCGTTCAGTCTGAATAGCATTGGATCTTAAAAATAGATGGAATTGCATTGATATCTCGTTATTCTTCATTGTCGGTTATGGTTGTCGTGGCGGTGGTGCTTAACGGCGGCGACGTGAATCCCGTTGGCGCGAGTGATTATGTTCTATTCATCTTTTGCCTTGTCGGTCAAATCATGTATAGGGAGCTTGACGGGGATGCTGCTCCTGCACGCATATGTTTTTGGTTGCGGACTGGGCGGTGAGTTCAGAGCACTGTGGTGTGATGTTGCTTGGTTGTGTCATGCAGCCATTTCTGCACGTTTTTTTGGATGTGGGTGTAGTGCCGGTTTCTTCATCTGCGGCGTGAGCGTTTTGGTGGTGTCTTGAGTCGTTGTATTACAGGCTATCGCTGGTGGCAATGGATCTGCGTTTTGGTGGTGCTCGTGTTCTTCTGGTTAGTGGCAGTCGCTGGTTGGATTGTCTGGATTGGGCAACGTGACCAAGCGGCATCATCTGATGTGATTATTGTGCTTGGTGCTGCTGCCTATGACGCCAAGCCATCACCTGTGTTTGAGGAAAGGATCCGTCATGGTTTGTATCTGTATCAGCACGGTTATGCGCCTACGTTGATCTTTACAGGTGGCTTTGGTGGGAGCAGTGCGCGCTTTGCTGAATCGCAAGTAGCGCGCCGTTATGCGTTGCGTTACGACGTGCCATCCAGGGCGATTCTTATCGAGACTGTTTCGCGGACCACCCGTCAGAACCTGATCCAGGCGCGTCAGCTCATGCGTGTTTATGGGTTGCGACGCGCTATTGTGGTGAGTGATCCGTTACATATGGCACGTGCGTTACGACTGTGTCGGGAGCTGGATATTGATGCGTTGGCTTCGGCGACGCCGAGCACGCGTTTCCGCAGTTTGCACACCCGTTGGCGCTTTTTGCTGCAAGAGGTGTACTTTTTTCATCGTGATTTGGTGATACAGGCGAATTGAGTAGGTGGAGTTCTATTTGAATACGTCATACGCCATTATTCCCTCAATGCTTTCTCAGACTTCTGAAATCACAGTACAGCTTTAAGCTGTAGGAATCATGACTTGCTTTTTTTCAGTGGATTTTTTTAGGGGCTATGCTGAGATTTTTTGAGAGCACATTGTCCGATATTCATGATTTTTATGGTGCGTTGTGTGTCTTACGTCGTTATGTGATCTAAGTTAAGGATGAGGTGATGAGGGAAAGTGCCGATGAGATCGCAGTTTAGTGTGTTTTTTTCAGTATGCGTGGGCTGCGGGTGCTGTGGTTCACAACAGGAAGATGCCAATGACAAATAGGGTGAACAGGCTCCATTTGATCGTTTGGTACAGGGTGTTGCTATATTGTTTCAGTGCTTTTGCTTTCAGGCGTAATGCGTAGAAGTGATGGAACATGCGGTTGATGCCGCCGGTTTGGTCACCTGCTTGATTAGGTGAGGTGCCGGCAGCGAGTAGATGTTTGGCAACGAAGCGATTCAATGCTTGTGCCCAACGCCAGCGCATTGGGCGTTCGATATCGCAGAATAGGATGATGCGATTGTGCTCTGTGTCGTTACGTGCGTAGTGGATGTAGGTCTCGTCGAACATGACCCATTCGCCGTCGTGCCAGCTGTAGCGCTGACCGTCGACGTCGATAAAGCAGCTTGTGTGGTTTGGGGTTGCCAACCCTAAGTGCAGACGCATTGAACCTGCGAATGGGTCGCGGTGTGGACGCAAGTCACCACCTGGCGGCAGTTCGGCGAACATGGCGGCTTTGATTGCAGGGATGTTTTTCAGCAGTGCTGTGGTTTTTGGACACAGCGCGATAGCAGATGGATGTGTGGTGCCGTACCACTTTAGGTAGAAGCGTTTCCAGCCACGTCGGAAGAACGAGTTGAATCCTGCGTCGGTATGGCCTTCGGCCGCTCGTATCTTCTGTATGCGTTGTAATGCGAGTGCTTCATCGCGGATCGTAGTCCATTGAGTGCGTAAGGGCATCAGCTCGGGGAAGAACGTGGCGGGGTCGATGAACGGTGTGGTGGGTATGCGTGAGCATAGGTACATCAGTGCATTAATAGGTGCCATGAAGGTGGAGTGGTCAAATAGCTGTCGTCTTAAACGATGGCGAACACGGCCTCTGAAGTGGGTGTAAAGGACTGATACGACAAACAGGATTATCAAAGACCATTTGATCATGTAGAGAGCACGTATCGCAGTATTGATGAGAAGGGTGATCGTAGCGTAAGGAGCGGGTTTTGTGGTTGTGCTATTTAGCTGGAATTGCGGCGGCGAATTGGAATGGAGTTGATTGGGATGCTGGCAATTTCATGGTTGTTTTCTCTGGTCATTGGTTCCGATGTTGGTGCCCAAGCGCAGGCGTAGATGACTTCCCAGGAGCTTGGGAGTTTGTTATCAGCGTTGCGCAATGTTTCATAGGCGGCAGCGGTGGCTGCGAAGCGTCCACGCCCTGTCAGGGTAGTACGGCGCTCTTGCAATGCGTTGGTTGCACCGATCGCACGTAACGAGCGCATCAGGGCTGATAGGTCGTCGTAGGTCAGGGTGAATAGGTCGCGGTCTAGTACCGGGTTTTGGAAATGAGCCAATACGAGTGCGTCGCCACACTGAGGCATTGATGGAAAAGGACTGATGTGCGGCACTGCATCAGCCTGAGCAAATGCTTGGCGCAATTCGATGAGGGTATCTGGGCCGAAGAGGGAGCACAGCAGTAGGCCGCCGGGCCGTAGTGCTTGGCGGAAGCCGGCGAATACTGTTGGTAGATCTTCGATCCACTGTAGGCATAGGTTGCTGAAGATGACATCGACACTCGCGTCTGCCACTGGCAGGGTGCGTGCATCGCCATAGATCAGGGCTAATGGGTTCCACCAGTGACTGCGTTTCCGTGCTTCTTGCAACATCGGCATTGCTTGATCGAGTGCGATCACTTGTGCTTTAGGCCAGCGTTTTTTCATTGCGATACTGGCACGTCCGGTGCCGGCTCCTACATCAAGTATTACGCGCGGTATGCGGTCGCCGAGATAGTCCAGAGATTCGAGTAGACGTTGTTCAACTTCGTGTTGGAGTACGGCGTTGGTGTCGTAGCTGTGGGCCGCGCGGGAAAAGGCGCGGCGAATATGATAAGTATCAAAGAGACCATTCATCAGTTAATCGTTGTCGGTTGCATAGCCAGTTGTGATGATATTCGGTGGATGGGTAGATGGCATTGCATCTACTGATCTGATGCCAGGCACGTGTTCAGGCTCTTTGGAGCCGTTATCCCGTTCCAGTCTCTAGGGATGAATGGGGCGGCGGGCTGCTGTTGAGTCGCACATGTTTGTAGTGTGTCCACAAGCAGGTGTGTCGTAGATATGTATCTTGCTGGAGTGTTGTTGTTCGGAGGATTTTGCCTGTTTCTTTGCAGGGATGCAGTGTTTCTTGGGTTCGGGTTTTAGTCTTCGAATGCGTTCGGGTGGGTATCTATGTAGATATCTCAGCTTTTGTCCAGGTTGTTTTTGTTTGCCGGCCTTGATGTCGTTACATTTTGATTGTGTTTTGGTGCTATCAGGGATCTACACGTGCTGCAATTTCAGAACTTCAAGAACTAGCGTTGCGTCTGCTCCAATATGCGGCAAGCTTCATGTCATGTGCATTGCCTTTGTGTGCGAGTAAGTCAGGGGTGCTGAGTCAAAAGGGACGCAAGCAGGGCGTAATAAATGTGCTAGGCAAGACAGGTGAAATCAATGACTAAGGGTTTTTGAGGTTTTTTTTATTTGTAGCGCGTTTTTTCTGTGGATGCTTTGTGTAAACCATTGCACGTGATGTTAACTGCTAGATAAAGCTTAGGACATCAGGTGTATGTGAGGATCGCTTCGAGCAGCTTTCTGTTAAACCGTTGATTTTAGAAGAGTAGGGGCAGGCCCCCTGATGCTTTAGTGTGTGTGGTTCGATCCACAATGGCCCAAGGGAGATGATGCAGTGACAGTCCGATCGGACGTGTATTTAACCGTATCGAAGATGGTTGGTTGAGTTTTTACACAGGATTAAAGTCGGCATGTTGTGTTCGCTTCGTCTCCCTGTGTGTTTAGATTACGGGCGAAAACATAAATACAGTATTAGAAGATGCGAGATATCTGGTGTAAGCAGCCAGTATCATTTTTGAGGAAATCATGATTTTGTGGTGCAAGTAATTATTTTTCCGATATTGGGCCCGGGAGATGGCGAGAGGTGTGCCGTTCAGACTCAATCGCTAACGTGAACCAATGCGTGATTTGTCGTAAATGTGTTTCCCCCCAACATCGTATGAATTGCTGAGTGTGGAAATTGTTCGGATCACTTAATGCAGCCAAGCGTTCCTCAATATAAGTCTGAGTCAGAGGGATGTTGCAGCGGTGTTCTATGCAGTGACGCCAAGCTTCGTAGGTATTGGGAATTAATGGATTCATCACAGATGATCAGCCGTGAAAATGTGGTGTTTGACAGTATTTACTCGGATTTATTGTGTTATTTTATAACATATTTCCAGCGGCGTTAACTTAACTCTGTGCCCAGTTTCTTGTCATTGATTGAATTGCAGTATCTATGTGTGATGGGTGTCCATGTGTACGCTGCGTGGAATGCGCAATCGTGACATGAATGACGTTATCTGGCCGGCTAGTCATGTCGCTATTTTGTTACGAAGGCTCTGTTTGCGCGAGGTGCTGTGGGTGGTTGCGATTGGTCCCAGGGATGATGTTAGGCGTCTAAGCAGCACTGCTTGGGTGCAGTTCGGACACCAGCGTGTCCACGTGGCTAAGTAAGGTGTCCCGGTTGCATCTGCTTGCGCAGCAGTGGTTGAGAGCGGCTTCATGCGTGATACCGATGACTATCGACGTTCGATCTGTGGCTTGTGCAGGTGAGATTTTTTCCATGATGTATGTTGCGAGTTCTCAATGATGTCCACTTCTATTCCTGATGTTGCTGTTCATGACAGCCCCGCAATCGCTGCGCCGTTGCGTTGGGTTGGCATGGATGGAATCGTAGTACCAGTACAGTTGACGACAGCCGATGGTGGCCAACATGTGATTGGACGTGCTAGAGCACAGATTGATTTACCTGCGATGGGAGTCAAAGGGATTCATATGTCGCGCTTGTATCGCCTGTTGGATACGTATGCGGTTGAGCCACTGACACCGGTGGGTATTTGCGGATTGCTCTCCGCGATGGTGAATAGTCATGCTGATTGTGCGTCTACCGCCGCGCGTGTGGATTGGTATTTCGATTGGCTGCGACGTGTGCCGGCGTTGGTGAGTAACGATTTGTCTGGTTGGCGTGGCTATCCGGTGTGGTTGCGTGCCGAATATTCTGCTGGGCACGTCCAATTCTGGTTGTGTGTGGAGGTCGCATATTCGTCGACGTGTCCTTGTTCGGCGGCATTAGCGCGGCAGATGTTGGCCGATGCATTTCTACAAGAACACGTGGAGGTGTCTGCATTGTCGCCTGAGACTGTTGCTGATTGGTTGCGCTCCAATGGTTCGTATGCCACACCACACAGTCAGCGTAGCCTGGCACGTATTGAGGTTGCACTCACTGAGCAGGCAGTTGAATTGGGGCTTCCTGCATTAGTCGACTGTGCCGAGCGCATCTTGTCCACGCCTGTACAGGCAGCGGTACGACGTGTCGATGAACAGGCGTTTGCTCGTCTCAATGGCGCTAACTTGATGTACGTGGAAGATGCTACGCGCCGTTTGCAACACGGATTAGCAATCCATTATTCCGCTTTCAGGGTACATGTCAGGCACTTGGAGAGCTTGCATCCTAATGATGCGGTTGCCAGTACCGCAGATGAGTGATCGAACTGATCTATGTTCAACTCAACAGGCATGCAGTAGCCCTTTCTGATTCTCACCACAACCGCTGTCATATGATCCGTAAAAATCCGCGGGGAGACCTGCCAGATGTTCATGAAAGTGCTTTTGTTGATCCTACTGCCATCTTATGTGGTTGTGTCATTGTTGAGGCTGGTGTTTTTATTGGCCCGTATGCAGTCATCCGTGCGGATGAGACTACGGCTGAGGGAGACATTAATCCAATTCGTATTGGTATTGGTGCCAACATCCAGGATGGGGTGGTGATTCATTCTAAGTCTGGTGCCGCGGTGACGATCGGTGCACGTACTTCAATTGCGCATCGGGCGATCGTGCATGGGCCGTGTACGATCGGTGAGCGTGTGTTCATTGGCTTCAACAGTGTGTTGTTCAACTGTGTCGTTGGTGATGGTTGCGTCGTTCGGCACAATGCTGTGGTTGATGGGTGTGATTTGCCTCCTGGCTTCTACGTCCCTTCCACCGAGCGTATTGGGCCAAGTACCGACCTTGGCACAATACCAAGAGTTACTGTGGCTGCCTCCGAGTTTTCTGAAGATGTGGCGCAAACCAATAACCGGCTTGTTGAGGGTTACCGCCGTCTGCGCAACGAGTTGTAGGCTTCATTTCTTTCCAGAAAGCACGAAGCCCCTGTCTTATGACCGGGGCTTGCTTCCTAGTGCTGTTCAAACGATCAGAATCAGCGATTCTGAAGATGTCCACTGCTTGATTGCGCTTCAAGGTATTCCTTGGATTGCTCATCAAGCTTATCGCCGATGATGCGTCGCACCACGACAAAGAGCAGTGGGATAAAGATCACTCCGAAGATGGTTGCGAATGTCATGCCCCCGATCACCCCAGTGCCAATTGAATGTCGCGCGTTAGCGCCAGCACCCGAGGAGATTGCCAGCGGCAGCACACCCAGGATGAACGCTAAGGATGTCATCAGGATTGGGCGGAAGCGTAAACGTGCTGCATCAATGGTCGCCTCACGCAGTGTCTTGCCAGTGGCGCGTTGTGCAACTGCGAACTCCACAATCAGGATTGCATTTTTTGCAGCAAGACCAATGACCGTGATCAGGCCGATTTTGAAGTACAGATCGTTCGGTAAGCCACGAAGCATGGAGAACACGATTGTACCGAGTATACCGATGGGTACGATCAGCAGTACAGCCACGGGGATTGACCAACTTTCGTAAAGTGCTGATAAGCATAGGAACACCACGACAACAGACAGCACCAGTAGTAACGTTGCTGCGTTGCCAGCGATGATCTCTTGGTAGGACATCCCGCTCCAATCAATGCCAAACCCATGCGGCAGATCGTCGTTAACGATACTTGCCAACACCTTCATTGCTTGTCCGGATGATGTACCAGGGGCTGTGTTTCCAACAATATTGATTGCCGAATAACCGTTATAACGATCGAGCGATGGTGCTGCGTATATCCAATCGGCCTTTACGACGTTACTGAGCGGAATCATCAATGGTTGGCCATTGACATCGGTAGCAGAACTGCTGGGTGTGTAGAAATTGCGTAGTGAATCAGGACTGGTGCGGTACATGTCATCGGCACGCATGTTGACGCGTTTAATACGACCTTCAGAGAAATAGTCGTTTACGTAGGTCGGAGCCAGCATTAGTTGGATTGCTTTGTAGATATCGCTGGTTGACAGACCCATCGACTCTCCTTGTACACGATCAACAGTCAATTGCAGCTGAGGAGAGTTTTCCAGCCCATTCGGACGCACACCAACCATCACATCCTGGCGTTGTGCCGCTTTGCCGAGCACCACATTACGTGCTTGAGTCAATGCTTCGTGGCCAAGGCCGTTGCGGTCTTGCAGCCACATATCGAAGCCACCAAACTGGCCAAGCCCCTGTACGGTGGGAAGGTTGACCACAAAGATTTGCGCCCCCTTGATGCCGTAGAACATACCATTCAGTTGCTGAATCAGTTGATCGGCGGTCTCCTGACGTTCCTGCCAGGGTTTTAATCGGATGAAGCCCATTCCAACGTTTTCACCTGAGCCAACGAAACTGAAGCCAGTGATTTGCATGAGCCCTTCGATGGACGGTATTTTCTCCAATACAGCGCGCATCTGAGTGAATACTTCGTTCGTACGCGTTTTTGTGGCGCCTGGTGGAAGCTGCACAATCGCTAGCGCGAAGCCTTGGTCCTCCTCAGGCAGGAAGCTTGAAGGCATCCGTGTAAATAAAAAGCCACAGAGGACGACGAGTACCGCAAAAAATGCTGTCCAGCGTGGAGTACGCTTGAGTGTGTTGCTGATGAGACGGACATAGCGGTGCGAGAGTTTCTCGTAGTACTTCTCAAAGGTACGGAAGATCCAATTTTTATTTTGTCCGTGGCTAGATTTCAGGAAACTCGCGCATAGTGCGGGCGTGAAGGTGAGCGCCAGGAATGCTGAAAAACCCATTGACATCGCAATTGTCAGTGCAAATTGTTTGTAAATCGCTCCAGCGGCCCCCGGTTGCATCGCAGAAGGGATAAATACTGCTGTCAACACGATGCTGATGGCTATCACCGCTCCGGTGATTTGTGTCATTGCTTTCTGCGTAGCGGCTTTAGGTTCTAAATGTTCTTCGGTCATGATGCGCTCGACATTTTCGATGACCACGATCGCATCATCGACTACGATGCCGATAGCTAGCACCATTGCAAATAAGGTGAGTTGGTTGATAGTGAATCCAATCGCTAACATGCCTGCAAAGGTACCGAGCAAGGCAACCGGAATCACCAAGGTCGGGATGATCGTCGCACGGAAGTTCTGCAGAAAGATCAGCATCACAAGGAAGACCAAGACAATCGCTTCGGCCAGCGTTTTCACCACTTCCTTGATCGATATCTTGATAAAAGTGGTGCTTTCATAAGGAGTGAACCAAGTGACGCCTTGCGGAAACGTGCTTTGCAGCTCGTCCATTTTGGTATGTATGCTTTCAACAACCTGTAACGCGTTGGCACCAGGCAGCAGTTGTACACCAAAGGCACCAGCGGGTTTACCGTTGTACTGAGAGTCAATGCCATAACTCTCTGCGCCTATCTTGACGCGCGCCACGTCTTTCAGCCGTACTGTGCTGCCGTCATTATTAGTACGTAGGATGATGTTTTCGAATTGCTCAGGCGTGGTGAAGCGGCCTTTTGTGGTGACCGTTGTGGTGAAGCTCTGATTGGCCGGTGCCGGATCAGCGCCGATTGAACCAGCAGCAAATTGCACATTCTGGGTACTGATTGCGTTGTACACCTGGCTTGCCGACAGGTGGTAGCCCTGCAGCTTTTCTGGATTCAGCCAGATATTCATTGCGTACTGTGCACCGAACTGATTGGTGCTGCCGACACCAGGCACTCGCGAGATTTGCTCAAGCACGTGTGTGCCGACAAAGTCGTTCAATGCGTCTTTGTCGAATGCAGGGTTATCTGAGCGTAGTGCGGCCACCATCAGGAAGCCGGCGTTAGCTTTAGCCACCACCACACCTTGCTGGGTCACCTCACTGGGAAGGCGGGGAGTGGCTAGCGATACCTTATTTTGGACCTGTACTTGGGCAATATCCGGGTTGGTGCCGCTTTCAAAAGTGAGGGTGATTGTGGCTTGCCCGTTGGAGGCTGAGCTGGAACTGAAGTACAGCAGGTGATCAATGCCGGTCAGTTGCTGTTCGATCACTTGAGTGACTGACTTTTCAAGTGTGTCTGCACTTGCACCAGGATAATGGGCAGTGATGGTCACTTGGGGTGGAGCGATGCTCGGGTAAGATTCGACGCCAAGGTTGAAGATCGAGATCACACCCGCAAGTGAGATCATGATCGCCACCACCCAGGCAAAGATTGGGTGCTCAATGAAAAATTTTGGCATGGTGGATGTGTCCGTTATTGTTCGGTCTTAGCGGTGTGAGTGGGTGTCTTGGCTGCTGCGTGTGCGCTGCTGGAAATGGGATCTGGTTTCCAGGGGATACCCTTGGCCGGAGCGCCTTCTTTGACTTTCTGGAGACCATCAACGATCACACGGTCTCCGCTGGAGAGTCCAGCAGTAATCAACCACTGGTTATCTTTCATCCCTGTCGTGGTCACGTTCTTGCGGATGACCTTGCCATCTTTGTCTATCACCAGGACGTAAGCGCTGTTCGCATCACGTTGTACCCCTGCACCGGGTAGCAGGATCGTATTGTTGCGCTGGCCGAGGTTGGCTTTGAATGTGACAAAGGCTCCGGGCAGCAGGAGATGATCAGTATTTGGAAGCACTGCACGCAGTGAGACTGTGCCGGTGCTCGGATCAACAGTTGCTCCGGAGAAATCCAATATCCCTTGGTGTGGATATTTGCTGCCATCGCTGAGGAGTACGTCGATGGTCGATGTATTGTCGCTACTCAATTGCACACTTCCCTGGTGCTGTGCTTGGCGTAGTTGCATCAACTCATCATTGCTCATTGAGAAGTTCACGTACAACGGATCAATTTGATCAACGGTTGTGAGTAGGGTGCTGCTCCCAGATCCAACTAAAGCTCCTTCAGTGACTCGCTGTTGGCCAGCAAGACCGCTGATTGGGGCAGTGACGTTGGCGTAATTGAGATTGATGCGTGCGCTCTGCATTGCGGCGCGTGCTTGTTCGACACTGGCGGCTGCCGTGCGTTCTGCTGCCTCGGCATTGTCTACATCCGAGCGCGAAATGTATTGCTCAGGGGACAAGCGGCGGGCGCGGTCAGCGACGATTTTGGCATTTTTATACGTGGCTTCTGCTGCAGCTAAACGGCCTTGTGCTTCTAACAGCGTGGCTTGAAATGGCGCAGGGTCGATTTGGAACAGCGGCTGACCTTCTTTTACTTCGGTGCCTTCGGTGTATATCCGCTTTTGTAATATTCCAGCCACGCGTGCGCGTACGTCTGCGGAGCGGTATGCGGATAGACGTCCGACTAAATCAAGTTGTATGGGAGTTGTTTGCGGCTTTGCTTCGACGATACTAACTTCTGGTGTTGGCATCTGCGGCTGTTCGGACTTACTGCATGCGGTAAGTGTTAGCAAGACGGTGTAGACCAAGCCGAGTACGCGTAACGGGACAGTCATCGGGAATGGCTCCGAGGTTGTGAGTTGATCTGACACAGAAATATGCCCTGGTTGTTGCAGACACGTTTTATTTATGTATTGCATGCTTCTGAAAAATTCTCCGTTTGTATTGTGGCGATCCCGAAGTGGAGCGCTTCCCAGGCAGTTGATCGGTAGATACTGACGTGAAAGCCTTGCATGCGATGCCAAGTCCAATGAGTATCAGGGATCAACTATACCTATCAGTTTGATTTCATATATAATTGGCTCTTCTTTTTAAAGGTGAATAGGTCGATATCTTCCTTGCGATTGGTGCACTTTGGATGCCAGATTCAACTTTAAAGTTTAAGGAGATTCCCATGCTGTGGAAGTCAGAAGTCATGATTGCGTTAAAGCGTTTTGCTGGGTTGATGAGCGGGTTGGTAACGCTATAGATGCCGATGGATTCCTGAATTTTAAAGTGTCTTGGTGTTTTATGGTTGAAGCATGCACTTTTTTATCGAATCCTGATGTTACTGATGGAGAGCGGCCCACACCTCATTCACAGATCAGTGGTGATGCTGGCATGCGTAGGCAGAGCAGTAATGTGCGAATGATATTGCATGAATCGGCGCTCTTGTTGCTTGCGTCGGTCATCTCCAACAGTGCGTAAGTTGGTGCTCGGATACTTTCGCTAGTGGTGCAAGTACATGCGTTACGGCTTTCAAAACGCGAGGTGGTCTTAGTGATCATGGCCAGATCATGCTTTTAAACCCTACCCTATCTGGTTATGCACAAGGCGATCTAATTTGCGTGTCGTTACAATCTTGATATTGTCAATGAACATCTGTGATTGAGTGATGGTCTCAAAGAAGTCTTTATCGACATCGGTCAAAGGACCTGCCCAGGATCCTGCTAAGCAATCGTTAGTTGGCGATGTTGAGCCGAGATGCATGGTTAACCTGGAGTCTGTGTTTGCCGTACTGCGCGAGCAGTGTCCGGTGTCCATGCAATCGGATGTACAGCGGCTCGGGGCCGCTTTTTACTGCCGGATGGAAACGGATGAGTTTGCCAGGCGTACGCCGGAACAGTGGGCTGCATTGGTGATGGGCATGTTGGAGTTTGCACGTGTACGCAGTAGTGGCACGGCGAACGTGCGTGCGTGTAAACCTGCGATTCATGTCCACGGTTGGGACAGCTCCCACACCATGTTGCAGATTGTTAACGAGGATATGCCATTTCTGGTAGACACAGTCATCATGACTTTGGCGGAGTTGGGCATTGGTGTGCATTTGCTCTTTCATCCGGTGATCGAATTGACTCGAAACAATGAAGATAGGCTGATTGCGGTGGGGGAGGGGATCGCTGAATCGTTCATGGTGTTGGAGATCGATCGCCAGTCGACGGAGCAAATGGCGGTGGTCGAGAAGGCAATACGCAAGGCCTTGGATCAGGTACGCGCTGTTGTGGCTGATTGGGGCGCCATGCGTGAGCACATGCTGAGATTAGCCGAGTCTATGGACATGCGCTGTGTGCCGAACGAGGCAATGCGGCATGAGATGCAGGCATTTCTACGCTGGGTTGCGGCAGATCATTTTATTTTTTTCGGTTACCGTGAATACAGCGTTGCCAAGCATGGTGCAGAAGCCGTGTTGGCATCGTTGCAGGAGACTGCCTTAGGATTGATGCGTGCCCAGGATGTGTCACCGCCACGCCCAATGGCGAGTTTTGCAGCTTACCGTCTGAGTCAATCTGCCGGCCAAGATGATGCACTGATTTTGACCAAGACCAATGCACGTTCCCCGGTGCATCGGGGCGGATATATGGATTACATCGGTGTACTGGAGTTTGATGCTGAAGGACGCATGATCGGTGAGCGGCGCTTCCTGGGTTTGTTTACCTCCAGTGCATATTACTGCCGCCCTTGGGAGATCCCGTTCGTACGCCAGCGTTACCAATACGTGATGAACAAGTCAGGCCTGACGTTGGACAGCCATAGCGGCAAACTTTTGCGCCACATTCTAGAGACGCTCCCGCGTGAAGAGCTGTTTCAGTCTGGTGATGAAGCACTGTATCGCACTGCAATGGGTATTCTCGGCTTACATCATCGTGTGCGCAGCCGTTTATTTTTGCGTTGCGACAAGTACCAGCGTTTTATCTCAGCGCTGGTGTATGTGCCGCGCGAGTACTTCAATCAGGATGTACGTTCGCGTATTGAGGCATTGCTCAAGGATGTTTTGCATGGCGAATACATTGATTCTTCAGTGATAGTGAATGAATTGTCACCATTGGCACAATTGCATCTCATCATCAGGCCACAAAGTGGCTATGTGTTGGAACCCGATGATGCTCAGGCATTGGAAGAGCGTGTGGCGCATTTACTGCGTAACGGCCAAGACGCGCTCCGTGAAGTGCTGGTAACGCGTCACGGCGAGAATGTCGGCTTGCGCATGGCCGCGCTCTATGCACGTGCGTTGCCGGCGAATTACTTGGAAGAGTCTTCCATCGAGTCTGCGGCAGTGGATGTCGAACATTTGGCGGCATTGCAAGGTGCTGACGATCTGCGTTTGAGCTTGCATGCTTTATCGTGTGCCGATTCACCTGGGCTGCGTTTGAAACTGTACCGTCACTTGGACGGTATCCCGCTTTCAGATGTATTACCGATGATGGAGAATCTCGGGTTACGGGTGATTTCTGAACGGCTATACCGCTTGCATATTGCCCCTGTTCCAATGTGCATCCAGGATTTCGAAGTCCAATCTGCTGTCGGTGTCATTGATGTTACTGCTGTGGCGATGGCTTTCGTTGAAGCGTTCGTGCGGATCTGGGATGGTAATGCTGAAAATGACGGCTTTAACGGTTTGGTGCTTGCCGCCGGTCTACATTGGCGTCAGGTGGCGTTGCTGCGTGGCTACTGCAAATATCTGCTGCAAACTGGCGTCCCGTTCTCACAAAGTTACGTTGAAGCGACGTTTGCACAGTATCCACTGTTGGCGAGAGTGTTGGTGGAACTGTTCGACGCCCGTTTCAACCCGGCGATTGACGATGCCCCCAAACGATGGAAGGACAATCAACTACAGCGTCGAGTGCAGTTAACGGCCCTGGCCGATGGCGATACAGCTGTTTTAAAAGCACTGGAGCCAATGCTCGAAGCGAGTTTCAGTGATCGTCACGTCTATCGAGAGACTGTCCATGCGGTGCTGCTTAAGCTGATGGATCATGTAGCCAATGTGGACGAAGATCGTATCCTGCGTAGCTTCGTTGGTGTGATCGATGCGACCTTGCGTACCAATTATTATCAAACAGGCAAGCAGGGGCCGTTGGGTTCCTGTATCAGCTTTAAGTTTGATTCCACGCAGATACAGGATTTGCCCAAGCCGCACCCATACCGCGAAATTTTTGTTTACAGCCCCCGTGTGGAAGGCATTCATCTGCGTTTTGGTCCTGTGGCTCGTGGTGGTTTGCGCTGGTCTGATCGGCGTGAAGATTTCCGCACAGAGGTACTCGGTTTGGTGAAAGCACAGATGGTGAAAAATACCGTCATTGTTCCAGTGGGTGCTAAGGGCGGATTTTTCGTGAAGTGCTTGCCTTCCGTTGCTGATCGCGATGCGATCCAGGCCGAAGGCATTGCATGTTACACACTGTTTATTCAGTGCCTGCTGGATCTGACGGATAACATTGTCGATGGTCAGATCGTGCCGCCAGCGCAGTTGGTACGTTACGATCAGGATGACCCGTATCTGGTGGTTGCGGCCGACAAAGGCACTGCAACGTTCTCTGATATCGCCAATCGTTTGGCGTTGGAGCATGGTTTTTGGCTGGGTGACGCATTTGCCTCGGGTGGATCGGTCGGTTACGACCACAAAGGCATGGGCATCACTGCCCGTGGTGCCTGGGAGTCAGTCAAGCGCCATTTTCGTGCACTTGGGCGTGATTGCCAGAATGAAGATTTTCGTTGCATTGGCGTTGGTGACATGTCTGGTGATGTGTTTGGTAACGGCATGCTGCTGTCGCGTCATAGTCTTTTGGTGGCAGCCTTCGATCATCGCCACATTTTTTTGGATCCGATGCCGGATGCAGCTCTTTCGTTTGCCGAGCGTGAGCGCTTGTTTAAGCTGCCGCGCTCCAGTTGGGCCGATTACGATGCCACGTTGATCAGCAAAGGCGGCGGCATCTATCCGCGTACTTTGAAGTCGATTCAGATTAGCCCGCAGGTGGCCGAGGTGCTGGGTTTGGATAAAGGGATCAAGCAACTCTCTCCGAATGTGTTGATCAGCGCGATTCTCAAAGCACCTGTGGATCTGTTTTGGAATGGTGGCATCGGTACCTATGTCAAGGCGAGCAGCGAGACGCATGCCGATGTTGGTGATCGTGCCAATAATGCTCTACGCGTCAATGGCCTTGAGCTACGTTGCAAGGTCGTCGGTGAAGGCGGCAACTTGGGGTTAACCCAGCTTGGTCGCATTGAGGCGGCACAGCGCGGTGTGTTGCTCAACACGGATTTCATCGACAATTCTGCCGGCGTAGACACCTCTGATCACGAGGTCAACATCAAAATTCTGCTGAATGATGTCGTGCAGGCCAAGACGCTCTGTTTCGATGCGCGCAACGCGCTATTGGCGTCAATGACTGATGATGTGGCGCAGTTAGTGTTGTGGGACAACATCCGTCAAAATCAGGCGTTGAGCTTGATGGAACGGATGAGTGTCAAGCGTCTTGGTTCCAAACAGCATTTTATCCGTACCCTTGAGAGGCAGGGATTGTTGGATCGGCAGATCGAATTCCTACCATCGGACGCTGAGTTATCAGCACGTAAGGCACGTGGTTTGGGTTTGACTCGGCCGGAGCTTGCGGTGTTGTTGTCGTACTCCAAACTGGTTGCATTTCAGCAATTGCTTGCATCTGATGTGCCTGAAGATCCTTATCTGTCACAGGAATTGCAACGCTACTTTCCGGAGCCGTTGCAGAAGGCTTATGCCCATGTGATGGAGCAGCATCGTTTGAAACGCGAGATCATCGCGACGGCGGTAACGAATACGACCATTAATCGCATGGGAGCAACGTTCCTGATGCGGATGCAGGAGGACACCGGGCGCAGTATTGGCGAGGTTGCCAAAGCCTACACGATGAGCCGCGAGACGTTGGGTGTTCGTGCCTTGTGGGCTGAGATTGATGCATTGGATGGACGGATCCCCGAGTCGGTGCAGATGGATGCATTAGAGGTGATCTGGCGTTTGCAGTGGTCATGTGTGCGTTGGTTGCTGTTGCGTCCTGGCCAGATGCCGGATATTGCTGTGGTGGTGGAGCGTTACCGCGGGGCGTTCAACGCTATCCGTCCGGTGGCTGCCGTGTTGCCAGAGATGCAACGTGCGGCGTACGAGGCTAGTTTGCAGGACTGGAAGGAGAAGGGGCTTTCCCAGACGTTGGCTCAGCAACTGTCTGAACTGTGTTTCTTGGGACAGGCGTTTGACATGATTGAATTAGCACATATGTCCAAGCTTCACCCCGTGGAGGTTTCCAAGGTGCATTTCTGTTTGGGTGCTGCATTGGGGTTGCCCTGGTTGTTTGCACACATTGATGCACTGGAAGTGACTGGCCGCTGGCAGGCGATTGCGCGCGGCGTGTTGCGTGATGAGTTGGCAGCGCACCAGCGCTCTTTGTCCGGGCATGTGTTGGCAATGCCTGGAATGAGTGCTGAGGAAAAGGTTGACCAATGGATTGGGCGTGATGACAGCAGTTTGCGTTTCACACTGTCGATGTTGGCTGAATTGAACGAGCAGAAGACGCTGGATTACCCAACGCTCTCGGTTGCGGTACAGCGTTTAGGGCAGCTTGCTGCGCATGGTGCTTGAGTGCGTGGCCGCTGCTGTGCTCTTTAATTCTAAATGGGTCGTGTGCTTGCAGTATGCTGAAGGGCTTGATCTTTGGAGATGATGATGACTGCCGCACCTCGCATTGCGTTCCTGGCCAGTACCGCTGAACCGGCACAACGGGCACGCCAGGAGTTGATGGCCCGTTATGGTGATTGTTCGATTGAAGAGGCCGATGTGCTGTGTGCTTTGGGAGGCGATGGCTTCATGTTGCGGACTTTGCATCGTCATGGGGCAAGCGGTAAGCCGGTATACGGTATGAAACTTGGTTCAGTCGGTTTTCTGATGAATCAATATCATGATGACCTGCTGGAAC
Organism: Xylella fastidiosa; assembly: GCF_011801475.1. Taxonomy (NCBI): domain Bacteria; kingdom Pseudomonadati; phylum Pseudomonadota; class Gammaproteobacteria; order Lysobacterales; family Lysobacteraceae; genus Xylella; species Xylella fastidiosa. The sequence continues at coordinate 1,724,409 of NZ_CP044352.1, forward strand.
GCTTGCAGCGTGCTGAACCGGCCAAACTGCGTCCGTTACAGATGATGGCACAGACAGAATCTGGTGTCAGTGTCGAATCACTTGCCTATAACGAGGTGTCGTTGCTGCGTCAAACGCATCAGGCGGCGTATATCAGTATTGATCTCAATGGCCAAACTCGGATTGATGAATTGACCGGTGATGGTGTCATCGTTGCGACTCCGGCCGGTAGCACCGCTTACAACTATTCCGCACATGGCCCCATTTTGCCGTTGGGATCGCATACGTTGGCGTTGACACCGATTGCTCCGTATCGGCCGCGACGTTGGCGCGGTGCGATCCTTAAGGCCGATACGGAGATTCGTTTGCGTGTATTGGACCCTTATAAGCGTCCCGTCAGTGTGACCGCCGATTCCCATGAAATTCGCGATGTTGTTGAGGTCACGATCCGTGAATCGACCGAGCAGCGCGTGACGTTGCTGTTTGACCCTGAGCATAATCTTGAGGAGCGTATCTTCAGCGAGCAGTTTGCTTTCTGAGCCATTTCTCGCCTCTCTGACCAGGATGCCAGTTCAGGAAGAAGGGAATGTTTGAGTTGTTCTTTCCACATCATGAACGTTGTATATGCCAGATCATTCTCATAGGTTGCTGACCGTTGCGGTGACTTCACGTGCCTTGTTCGATCTCGAAGAGGGGCATGCCTTGTTTGAGCGCGATGGTGTCGATGCGTATGCTCACTATCAACGCGCACATGAGGATGATGTCCTACAACCTGGTGTCGCGTTCCCCGTCGTCCGTAAGTTACTGGCATTGAATTGGGGAGAAGGGGGCGATATTCCGCGGGTTGAGGTGATTTTGTTGTCGCGTAATTCTGCTGACACTGGCTTGCGTATCTTCAATTCCATTCAGCACTACGGTCTTGGAATTGTGCGTGCCACTTTCACCTCTGGTGAGGCGACATGGCCTTATGTCAAACCCTTTGGTACGGATTTGTTTCTATCGGCCAACCCGGTATCAGTACGGCGTGCGTTGGAGCATGGTATTGCTGCAGCAACGATCATGCCCCGCAGGCTGGGTGAACGTGTGGAGGCGGCGGCTGTTACCGACAACGTGTGTAGTTCCTTACCAGTGCAACTGCGCATTGCCTTTGATGGTGATGCAGTCATCTTTGGTGATGAGGGGGAGCGTATGTCTCGCGAGCAAGGCGTGGAGGCGTTTGGTCGCTATGAGCGTGAACGTGCACGTGAGCCGTTAACCGGTGGGCCGTTCCGTAATTTTTTATCTGCGCTCCAAGCATTACAGGCTGCATTCCCATCCGGTGAAGCTTCACCGATCCGTACGGCATTAGTCACCGCGCGCTCAGCGCCGGCGCATGAGCGGGTCATCCGCACCCTGCGGGAGTGGGGCGTGCGTTTGGATGAGGCGCTGTTTTTGGGGGGACGGCATAAGGGGCCATTTCTGGAAGCTTTTGGGGCGGATATTTTCTTCGACGATTCGCAGCACAATATTGACAGTGCCCACCAGCATCAAAGTGTGGCGGCAGGGCATGTTCCGCATGGCGTTGCCAACGATCCGGGATGAGCCGCTGTTAAGACTTGCTCTAGCTGCATGCTAGGGGTTTGGGATCATAAGACAGTGAAAGCTGTACGCGTTCTGTAAAGTGGGTGGGATGTATCTGTATATCACGGAAAACTGAACGCTTTTGGTAATCATAGTGAGAGCTTGGTGTTGCCGTAACGACGCATGAGTCACGTGCTGACAGACGATAATGGCTCGATGATTTTTATTATGTGCTATCCATTTCTTTTGGGGTCATCTAAATGATTATCCTGTTCGTTCGGTGTATGTTTTATTTTTCTTTTTACAATCGTTGCGATACTTACATCTGCGGAGTTCATTGATGAAGGCTCACCTTGGAGAAACACGTTCTACTTGCAGGTTGTTGCGTGCACAGCAGCCTTTCATCGGAAAACAAGGGCTTGACTATGCAGTTGGGATTTCTGCCGAGACTGTTGGTGCCACGGTAATCAATCTTCAGCTCGTCACCATTGCTCCTGGTGCAAAAGCAAAGACCCACATGCACGCAGGCCACGAAACAGCAATCTATGCGCTCACGGGTGTATCGCACGTCTGGTATGGCTCAAGATTGGAGGAACATGCGATTGTTGCGCCGGGCGACTTTTTTTACATACCGGCTGGTGTACCACATCAGCCTTATAACAATTCTAATGAACCAGCCGTTGTACTGGTCGCACGTAGTGATCCAAATGACCAGGAAAGCGTAATAATGCTTCCTGAGCTTGATGTGTTGCATCCTTAGTTTTATTTTGCAGCATACTTGTAGCCAAGGCCCTTCCCAATAAGGGCTGATCGTGTCTTTACTCAGAGTCTCTAATTACTCTCAGGGACGGCATATAGGATTCTTCGATCCCTTGTTTTGTATGCCGATGTGTGGTTGTGCTGGAGTCCGATGAATTTGCAAGAACGCATGTTCAATGTGAGGAGCTGGGCATGCTGGATTGAACCTTCGAGTCATTCAAGCAAGCATAGCTTTTAGTTGTACACGTAAGATCATGCCTTGCCACAGAAGATAGGGCCTGGAACCCCGCGATTTACCTATCACTGAAACCGGAAATCAATTTTGATCGGTAAACCATCACAACATCTTAAACTCATGTGATTGAAAAATGATTGTCGGCTACGCGCGCACGTCCACGGCTGACCAGATGGCCGGGTTTGATGCCCAGCTCCAAGAACTTAAAGCCGTTGAATGCAAGAAAATGTTCCAGGAGCAAGTCTCCTCGGTGGGCGGTGGGCAAACGTGCGCAACTGGAGGCGGCGCTGGAGTTCCTTCGTGAGGGGGACGTGCTGGTGGTCACCAAGCTCGACCGGCTGGCGCGGTCGGTGGCAGATCTGATGCAGGTGATCCAGACGCTGGATGGCAAGTCAGTTGGGTTGCGCGTGCTGAACCTAGGGATGGACACCCACACACCCACGGGCAAGCTGATGTTGACCGTGCTGGGTGGCGTGGTGCAGTTCAAGCGGGAGATGATGTTGGAGCGCCAGCGTGAGGGCGTAGCCCGCGCCAAGGATGCGGGCAAGTACAAGGGGCGTAAACCCATTTCAGCCGCGCAGAAGACCATACATCTATCCAATGATGCACTTTTGCATTTTGATCGGATACATACACCTCGCGCACTTCTTCGCCGGTCGGCTGCTCCCCCACCTCTTGGCTGGCTGCTAGCGAACGCGAAGCCGTCGACGTTCCTGCTTCTGCTCGTGTTGCCCTTGTTGCCCTTGTTGTTGAGTCTGCTTCTGAACACGTTTCTGATGATTATCGATAGCCTTGCTAACAGCCGCATGTACCTGCCGTTCAACCGCTTCGATACCGAGCGCACTCTTAGTGGCAAGATCATTGAAATCGGTGAAGCCTTTCGGATTATCCGCCTGTTCACCTGGCGCGAAGATTGGGAAGAACGCCGTACCGTCTACAGCACGCGCTGCCTCTTGAGCCTTGGTCCTTCCTGGATTGTTAGGTAAAGACTGATCATCGTCACCGGCAATCAGAATAGGCTTGTCTGGGAAAGACTTGTGCAATGCTTTGGCAACACCTTCCAGATTGCCAGCATCAAATGCGGCAACGGTCCCATAACCCAATGCCTGAGACACTTGCGCCACAGTGGCATAGCCCTGGCCAATGACGATCACGGGCGCTGCTGCGATAGCAGCAAGACCCCCTATGGGGTGAAAACAACCCTCCTTACGCCCCCCTTTTGCAAATCGCTTTGTACCGTCCTCTTGGATGTATTGCATCGTCCATTGCTTACCATCCGAATCGATAGCTGGAATGTAGGTCTTCTGGCCATCACTGTCAGTGTATATACCAGCCTGTGGCGTAATGCCTTTAGCTTTTAGATAGGGCGTCGGCTCGATAACAGTCACAAGATCATCCATCTGCTTTACGACATGTTGCGCGACAGCCTCTTGTTCTTGCTGCTGCTGCTCTGCGCGTGCAGCCAATTTTGCGGTTGCCTCCGCTTGCATTGCGGCCTTTTGCTCTGGATCAAGCGAGTACCCTTTGCTTTTCCACTTCAATTCGATGCCAGTACGGTTGTTCTTGATATAGCCGTATGGGTGACCGTCGAGGTAAGCGACATAAAAACCAGCCTTTCCCCCCTTTTTGTCTCCTTCGACCTCAATACGGTATTTCTTAGCGTCCATGAAGGGATGTTCACCACTCACGAGACATCCCATGCTTCGTAACGTCTCTGCAAATTCTTTTTCTGGAGAAAGTGCCGGAACTTGCCGACTCATGATCTCCGTAGCAATCCACGGCTTCAACTTATCAAGATCAGCTCCAGGATTTGCATACCAACATTGGGCAGCATTATCCCAATCAACTGCATTATTAGCGTTCGGAAGCTTTCCACCGATTTATTTGACCGGGTGTCATCGCAATGAAGCGGGTTGCAGGAATGCCTTTGGCTTTTAGGGCTTGAGCTAAGAGGGTAGGTGGTTCTTCTACGGCTTCGTCGGTCAGGCGGAAGGTGCCCCAATGCACTCCCAAGGCTTGGTGTGCGCCTACGTCGCACATAATCTGCACGGCTTCTACGGCATTGATGTGTTGGTTGTGCATGAACCAGCGTGGCGCATAGGCGCCGATAGGCAGGATGGCCAGATCTGGAGCACCGCAGCGTTGCGCTATTGCGTGGAAGATGCTGCCATTCCCATAGGCGGTGTCGCCAGCAATGTAGAGGCTCCCTTGGGGTGTGTGTAGGTGGAAGCCGCCCCACAGTGCCATGCGCCTGTCTCGTAAGCCGCGTGCCGACCAGTGGTAGGCGGGGACGACGCTGATTTTGGTGGGTTCGTTTGTCAGTTGTATTGAATCCCACCAATCAAGGGTGTGTATATGCAGGTCAGGGACGCGCTTGCGGATGATGGCATCGTTGCCCAGTGGGGTGACCACTTGGGGGGCATGAGCTATCTGGAGGCGTGCCAGGGTGGTCAGGTCCAGATGATCGTAGTGGTTGTGGGTGATGAGTACATAATCAATGGGCGGTAATGCGTTGAAGTCGATACCAGGGGAGTTCCAACGTCGCGGACCCAACCAGGAGAGTGGGCTGACCCGTTCGGACCATACGGGGTCAACGAGTAGGTTGAGTCCTGCAATTTGTATCAGCACGCTGGAGTGGCCAATCATGGTGATGATGGGGTGCTGGCTGCGTGCGATGGGGGTAGCGACGTGGGTGGGTGGTACGTCGCGCCAAGGGGGCAGGTGGCGACTCTCCCAGCGCCAGCGCAACAGATCGCTGAATGGTTTGTCGGTGTTGGGTTGGCCTGGATTGAAGAAGCGTAGGCCGTCGAAGTGGTCGCTTAATGGGCCTTGATAGTAGCGGTTATGTGGCATGGGGCAGTGATGGTTGTGGACAGTGATCGAGGGATGTCACTGATGGTCCGAAGGGGGCTGGTGTGAGGTGCCTTTACGGCGAGCTGGTCTGTGCCAGACTGGATGGCGAAGTAGGCCGGTTTCTTTTGATCTCAGAATTCAAGGTCCAGTGCGGCGCAGAGGTAGTCTATGAATGGTGCCAGTAGGTGCAAGCTTGTTTCCAAGGTGCGGCGCAGGTGCGGTCCGGTCATGAGGGTGTTTTCCAGCGGTCGCCAAAGTACCCAGCTGCGGTGCTTGAGGTCATCTAGAAAGGCGAAATCGCTGGGGAAGCCGCGTGGTGCCCGGATGAGTTTTTCGTCTTCGTACAGGGTAAATGTACGGCGTCGTTGGGGGGCGTGTGCAGAGGTGTGCCAACTGGCGGGATTGTCAAAGATGAATTGGCGGATACGGCGTTGTGTGTCTGATGCTGGTTGCCATATTCCGCCACCGACGAAGCTTTCGTCCGGTTGCAGTTGTATGTAAAAGGAGGGGGTTGGCACTTCGCGCCTACGGGCATGGAACAGGCGTGCACCTTGCCAGGTTTTGTATGGCGACTTGTCCTTGGAGAAGCGTGCGTCACGATAGATACGGAATAGGGAACCACCTTGGGGACGTGGATCGGCGCGGTAGTGTTCGCTGATGTCAGCCAGGCAGGGTTGCAAGTCAGTGATGAGACGTAGAAAGGGTGTCTGTACATGTTCGATGTACTGCGGTTTGTGTGCGGTAAACCATATCTTGTCATTGTGGTGTGCCAGTTCCTGCAAGTACTTGAAGCTGTTGTCGGTGAAGTATGTGGTCATAGGGTTCGGGATAGTTCGGAGCCCCAGGCGGCGAGTTGGTCCAATAGGGTCTGTTTGGTGGCATCTTGGGAGTGCGTTATCCGTAATTCCGCAATTTGGGCGTGGTATTGGTCGAAGGTGAGTTCTGATAGGCCGGTGTCGGTGGTCAGACGGCGTCGCCGATAGGTGTCCCAGCGTGTCTGTTCGTCGCAAGAGAGGGTTTCTGGAAAATTACGTGCGCGGTAGCGGAACAGCAGTTCGATGAGACGTGGATCGCGAAGGCGCTGTTCGAACGTTACCAAGGTGTCAGGAGAGGAGGCGCGTAGTTGTGGCAGGAGGCGGCGGTCCTCTTCGGTGAGGAAGCCGTCGTACAGTGAAGCATCAGCGTCGTTGGCGGTGTTGTAGGTATGGCTGAAAACGTTGCGGACTTTTTCGGCCAAATCTGGTCCGCATGCGCGCAGTTGTGCCGCTTTGGTTTCTAGCATGCTCGGGTCCATGCCAAGGCGTGTGAAGTCCGATGCACGCAGGTGGTTCCAGGCGATCAGGGCCGGTACTTTGTTGAGGTGGACTTCTTTCAGTGGGATACGTTGCTCGCCTTCGGGTAAATCCAGGGCTGGGGTGTACAGGTGGTCGGCGATGTCTTCTGCAGACAGGCGCAGCAGTGTGTCTATGTCGCCGTTCAAGTCGAAAACAATGATGCGGTTGTTGATGTGTGGGTGTGTGGTCAGTGGCAGCACGGCGGCGGCGCAGTGTTGTGTGGCAGGATAGCGCTGTGAGATATGCAGTACTGGTTGTATTGAGGTGATGTCGAGCAGGTTGGCGCAAAAGCGTTTGTCACGCAGTTGCAGTGCGTAATTCCAGAGGCGCGGTTGTGCGGCGCGGAATTTACGCGCCATGCTGATGGTGGCATAAACATCTGATAATGCTTCGTGTGCTGTGCCTTCGCGTGCATGGTTGGCAAGGGCTAGGTGTTCGAGTTTGAATGAGGGGGCACCGTCTTCACGTGTTGGCCAGTGGATGCCTTCTGGGCGTACTGCGTGCATGAGTCGCAGCATGTCCAGCAGGTCCCACCGTGAATTGCCGTTGCGCCACTCGCGTTCGTATGGGTCGTAGAAGTGACGGAATAGCCCGTAGCGGATGAATTCGTCGTCGAAACGTAGGGTGTTGTAGCCGAGTGAGCAGGTGTGTGGTTGTGTCATCTGCATTGCAATGTGCGCGAAGGCTGCTGCTTCATTGATGCCTTCACGTTGTGCGTGTTGCGGAGTGATCCCGGTGATGAGTGTGGCGTAGGGTGAGGGGAGCAGGTCATCGGCGGGTTTGACGAGAAAACTAATTGGTTCTTCGATGACGTTTAATTGGGTGTCCGTCCGTACTGCGGCAAACTGTGCGATGCGGGTACGACGGGGGTCCTGACCGAAAGTTTCTAAGTCGTAGAACAGAAAGCTGGGCGGCATCGTGCGTAGGATCTGTGGAGAGGAATGCGTGGAGTAATGGTATTGCAACGCCGCTTAGTAATCAGGAAGCTGGCAGTTAGATAACATTGGATTATTATGAAATATTAGTCTCAAGATGATTACATATACATCTTAGTTATTTTTCAGAATCACTGATTGGAAGGCGCACAATGCTCAAGGATATTTTATGAAAAGAAAAGGTTATAAAAAAATAATATTGGCAACACTTATCTCCGTTTTATTGATAGGAAGTGCCGGTGCCGTTTATGCAACTCAGCCATACGTATCAGAGAAGCTTATTTTGTCGGAGGAGACTGTGGATGCCATTTCCAATGCAATGTCCAGAGATGGAAAGACCATGGCGTGGAATTATGATTTTACAGGGCCATCTGGTGCTTTCCCTTCCTCTTCCCAGTCCAATGCGACTATACACTCAGGGAAAAATTGGAGCATAAAAACAAAAGTCAAGACATTAATATTTGGAAATTTAGGCAGATCTGAGATTTGGGCATTTTCTAACGATGGAAAAGTTGCCGCTGGATTTTCATCCTTTAAGAAAGAGGGAGGAGCATACATACACGCAACGATCTGGTCAGAAAGAAATTGGGAGAACAAAACTGACCTAGGAACCTTAAGAAACGATAATGCAGGTAATTCTATTGTTTTCTCACTCTCTGCCGATGGGAAAATTGCTGCGGGAACTTCTGAATCAGCAACCCCCTTTCAACGTGCAACCATTTGGTCAGGTAACAATTGGGCGACAAAAACAGATCTTGGAACGCTAAGAAACGATAATTCTGGTGGTTCTTCTGTTAGTTCACTCTCTTCTGATCGGAAAATCGCTGCAGGAAACTCTGAGTCTGATCTTAAAGAAGATGTAACTAGTAATTTTTATCAACGCCCAGTCATCTGGGCAGGTGATAATTGGGCAACGAAAATCGACGTCGGAACGTTAAGAAAAGATAATTTAGGAAAGGCCCAGATCAATGCACTCTCTAATGATGGAAAAATTGCAGCAGGGACTTCTGAGATTGATACTGTTACCAAAGAGGTTTACCAACAAGCAACCATCTGGTCAGGAGAAAACTGGGCAACAAAAACACGCTTAGGATCACTAAGAAGCGATAATTTAGGTAACTCGCAAGTGATTGCACTTTCTGCTGATGGGAAGATCGCCGCCGGATATTCCGAAACTGACTCTAAAACCATTCATGCAATCATTTGGTCAGGGGAGAATTGGGAAACTAAAACGGATTTGGGAACATTTAAAAGTGATAATGCAGGATCATCCGGAATTGAGGCGCTCTCCGCTGATGGCACCATTGCCGTAGGATTTTCTTCAACGGATGCAAAAGGCCGACGTGCAGTTCTTTGGAAAATCATTTATCCAGCAGCATCATCGGAAAGCGGATCAAATGCCCCAAACTCTGCTCACATTCACTTGCCGATGCAGCCAACACAGTAAGCTCGTTATTGCGCTTGAATGCATCAAGCTTTTTACTCATAGAGTGACCTTGTTATAAGAGTGGCCCGCCTGCAGCAGCGCTGCAAATAGAGATAAGCTGGGCGCTCTTTACGTTGTAGATCTAGCCTGTTTCAGGTGGGACGATGGATTGGTCGAAATTCTGACTGTATGCCTCTTATTGGATTGTTTGCTGTCCCGTTTCTTGTTGAATAGCTGTCTGAACAATAGTGGTCATACTGGGCGCCAGCTATTGATGCGCAATGGGGTGTTTCTTTGCCTGGGTGTAGTGGTAAGCGGGAAAATTTGTTCTGTCAGTTGTGGTTCAGGTACCTTGCATCTGGCGTGCGTTTGGTGATGAGTCTGGCCTCGTTGTTCGTTTGGTATGAGTCAGGGTAATGTTGGGCAACGCATAGTCATCGTGAACGTCCCAAGCTTGTAAGCAGGGATGGGGAATGGGTATGTCATGAACTTCTCCACATGCGCGCCTTCTGTACATTGGGGAGCCATCATGTCGTGGGCTGCTTCAGTGGTGGACTGGTCGAAGATGTGATCAGTGCAAGGGGCAAGGTGGCGTGTTGAATGCCTATTGATCAGCATAAATGTAGTGTGATTGCTTACTTGAGACAGGTATATGCATCAATTGATGTGAGTCACATAGAGTGATGGCGGTGTATGTAGAGTCTCTGTAGTGATGTAGAGGGCGAGGTTCAGCGAGACATCACCGATGTTTTCATAAAGATGCTTCATGATGGAGGTGGTTGCTGAGGTTATATCTTCAGTGCGTTGAATGAGAATGGAGTGATATCAGTCGTGGTGATTATCTTCGGTGCAGTGGTTCAATCAGAAAGATGAATATGGTGTCATCTGAATGATTGGGGATAGCAGAATCGCTAATGTTGGCGGCTGCTATGCGTGGTATGGCTGCGACATTTTTTTCACAATTCATGGTTTCTTGCATGCATTCGATTCAAATCGTTCTTGCGATGTTGCTAGTCGTGGCAGCCAGTGGTTACCTGGTACGTATTATTCCATTTTCAATGCCGTTGCCTTTGTTGCAGATTGCGCTTGGTGCGGTGATCTCTGGTGTCTTTGATGGTGGTTATGAGTTACAGCCTGAGGCGTTTTTCTTACTGTTTTTGCCGCCGCTACTGTTTTTGGATGGTTGGCGCATTCCTAAGCAAGGTTTATTCCGCGATAAAAATGTGATTCTCGAGTTAGCGCTGGGATTGGTGGTTTTTACTGTATTGGGTATCGGTTTTCTGATTCATTGGATGATTCCGACAATGCCGCTGCCGCTGGCTTTTGCGTTGGCGGCGATTTTGTCGCCTACCGATCCTGTTGCGCTGTCTTCGATTACTTCAAGGGTGCCCATTCCCAAGCGCATGATGCATATTTTGGAAGGCGAGTCGCTGCTTAACGATGCGACTGGGCTGGTCTGTTTCCAATTTGCAGTTGCGGCTGTGTTGACTGGGCATTTTTCGTTGGCCACTGCTTCGCTGACTTTTGTTTGGGTGCTTGTGGTCGGTTTGAGTTTGGGTATAGCGACAACGTATGTGCTCAGTCGAGTACAGAGGTGGGTTTGGCGTCATTTTGGCGGGGAGCCGGCGGCGGCGATTCTGTTCAATCTGTTGACTCCTTTTGCTGCCTATCTGTTGGCTGAGAGTATGCAGGCTTCGGGAATTTTGGCGGCAGTTGCTGCCGGAATCACGATGAGTTATGTCGAGTTGAGTGGGAATGCTCAGGCGACGATACGGGTACAGCGCTGGGCGGTGTGGGAAACGGTGCAGTTTACTTTCAATGGCATTATTTTCGTGCTGCTCGGCGAGCAATTGCCTGGAATCCTTGATGATCTCGTTCACAGTGCACAGCAAGCTGGGTATATGAATGTGGGATGGTTACTGGTTGACGTTGCTGTGATTAGCGCCGGATTGATGTTGTTGCGTTTTTTATGGGTGTGGTTGTCATTGCAGTGGAATTTGTTTAAAGCGGTGTGTTGCGGCAAGCAGCGTATCAGTCCGCCGTGGCAGATTGTGGTGGCGATGTCGTTGTCTGGGGTGCGTGGTGCGGTTACTTTGGCCGGGGTGCTGACATTGCCGTTGTTGATGCCGGATGGTACGCCGTTGCCGGCACGGCAGTTGGTAATCTTTTTGGCCGCCTCAGTCATTCTGGTTTCGCTGTTACTGGCGAGTGTGGCTTTACCGTATTTGCTGCGTGGTTTGGAGCTTCCCGAGAAGAGTAGTTATGACAAGGAAGAGGATTTCGCGCGTAGAGTATCGGCTCAGGCTGCACTTGAGGCAGTGGAGCGGCTACGTCAGAGGTTGGTTGAGGATAGTGCTAATGCTGAGCGCTACAATGAGGCTGCTCATCAGGTCAGCCAATTGTATCAACGCAAGCTTGGGGCCGTTGATCTGGCCAATGTCGATCCACAAGAAACCAAGGTATTCGAGCAGGTTGTACGGCGCTTTCGTCAGGTGGGTTTGGCCGCTGAGCGTGATGAGTTGTTTAGGTTGGCACGTGAGCACAATATTTCCGATGAGTTGTTGCAACGGATGGTGCGTAATTTGGATTTGATTGAGGCACGCAGGCGCAGTTAGTTGAACAGGGGGCTATGTTGGATGGAATGCATCTGTGTTGTTGCAAGGTAGTAGCGCGGAGTTTGATGTTTGAGTTGTGGTGTCATTGGGTGCAATGGCTGTAGATGTCTTATCGATAACACACATTCTTTGATGGTGTCGTGTTTAGTGTTGTTGAAATGTACGTTGCGGTTGCCTGCTTTAGTGTCGTTGAGGTGTCACGTGCGACGAGTATTGATTGGTGTTGATGTGTCTTGTGCTTGCCATTTTTGCATCGTTGGTAGCAGGTTAAATGACTGCTTTCAACGGTGCGGAAGAAAGCAAAAGATCGTTGTATTTGTTGGGTCTGTCGTTGCGGTGGACAGGCTGCAATGTCTCTGTTGTGGAGTACGCTGATGCCTGATAACAGTGTCGATTATGAGGATGAGGATAGCCTGCTTCAGGATTTTGACGATACCGATGATGATTCCGTTGGGGTTTGGAATTTGCTGGTGTTGATCAATCCTGGGGATCGGGATGCTGTGTTCAGTCAATTCAATGCGTGGCGGGACAGAGTGGCAGATCTCGATCTGGGCAGTGATTGTGTTCAGGCTTGGCTTTGGGCATTGAAGGATGTGATCGACTGGCGCTCAGGATTTTATACTGAGGGAAAGGACATTAAATCTTTCGTAGACGCGGTGGATGAATTGGTCGCGCGTTGGAATTTGCGTATTGATTGGGGAGGGGATTTAGATGACGACGATTTTTTTACTGTTAGCGATGTTCCTCAATTGATGGCCCTTGCTTATGATTGTTTACGTGAGCATGGTTATACGCTGTGGAATTGGGATACGGATGGAAATAGTTATGCTGGTTGGATTGCGCTGAGCCGTGATGATGAGGCTATGTTGACATTGTGTTCAATGCTTGGTCTGGAGGTGCGTTATGGCAATGAAGCATTTTGAGCGGCTGTGCAATGTTGATTTATATGCAGTACCCCCTACCCCTCATTTCATTTTTTTCCAGGTAAGAAGAGGAATATGTAGGCAGTGTTCTATTTCTGGGGCAGTGAGGGTGGTAGGTATGCCTGAATACGATGCAATGGTGGTGTGTTAATCGTGGGTTGCAATGATGGTGAATGTATTTCGGGGTATGAGTCTGTTTATGGGGTTCATTGGTGTATTAGATCCTGACAGAGCAATCCGTTTCAATTAATTAGTGGTTTGCTTTGCAGGGATTTGACATTGAACGCAGCGCGTACTTTTCACTGCTATAGATCGTTTATGCATTATATGGGGATAGTGTTTAAGACGATGGGGGAGGGTTCAGAGTATGTGCGGCGGTTCGCTGCCGATGATAACTAGGTCCGCACAGCGACGGGCGAACAGGCCGACGCAGACGACCCCTGGGATTTGATTGAGTTCTTGCTCTAGCTTTACCGGGTCGGTGATGCATAAGTGATGTACATCCAGGATAACGTTGCCGTTATCTGTAATGACCCCTTCACGCCATACTGGTTGACCGTCGGTACGTGCCATGATTTGCCTTGCAACCAAGCTGCGTGCCATTGGGATCACTTCGATGGGTAGTGGGAACTTGCCTAGTGTTGCTACCTGTTTGTTTGGGTCGATGATACAAATGAATTGTTTGCTTGCTTCAGCGATGATCTTCTCGCGTGTTAATGATGCGCCGCCTCCTTTGATAAGGCGTTTGTAAGGGTCGCACTCGTCTGCACCGTCCACATAGAGTGGGAGTGTTCCGGTATGATTGAGTTCCAGGACTTCAATTCCGTGTTGTTTTAAATGTGCTGTGCTCTGTTCGGAGCTGGATACTGCACCTTTGATGCGTTTTGGGGTGTGTCCTAGTGCGTCGATGAAGTAGGCGACTGTTGAGCCGGTGCCGACGCCGATAATCATATCGTTCTCGACGTATTCGATGGCCTTTTCGGCGGCGCGCCGTTTTGCTTCGCTCATGGGGTTATCAATGATGATGGGGATGTGGGAAGGCGCACAGGCATTGGCTGGCTGTGTTGAGTTCACTCTAGTGACAGTAGCAATTTCCATTGGCTCGTAGTGACCGGGAATACGGAAAGCCGGTTGCCGCGTGTGATCAGTGGAAAGCCTTCACCGAGGGTTTTGGCATATTGTTTGATATTTTCAAGTGTGATGGTGCGTGCTAGTTTGCGCTCGAATGCGATGTCTACCAAGTACCAGCGGGGCTGCTCTCGATTGGCTTTGGGGTCGTAATAGTCGGAGTTTGGGTCGAATTGGCTTTCGTCCGGATAGGCTGCGCTTGCTATTTTGGCGAGGCCGACGATTCCCGGGGGCTTGCAGTTGGAATGGTAGAACAACACACCGTCGCCGATATGTATTTTGTCGCGGATGAAGTTGCGTGCTTGGTAATTGCGTACGCCGTTCCATGGCTCGGTACCAACCTGCTGTAGATCATCAATTGAGAAAGCATCTGGTTCGGATTTCATTAACCAGTAGTGACGTGTGCTCATGTGGACACAGTAGTGGTGAATAGGAGTGTGGTCAGTTCAGTGCAGATCGCATCGACGGGGATGTCCCAGGCTTCAGTTGGCAGTGCGCTGACTTGCTGTACTGTGAAGCCAACACCAACAAGCCAGGGAGGGGGCGACTGGCGATTGCGGAATGCGAAGCTGCGGTCATACCAGCCACCGCCCATTCCGAGGCGATGTCCTTGAGTATCGAAGCCGACCAGCGGTGTGACTACCAGTGTCATCGTTTCTGGAGTTAGGGTTTCATCCAGTGTCACGTCTGGTTCGGGGATGCCGTAGCTGTTTTGTTTCAGGGGTTGTCCGGGGTGCCACGGTGCAAAGCGCAATGTTTTACCTGCCAGTATTGGTAAGCAATAGCGTACTTGTGTAGGGAGTCTGGTTTGCCAGTGATGCAAGGGGATCTCTCCATTCATCGCCCAGTAACCGGCTACTGCGCCGGATTGGGGTGCGAATGGGAGTGTTAGTAGGTGTTCTGCCAGTGTTACACCAGCGGCCAGACGTGCGTGTTCATGGATTGCATGTCGGCGTGCGCGCATGTGTTGACGGAGGATGGAGCGGTTGTCAGTCATCGGTTTGGATGTTTGGAGCAAACAACAACTGTCTGATTGGGTTTAAATCTCAGATGGCTTGACTGACTTTGGAGGCTTTGGGGGGCGATACGATAGGGATGAGTGTTCCAATAGTGTTGAGTCAGATGGTGAATGCTTCAGCTTGATTTAACTAATTTTCAGATGAATGGAGAATTTTTTTCAAAAAATGAAGAGCCACCTACAAAATTTTGTTTGTAAGCAAGCATTGCATTCTCCGCTATGACGATGCTCGCGAAACGACCTTGAACCAGTGGTTCAAGTGGCGGCGTTGAAATACCATTGGGCTTTCCGCTCCTAAGGCAGACTTGCACTCCCGGTATCGTCGCGCCTCCTTGGTCGTGATTAAGGGACAAGGCTAAATGTTTGCACGCGCCGTCGTTCACAGCAGAGAACGCTTAGTGATTATATCCATCGTGAAGCATTTTTGTAGTCTATTTTACATTGAGCTAAATGATAGCTTTTGACGTTAACAGTCAATGGGATGTATCCATCGCATTCTTCAGGCGCTGTTGCAGTGTATCCAGTGCTGTCAGCAATACACGCTCTCTATCCGCGTGTTTTTCATGTAGTTGTTGCAGCTCGTGAGCTAAGTTGAGTGCTGCAAGTACTGCGATGCGATCTATGGATGCCATGCGGTTGCTGCTGCGGATCTCACGCATGTGTGCGTCGAGCAGTTGTGCTGCAGAGATTAAGCCCTTGCGTTCTTCGATGCCAACTCCGACGGTATATTCACGGTCGAGGATGCGTATGCTGACCGGTTCAGTATCGCTCACGTGTGCTGCTCCAGGGTCTTAAGACGTGTAATCATTGCTTCAACGCGCGAGCGTGCTTGTTCGTTTTTTGCTAGAAGTTCGCGACGTTCAAGCATCATCTGATGATGCTGGCAGCGCAAATTGTGATTTTCCTCAGCTAAACGTTGACAGTATTCGATCAGCCTCTCTAGCTGCGCTGCTAGAGAGTGGAGTTCGGTGAGGGCATCAGGCTGATCCATGCGTGCAAGACTAGGTGCCGTTTGGAGTGTTGGTCAAGCACGTGTGGGGAGTGCCCTCTATCTGTCGTTCGATTAGCTTTCAAGAAACGAGTAGGCCTGCGTATGTCCATGTAAAAGTTGTTACACTGGAAATCTTCAGAGTCTGCAGTATCATGAGCTTAAATAAAGATCTTTACTGCCCGCTTTAAATGGAATCTCCCATGCATCTTCCTGAAGTGATTGCGGTGGAACAAGAAAGCCAGCAGATGGGTTTGTCTGTCACTGCTCCAGAGCTTCATGGCAGCCTATCCGGTTTGTTAGCCGGTGGAGGGTGCAATGGGCCTGATTGGTTGGCAATGATTCTAGCCGATGCGGGAGTGGCTGCGCCTCCCAAAGGGAGTGTGCTTGAACGGCTCTATCAGGCCACTGCGTCGCAATTGGAGGATCCTGATTTCGCCTTTCAATTACTGTTGGCCGATGATGGAGCGACTTTGGCCGCACGTGCCCACGCTCTATTTGAGTGGTGTCGTGCTTTTCTGGGTGGCTTTGGCTTGGCGGCTCACTGCCGTTCGGTACTGTCTGCGGAAGGTGATGAGATCCTGCGTGATCTAGCTAAGTTGGCCCAAGCATCAGTCGACGACTTCGACATGAATGAAGAGAAGGAGGATGGGTCATTGGAAGAGATTGAAGAATTCGTGCGTGTGGCAGTGTTGTTGCTGCATGGGGACTGTTTGATTGGTCCGTGCGCTCCTCAGCGTCTTAATTGAATCGAATCGTGAAGAAACATACAGGCATTGCCCCTGCCGAATATGGGCGTCGTCGCCGTCAATTGATGAAGATGGTTGGTCCCCAGGGCATCGTTGTGCTGCCTGCTGCGCCTGAGCGGGTACGTAGCCGTGATACTCATTATCCGTACCGTCAGGATTCGGATTTTTGGTACCTATGCGGCTTTCCCGAGCCCGATGCGGTGTTGGTGCTGGTGCCAGGGCGTTGCCATGGTCAAGTCCTGCTGTTCTGTCGCGAACGCGATCCTGAGCGCGAGGCATGGGATGGTCCACGTTCCGGGTACGATGGCGCAATCGAGCAGTACGGCATGGATGATGCGTATCCGATTGATGATTTGGACGAAATCTTACCCGGTCTGCTCGAAGGTAGGTCCCATGTCTATTATCATTTCGGTCGTGATGTTGAATTTGATCTAAGGTTGATTGGTTGGGTCAATCGTGTGCGTGATCAGGTGCGCTACGCTGCGGATTCTCCACACGAGTTTATAGACCTGGGGCATCTGCTGCATGAGCAGCGTTTGTTCAAATCTTATGATGAAATTGTGTTGCTTCAGTGTGCAGCTGATATCAGTGTCGAAGCGCATCTTGCCGCGTTGCGCTATGCGCATCCTGGCGTCTCTGAATATGTGTTGCAGGCTGAGCTTGAGCGTGTGTTCCGAGCTGCTGACAGTTGTCCGGCGTATACAAGTATTGTTGCTGCTGGCGCTAATGCGTGCGTATTGCATTACTGTGCCAATGCGGAATGCAGTCGTGATGGGGATTTAGTGTTGATTGATGCCGGTGCAGAGTACCGCGGTTATGCTGCTGACATTACCCGTACTTTTCCTGTCAACGGTCGTTTCAGTCCTGCCCAGCGTGCGCTATACGATCTGGTCGGTGCTGCTTATGATGTTGCATTAGCGCAGGCGCGGCCTGGGTTGCCATATGAGGCTGGTCATTTGTCTGCGGTGCAGACATTGACTGAGGGGTTGCTGCGGCTTGGTCTGTTGCATGGCACGTTGGAGGATAATTTGGCTGATCAGAGTTACAAGCGCTTTTATCGTCACAAGACTGGGCATTGGTTGGGTTTGGACGTGCATGATGTTGGTGACTATCGCATTGATGGTAAGTCTCGATTACTTGAGCCTGGCATGGTATTTACGATTGAGCCAGGGTTATACGTTCTTCCGGACGATACGACTGTCCACCCGAAGTGGCGCGGCATTGGTATACGTACCGAGGATGATGTATTGATTACGGAAGATGGGCATTGTGTGCTGACAGGAGTGTTACCACGCTCAGCTGATGAAATCGAGGCGGAGATGGCTGCGGTGCAGTGAGAAGTGTTTGATGTGGCTGGGGCATTCGCAAAACTAAATGTTTGAGTATATGAGCAGTCTTTTCCCGTATGCGACTCGGGTTATTGTTGCTTCTTGCGGTGGTGTGGGGATTGAGTAGGGGGCTTATTTGATGGGGGTGCCGTCCAGGGCGTGATCAATCAGCCATAGGGCCGCCCATAGTTTTGGGTCCATCGCAAAGTCGGCATGCATCTTTTCCACTAACCACGCTGCGGCTTGTGTACTTGGGATTTCGTGTACAACGATGTTTTCGTCAATGTCACCACCTCCGGAGCTGACTTTACGTAATCCAGTGGCGCGTACAAAAGCGATACGCTCGCTGCTGGCTCCGGACGATACTGGGCCGATGAGCAATATTTCCGCATGGTCAGCGGTCCAGCCGGTCTCTTCCTCTAGTTCGCGGATGGCTGCTTGCTCAATCGATTCTCCAGCATCAATGTCGCCGACTAATCCCGCAGGCATTTCGATAGTGCGTTGCTGTATGGGGATTCTGAATTGTTCGACGAAGATAATCCGATCTTCCGGTATGACTGCCAGGATAATTGCAGCCAGGCCACCAGGGTGGACGCGTTCAGAGTATTCCCAAGTGCCGTTCACGATCATGCGCTGGTACTTTCCTTCGAAGAGCACGCGTGGGGTGTTGTTGGATGAATTCATTGCTGTGAAATCTTGATGAGTGAGGAAGGGGAGCACGGGATCAGAGCGGTTGCTTGTCAGAGTGGCCGTAAAGTCATAGGGTCAAAGAATCATGCTACGCACATAACCTTCATCATATTGGAATCTGCTTGCATGTGTTTGAACGTGCGTGGTTGCGTGCAGGGCACTGCTGGTTAACAGGGCCTGTCCCTGAATGGTAATGCTATTGCGGATATGTACGTGTACTCAGATTGAGTAGGCAAATTTATGCGTGGCATGGTTTGTCAAAAATGATGCGGTTCCGCTTACGGTGTCCAGTTATGGAGTAATGCGTCCACATCCGGACGCTCACGTTCAGGGACTTCTAGGCGTGGTGTGCCGATATGGATAAAGCCGATGATGTGCTCGTGTGGACCAAGATGGAGATACTCGGCGACGGTGCGGTCATAGGCCATCCAGCCGGTGAGCCATTGAGCACCAAAGCCGTAGGCTTGTGCGGCTTGCAGCAGTGCAAAGCAAACGCAGCCTGTTGTCAGTAGTTGTTCTTGTTTAGGTACTTGATGAGTGGGTTGTAGCCGTGCGACTACCGTAATGACTACAGGCGCATGGCAAAAGCGCTCGCGTTCTTTGTCCAGTATGGTCTGCGGCGCATCTGGATCGCGTTGCAGGGTCCGTTGTACCAAAAATTCACCAAGCGCTTCACGTGCGTGACCAGTAATAGATAGAAACCGAAATGGCACAAGCTTTCCGTGATCGGGGACACGTACTGCTGATTGTAGGATCCGTCGCAGCGTTGCCGTATCTGGACCTGGCTCGCTGAGCTGGCGTGAGGGTACTGAGCGACGTGCATCCAAAGCGTGTAGGGGATAAAGTGTGTTCATTGTCTCGATTATTGAGTGTCGATTTACTCAAGTATAGACGGACTTGTTGTTCCGTCTCTTTGGATGTGTTCAGGAGTACATGAACAAGTTTTTCGTTTCTGAGATCAGTAGGACTTCATCTAGCATGCCTTTGCCGATTGAATTGAGGAGTACGTCTGCTTGTTTGGAGCGGTGGCGTGGAAGTTGCAAATATTTCAGGATGCCCACTAGATGTCGACTAAGTTGAGCCATGTGTTGCAGGAGCTGCGCGATGTGCGGCAAGCATCGCACAAGGTGTCGCAGGGCGCGCGCGTATTGTTTCCGTGTGAATTGCTATCAGCGCTTTCTCTCTTGCAGACTTCGGCACAGGCGAGTTATCAGGCGGTGGTCGAGACTGGTCTAGGATTGGCGAGGGGTTTGCGTGAGCAGATTCTGAAGGCGGCGGCCATACTTGGTGTGGCAGATCCATCCGGGATATACATCCAACCTGAGGATGAACATAGGCTTGATGTGGTCGGACGGCTGTTCGAGGCGATGTTGCGTGATAGTTGCTTATATCCACAATCGCGTGTGTGGATTGGGCACTTGTTGGTGCCGGTTGCGAAGGTTGCATTGCGTGACAGTTGTTTATTAGAGACTGATCACCATCCGGTATGGCGGTTACTGATGTTGTTAGTCGATGCTTGCAATGGCAACAAGGGGGAGGATCCAGCTGAGCATGCGTTATTGATGCAGGTGCGCGAGACTGTAGAGACGGTAGTCCGTGAATTCGATGATGATGTGACTTTGTTCCAGACGCAGCAAGCCGCATTGAGTATGCATTATGAGCAGTATGTGGCCAAAACGCGGAATACCCAGCGTCATGTGGCTGAATGTGAGATCACCGAAGAGCGACGTCAACAGGCTCAACGGGTTGCTGATGATGCACTGAAGCAGTGCCTTCTGGGACATGTGTTGCCTCAACAGATTGAACATTTTCTTAGGCGCATCTGGTGTGCTCATGTACAGCAGGTTGCGTTGCTTAATGATGATAACGGCCAAGCGCTTAAGGCAGTCCTGGCATTGGGAGATGCATTGCTGGTCCAGTGGCGTCAGGCCAGCGAGGGAAGCATCCCGGAACGACCTTGGTTGTATGAGGAGCGTGCTGGGATATTGGAGGCTTTCTGTATTGCTGGGATGACTCTGGTTGAAGCTGAAGCTGGGTTTGCCAATTTGCAGCATGTGTTGGCGGCGGCCACGCCACAATCGTCAGTGATTGCCACATCGACGCAGACTCAGAGTTTTGATACGTTCATCTCAGTACCGGATACGTCGGCTACATCCGAGTTGAATACTGCGAGTCCTTCCTATTTTCGTGAGCTTCCCCTGGGGACCTGGTTAGACTTTATTGGCATTGATGGTCGTATCCAAAGTGGCCAATTATCTTGGGTTAGCCCAATTTCAGGACGATTGATGTTTGTTAATCATCGTGGTCGACGTTTGTGTGTGACCGCTCCAGAGGAGCTTTCCACATTGATGTGCTTAGGGCGGTTACGTTTGCACCGTGCTGGAGATTCTTTGATGAGTTGATGACTCTGCTTCCCATGCATAGGGGGGGGATGCTGGATTAGTTGGTTTTATTGACGCCTGCTACGCTGGGGGAGCCTTTCTGCATAAAGGTTACGTCCAGTTTTTGTAGTATTGTCGAGCGTGAGCCGATTGTTGGAGCAGATGTGTGTCTTGGCCTTGCTGAGGATCGCTAATGTTTTCGTTCGTTGCATCAAGTGCTTTGACACGGTTTTGTTTGAACGTGCTGAGGTGGCTCGCTTCGTTGTCGCGTGAATATACGCAACTTCTGGCTTGTTTGGACTGGCGCTTGGGGTGATTTCTGGGGGAAGTCGAACTGGATGCCAACTGTAATCCGTTCGGTCCTAAGCATCTCGGTGTGGCAGTGTATAAGGCTTTGGGCGCTTGTGAGCTGGCATCGGCGGTGTGAGCGTGATCTGTGAGAGCCGCTCGTACGCGTGTATCGGATATTCGACAAACAGTTGGCTAAGATTGAGCACCTGGCGCAAATTTTCAGACCGCCATTACCAGTGATGCAGGAGACAAGTATTTTTCCGTTGAGGCAGGGGCGAAGCCGGAGAAACACGGTAAACAATACGCCTTTTTTTGCGCGTTGGAATTCATGGAACTTTGGGAACGCAATCGTGAGTGGTTCCAGGTTGCCTACCGCCTGCATGAGTGTGAAGATGTTTCTTGCGGACATCTCAACGGTAATCAGGAGATGTTATTGGAGACGTTGCCCGGGTTACTACAGCAGACGTGTGCTCGGCGCGGGAAAGTCCTTTGACGTTGCGCAGCGGCTGCTGAGTCAACACGAAATACTTGTTGTGCTGTCGTTGCTGCAAGCCAAGTAGAAGCACATCCCCAGAAGCTGTTAGATCGATTATTGGCGTATTTCATTAATAGACGGAGTGTTCGTGCGAAAGACTCCCCCGGTCAGGTGTTTGCTTAATGCATTGACTGATGCCTGCGATACTAACGTTGGTAGCACTCCTGTTGATCTAGCACTCATGGGGAAGGTCGAAGAGATCGTTAAGCGCCTGATGTCCGACTTTAAGCACAATTTTCGATCTTTTTGAGCTTGGAGCAGGCGTTTCTCGAGTTCCTGATGCAACACCGATGTCAGGTCGGGATTGTGGAGCGTCGCATTGCTGAAACACAACGGCGCATCTCCTTGCTGGAAAGGAATTGCACAAACATTTGAATGGCCTTCTAATTGCCGCGTGCGATGAGGAGTTCATACGTCAGCTTTGGCAGCATTATCTGCCAATGATTCTGTTGCATGAGTGCGAGAATAGGACAGGCGTTGATGAACTGGCTGAAACGTGTCGCCGGATCGTTGCCAAATCTTGTTTACATGTATTTCAACAGGGGTTACTGAAAACGTTCGGTAGCCTCGGTCTGCATGGGGATGCCGTAAAGCTGGCGATTACTCTCCTGTATGACACATTGCAGGAGATTGTCGAAACGTGGAGAAATCGTTTTTAGACCATTCCTGAGATCAGCTTGTTGCTCTCTATCTTCACCGGAGAGTGCAATTTGAATTTGAGCAGTGGAGCCTGATGGGGGAATTCGATGATGTTGATGCCAACCGCTTTTGTAAGATGGAGGTGGGGACTTGGTTCGATGTTGAAGCGAGCATTCCCGAGACACAGGATGTGTGGGGAGAATGGCCATGGGGTATAGCACCGGCCTGTTACAGTTTCTCAACAATCCGTCAGTGTCTTCGCTGGTTGGTGTGTCTAGTTGCGTTTGGGCTTATCGACGTGCCAAACCCCAGCTCAATAGGAAGGCAGCGGCATAGCAAATCAGGTCAAAGCTCTGATTGGCCAATGTTGACAAGGTCCATGCAAGATGTGGGCCCATCTTCAATGCAGAAGACCATGGATCTAAGCCCATGACGATACCGATTTGAGTTGCGGCGATACCCCAGTTTGCGGCCAAGATCGTTCCCAGGGTTGCGGTCAGCGCCACACTAAGGCGCAACCAACCTCTACGCAGCGTACCTAGATGGAGCATGCCGGCCACATCAAGCGCTACAGCAAATGCGAACCAGCCGGCTTGATGTTCACTGACAAGGGCAATCAGTATCCAGGCGATGAGGGCAATACTGCACCCAAGGAGCAATAGGGGAGGCCAAAGCCAGTGTACGGCCCTGTTGGGCGTGGAGTGTGGGGGCATCATGACTTCCTTGGAGAAAGCTTAGGATACGGTGTTTCCCTTCGGACTCGGACATACACTGCCGAGTAAGGCGCGCGAACACGATACAATCGCTCTCTTGCCTCTTGATGGCGTGGCTCTCTATCCATGTATGTATTCCCGTAGCAGCGAACCTGTTCAGTTTGAACGTGATTGTGAAGCCGTGATGGTGCCGCAGGGGGATTTCGTCACCCTCCCAGCGGGCAGCTATGGTTACATCACTCAGGCATTGGGTGGTAGCTATACAGTGTTTGTCGATGGCAATTTATTCCGTATTGCTGGTAAAGATGGCGATGCGATTGGCAAAGAGCCACCCCCAGGGTTGCAACTTCCTGACGATGCCAGTGACGCAGCAGTAGAGCAACTCGTGTGGCAGCAATTGCGCGCCTGTTTCGACCCGGAGATACCGTTCAATATTGTTGATTTAGGCTTGGTGTATGAAGCAATGTTGGGACATCGCGACGATGGCCAACGTACCGTACAGGTCAAAATGACCTTGACGGCTCCGGGATGCGGTATGGGCGGCATATTGGTTGACGATGTGCGTTCCAAATTGGAGTTGATTCCAACGGTTGTTGAAGCCAATGTCGAACTTGTCTTTGATCCGCCTTGGGGCCGTCACATGATGTCTGAAAGTGCGCGTCTTGAGACAGGTATGTTTTGAAATCTAGATTTCCCTGATCCGTTGCTGCCTGCTCCGATCCGTTGCTGCCTGCTCCTTCTGCCCTTTTGCTTCTGCTTCAACAGGAATTTTCTAGTGTCCATTTCGTTCGATATTGCCCGCTCATTGTCTACCACTTCTGATGAAGAGCTCTCTATGATCCTGCAAGCGCCAGGGTTCGGTGTTCATTTCACTGATCATATGATTGCTATCGCCTGGGATAAGGACAATGATTGGCACGACGCCCAGGTGCGCGCCTATGGGCCATTGTTGCTAGATCCTGCCGCTGCTGTGCTGCACTACGGGCAAGAGATTTTCGAAGGAATCAAAGCATATCGCCATGCTGATGGTTCGATCTGGACGTTCCGCCCGGAGGCCAACGCTCGCCGCTTGCAGCGTTCGGCCAAACGATTAGTGCTGCCAGAGTTGCCGGTGGAACTGTTTACAGAATCTTTGCGTCAACTCATTGCAGTGGATGCCCGCTGGGTTCCTTCAGCACCAGAAACCAGCCTTTATTTTCGTCCCTTCATGATTGCCACAGAAGCGTACTTAGGCGTGCGTGCTGCGCAGCACGCCTCTTACTACCTGATCGCCAGCCCTGCTGGCCCGTATTTCGCTAAAGGCGTTACTCCCGTGTCGATCTGGTTGTCGACAGACTGTGCCCGTGCTGCCCTAGGGGGCACGGGCGCGGTGAAGTGTGGTGGCAATTATGCCGCCTCCTTGCTGCCGCAACAGGTCGCGCAGACCCAGGGATGCTCTCAGGTACTGTTCCTTGATCCGGTTGAGGGCAAATACCTGGAGGAGCTGGGAGGGATGAATGTGTTTCTCGTCTACACAGACGGCACCTTGGTCACACCAGCGTTGTCTGGCAGCATCCTCGAAGGTATCACCCGCGAGAGTATCTTGCAGCTTGCTCGTGATCGAGGGATGTGTGTTGAGGAACGTAAGGTAGCAATTGAGGAGTGGAAAGAGGGCGTGGTTTCCGGTGCGATCAGCGAGGTATTCGCTTGCGGTACGGCTGCTGTGATCACTCCAATTGGTGAATTGAAAGCGGAGGGTTTTTCGGTCGGAAACATCAACGCACCACCTGGCGAAGTTACTCTGTCGTTGCGCAAGGAACTGACCGACATCCAGTACGGCCGTTTGCCAGACCGTTATGGGTGGATGACGTGTTTGAAGGAATAAATTACTTTCGCTTCCTATCCTTTTCGGTGACTTGATGCCGTTGGCTGGCTGCAATGCGGGCAATGCATGGGGGCTCTGCTGCTGCTCCCGTCTTTGTTCGATGGAGAAACATAACGAACCGATGGTACAGAGCTGCATGTGTATCTTTACAGTTTTGAACATCGTATCCAGAACCACCTCAAACTAATCCGTACTCTTTGAGTTTCTTACGTAGTGTGGCGCGATGAATGCCAAGCAGTGCAGCAGCACGGCTCTGATTCCCTTCACAATGGTTCAGTACTTCTACCAAGAGAGGAATCTCCATTTCGCGCAGCACCATGTTGTAGAGATCATTGGCATCGCAGCCATCAAGATCACGCAAATAACGGCGCACCACTTGAGCTACATGTTCACGTAGGGGGGACTTTGGGGAGCCACGGCTGACTTCGGGACGGGAGGGTACTACGTTCAACGGAAATTTCCGGGCTTTGGACGTCTGGCAGGCGCTTTGCGGAGGGCAAGTCTAGCGCGTGACCGTTGCTTATGCCACGTGTGTTTTAGCGAAATTCAAAGGTGAAGGCAGCAGTGTTTGCTTCCCGCTCATGTACACGGAAAACGATATGGGCACTTTGACCGGGGGTTAGCCTCTCATTGGGACGTGGAGGGTGACCTAGATACTCTGTCGGCGTGAAGGTGCTACTGCCGATGATTTTTCCGTCGGCATCGGACAGCGATAGTTGCAAGTACGGCCAAGCCTGTTCCCAGCGTGCATCGTTGCGGAAGGTCGCTTCTATTTCCAGGACACCAGGGTACCCATGTAAGGGTTGGACATTACGTTGCAGCATTGTAAAGGCTGTCGGTTCATGCCAAGCCGGCAATGAGCACCGCAGAACGGTACAGAGTGTGTTAAGCAAGGGCCGCCATGCAGCATTGCTGGCCAAACGTGCGCGGTCAGCAAGTAATAACTGCAACACCAGTGTGAAGGTTAAGACGGTGATCAGTAGAGCGTTCAGGCGACGGTTACGCTGCGTCGCCAAGACGTTTTCTATTGGATGTGCAAAGGTTGGTGCTTCAGCAGGGCTTGCATTTGGTATGTGCGAGTAGACCTGTTGAGGCATTGTTTCAGGAGAGGGTGTTGCTATTCCCGTCTCGACCAATGGTGCATTGTTTGTGGTTGGCGAAGGGGGTGGTTGTGGGCGGAGAAATCTAACCAGGGATGGTGGGAGCTGATTCATCGAAGTGTGATGATGGAGGGTTCCGAAATCCTATTGAATCATGTTCCGGCCTCATCGGCGCAGTGTGTCAAATGGGGTTCCCAGCAATTCGAGCAGCCCGCTGCGTTGACGCGGCGTGAGTTTGGCAAATTGTTCCAGCAACAGCTTTTGTTGTGAATCGAATTTCTGGTAGGTCGGTGTTGGTTCGGAGATGCTGCTGATCGGTTTCCCACAATCAGGTTTGCCTCGACCTGTGGAAAGATATTCAAAAGCCATACCGGTACGGCGCGCCAAGGCAATCAGGTTCTCTACAGATGGCTTGGTCCCTTGCTCCATCTCCCACTGGGCAACCGCACTGGGTGTAACCCCAAGATCACTGGCCAATGCCTCCTGGGTCAGACTGCATAGATTGCGTGCCTCACGAACGCGTTCGGAAAGTTTGCTCACGTACACTGTTCTCGTATGAAAGGGCGCAGATATAGCGCTTACATTCGATGCGGTGTGTTCGCACTGCTTTCTATTGTGATTAAGTTAGTGAAACTATCTATCAGGGGCATCAAGTTACTATCCAATTCAATTGAATGTGTTATGTGAACTGATGCTTCAAGACCGAACAACACAGCGCCATTGTCGCTTGTTTAAGCGGGGCCTATTTTCGAGAATATTGCATTTTGATGGTGTGCGGCTGTGTGCAGATGTGGGAATCAAATGGTGTTGGTATGGTCAGGAATGTGCTGTAAGTGATCTTTCTTCAGTCTCTGGAGCAAGACACCTTTGGGTGTTACTGATTGCTTGCTTGGAACGGTTGTTAAAGGAGCGTGTTTTGACTGACCGTTACTACGATTTTCTATCTATTTAAGATTATACGGTCTTGCTGTAGTGGCTATATGATGGACAGTGTAAGCGGCTTTTTTTGTGAGATTATTCACTTAGTTACGCCCTAACCGGGATCCTCCTCTGTTGACGACGTTTACAATGCTAAAATCCCAGCGTGGCTTGGCTTGGGCGCGTATTGGTGCTGAGCTTGGCTTATTTTTATTTGGTGCTTTAGCCATCTGTCTGCCAGTCGGCCTTGCCCCTTTTGGCTTCGTGCTGGTGACAACGAGTGTGTTGTACTTTGGCCGATTGCGTCGTGCCACGTCGGAAATTGCGGCGCCGCTGCGCACTTTATTTTTATTAGCCCTGAGTGTGTTGCTGTTGTCGTTGCTGTCTATCATCGTCATGCACCTGGGGTTGCGTGATTTAGATATCAGGACACGCTTTCTTCTGTTGCCTTGGTCCGCTCTTTGGGTGTATGCGTTGCGACCTCGCAAGCAATGGTTGTGGTGTGGCGCTGCTCTAGGTGTATTTGGGGTTCTGCTGCTGGCAGTGATTCAGATATTGCGTGGCGAGACGCGTGCAGAAGGTTGGGTGAATGCCATTGTGCTTGCCGACGTCACTATGGCACTGACCATTGTGGTGGTGTTCGCGCGCCCTAAGCAAAGTTGGTTACTGCCGTCATTGGTGTTACTGGCGTGCAGTGCTGTGATTGTGCTCAGTGGTAGCCGTGGGGTTTTGTTAGCAATGGCCGTGGTGTTACTTGTGTTGACCATGAGTGTCCGTTGGGCCAGCTTGCGTGTTCGTTTATTGTTGCTAGCTGGTTTGGTGCTAGGTGGAGGTGCATTGGCTTTGGAGGTACCGCAAGTCACTGAGCAGATGCGGTTGGTGGAGTTCCAGGCCGATATACGCCGACTTGAGAGCGGTGACAGTGATTCTTCCACAGGCGCGCGTCTGGAGCGCCTTCAAGTTGCTTATGCCACGTTCTTGAGCAAACCATTGATGGGTGTTGGGATCGGGCAGTTTGATCGTGCGATGACCTTGTTACCGGTATGCCGTGGTGATGAGTGGTTGGTGCGTTGCCATCTACGGCACGCTCATAATGATCTTGCCGAATGGGCGGCGACTCAGGGGGTCCCTGGATTGTTGGCGATTTTGGCCATTTATGGTGTGCCGTTTGTGTTGCTACTGCGTCTGTACGCGGCGGGTGGCCGTAAGAGTTTTCGTGGCCCAGCAGCGACTGGAGTGATGCTGGTGGTGTCTTACATGTTATGTGGTATGACCCAGTCGATGTTTTCGCATCAGATGAGTACAAGTTTTTATGCGGTGGCAGTTGGTGTGTGTATTGGTTTGGCGTTGCGTGAGGTGAAGTTGCGGGGCGCTTTATAATTCTGATTCTTTATCAGAACAGCCTGAAAAGAGTATAGATGCGAATGGAGCGAGAGGATCACAGTCCCCAGGCAGAGTCTGCCGTGTTGTTGCCCATGAGTTTGGTGGTGATGACCTACAACGAGGCGGCCAATATCGCACGTTGCTTGGACAGTGTGCCGTTTGTTTCCGAAAAACTCGTGGTGGATTGTGGCAGTACGGATGAAACGGTGGAGATTGCACGCGCTCATGGCGCTCGTGTGGTCGAGCAGGCGTGGTTGGGGTTTGGACCGCAACGCAATTTTGCTTCTGAGCAAGCGACCTATGATTGGATCTTAGTCCTTGATGCTGACGAATTTCTGTCGCACTTGCTACGTGAAGAATGTTTGCGGCGTTTGCCGGAGTTGCTGTTGGATGAAGGTCGTGAGAAGCCATTAGCCGCAATTTGGCTGCGCCGCAGTACCTGGTACATGGGGGCACCGATGCGTTGGTACCGGCCGATGGTGGGGGAGCACTTGGCCCGTGTGTATCATCGTCGCCGCGCCTTTTGGACTGAAGTGCGTGTTCATGAATCGCTGTGTTTTGATGGTCGCAGCGCTGAGTTTGTTGCTCCGTTCCATCATCTGCACAATCCGACGTTGGTGCACAAGCAGTTGAAGGTGTTGCGTTATGCC
Source organism: Xylella fastidiosa (assembly GCF_011801475.1). NCBI lineage: Bacteria > Pseudomonadati > Pseudomonadota > Gammaproteobacteria > Lysobacterales > Lysobacteraceae > Xylella > Xylella fastidiosa. The sequence continues at coordinate 1,753,403 of NZ_CP044352.1, forward strand.
GAGTTAAAAGCGTTGGACTGGAATAGCAAAGCGCGGTCGGCGCGTATGTGGCAAGCGCCGTTGGTATTTGTGGCTGCTTTCTTAAAGGATTATGTGCTCCGCTTGGCGATACTCGATGGTTGGCGTGGGTTTGTGGTGGCGCAGACGGCTGCCAGTTATGCGCTCTATAAGCGGATGCGTTACTACGAGATGCGGCGCAATCCTGATTCGATCCAACAGGCGCGCACACAATTGTGTAAGCATCGTTTGGAGCATGAATGAACAAGAAGCACTATTTGTTGTACGGATCAGAACGCTATGCACTGGCGATTCTGCGTCCGCTACAGGCAGCGATTCGGGCGCGTGGTGATGAGGCAGCATGGTTCTTCGATGGTCCAGGCGCAGAGGACCTTGCGGCTGACGAGCAGTTACTCAGTGTGGCGCAGGTGCGTCTCTGGAAGCCATACGCGGTGATCACCAGTAGTAATGCGGTGCCGCATTTTTTTCCAGGTGTGAAGGTTGAGGTGTTTCATGGCTTCAATGCGGGCAAACCGCGTCATGTCTATAGCCGTGGTTTCTTTGATCTGTATTGCACTACTGGCCCGCGTGATACTGCTGCGTTCGGTGAGCTGGCCGACAGGCTCGGCCACTTTGCAGTGAAGCAGACCGGATGGCCAAAGATCGATCCGTTTATGGGTGAGATGAGCCAAGCATTGGTTCCAGTACGCCAGCCACCAGTGATTCTCTATCATTCGACGTTCTCGCCATCGTGGAGCGCAGCTGACATCCTTTACGATGAGATCAAGCGTTTGTCGTTGCGTGGTGAGTGGCGTTGGATTGTGACGTTCCATCCGAAGATGAATCCAGATGTGGTCGCGCGCTATCGTGCGCTGCAGAGCGAGCATCTGTGTTTTTCCGATAATGACAATATTCTTGAGCTGTTTCCGCATGTCGACATGATGTGTTCCGACACTTCTTCGGCGCTGAACGAGTTCCTGTTGACCTGCAAGCCAGTTGTAACGTTTAAAAACAGGAATCCTGGGCCACAACTGATCGATATTGATGATCCCGCTCAGTTTGAGTCGGCGATCCGGCGTGCCTTGTCCCGTCCGCCGGAACTGCTGTCTGCCATCCGTGCCTATGCGGATGCGATCCATCCATACTGGGATGGCCGTTCTAGTGAGCGCGTCCTTGAGGCTATTGATGCCTTCGTCGCTGAGGGAGGACGTAATCGCCGCACCAAGCCGTTGAATCTATGGCGTAAGTTCAAGCTGCGTAAACGCATCGGCTATTGGGGGCCTGCGTGGCTGTGAGTGTTGCTGTGTGCTTTGATGTTACGAGAGATGTTTGCGCTCTTACCTGTCTGTTGTTGGTGTGTGTATGTGGAGTGCGTGATGCGTGTGCGTCCGTATGCTCAGTCGTGCAAACGATGTCACGTCGTGCTGCGATCAATGCGCCGCTACAGTTCATGTACTGTGGCAATCGCATGTAGTGCGACGACTGTCGATGAATCGTAATGTCGTACCTACTGTTGCTGTGGTAAGTGGGTACGGTCGCTGTGGGCGCTGGCGTGTGACTTCTTAGATCATCAGCAGAGCATAAGCATGGGTGAATGAGGTGACTTGGTGTGGTTGTACAGCGGCAGTATGTGCAGGCAATGCCACGGTAATGCTGTTGTCGAGTGTCACCAAGGAGATGAGATGGTGTTTATCGTCAGGGTGGAAGGGAATATAGGTGCATTATGCGTGGCCGGTTTTTGCGATGGGTTTTACGGTCTCTCCATCGACAGTTTCCGATGGGTCTTGAGGTCTCTGTGATGTCATGATTAAGGCATCTATGTCCAGGTCGTGGCCGGCACGGCTGACTTTGGTGCGCAGGTAGTGTTCGTTCTGTTTGGTGATCTGTCCTATCACCGAGATGCGTTGCTTGACGATGATTCCTGCCGCGCGTAAGCGCTCTGCTTTTGCGGGATTATTGGATAGCAGTTGTATCCGGGTGATGCCTAGCGCGCGTAGCATCATCACTGCACCGGTGTAGCGGCGTTCGTCCGGACCGAATCCGAGCTGTGCATCTGCGTCGATCGTATCCAGTCCTACATGTTGGTAGCCGTAGGCGCGTATTTTTGCGGCAATTCCGTTTCCACGTCCTTCTTGGTCCAAGTACAGCAGCACACCACCGCCAAGGGCTTTTAGTGTGGCCAAGCTATGACGCAATTGGTCGCCGCAGTCACACTTGAGCGAGCCAAAGAGGTCACCGGTTAGGCAGGAGGAATGCACGCGCACGGGGACTGCACTGCTTAGGTCGGGTCGACCGATCAGGATCGCAACTTGGTCGCGCTGTGCAATGCCACCACGGAATACGATGAATTCGCTCATGCCTAGATCACGTAGTGGCACCGGAGTACGTGTGACCAATTCGTACTCTGTTGTGGAGGCGCACGCGGCAGCGGTATCGAGATCTGCTAAGTCAAGTGTTTGGCAATCTGCAAAGGCATGTTCGGTATGCTGGGTTAATGGGGCGGCGACGATTGCTGGCAGGAGCAGGGCAAGTCGAGTGATCTCTGTCGCTGCTGCATCCATGATGTCTCCAGGCGCCCATGCTGTTGGGCGTGTTGGCTGACGCAGGTAGGCGAGCTTGGCCAGGCTGTCGTAGGACAGGGTCGCCAGTGGGATGCGTGCGCCTTGGGGAGCCTCCAGGCCGAGCACGTTGGAGCGTACTGGAGTCAGGAATAGGTAGTGAGTGTTGCCGACAGCGTTCGCAAATGTCGCAAAGCTTTGAGCGGTCATGCTATCCAGAGCCATGACCGCATGCCGACGCGCATGAGCATCAATCAACAGGACAGGCCGACCAGTACGCAGTTCGGCAGCGGCACGTTCGCAGCGGATCGTTGCCGTGGAGCCGAACGGATGTGGGTGAGTGTGTGTGGGAGTATTCATGAGTGAATCCAGAGGGCAGCGGTATTGGCAACTGCTGTGTGTATGTTAGGCCGTGTGCAAGAGTGATTATTTTCGATGTTGGTCGTCAGTCTGCACTTAAGGTGTTGAGATGATGGGGCATTCTCTGTGGCCGGAACAGAAAGGGGAATGCAGACCTATCGATAAATGATTATGCATGCATCATACCTTGCAAGTTGCCTACGTTAATACTCACTGCGTTGGCTTCACCACTTCGTCTACGCATTGATACACTCGCTGAGCGATTTGTTGTCCCTCTGCTGCAACGCCGGAACAGCGCCAAAACTTCTATCAAACATTTATTGTGCCTCAGCCCAGCTCAGCCGGACTTCCGCTTTCAGAACACTACGATCCTTCCCTATTCGATCAGATAGCGAATGCGTACATCGCTATGCTTCAAAGCGACTAAGATGCACAGTCCTATACAGATGAATCTCAACCGTCACACCAAACTATTCTTTAATCGGTGCATCAATGAAAGAGGCAAGGATTCGTACGGCGTCAAACCCTGCATTGGATGCATTGTTATCGGTGATTTATGAACTAGCCCATCCCGCTTCAGCGGAGTTTTTCATGGATGCGAATAACGATTATCTGTATGCAAGTAAACATAATAAATAGCCAAATTTTATGTTTGCTAATTTCCGTCGCTCCAACACACTCACTGCCGCGACTTGCCTCAATATGTTGTGGATTTTATGCAACGTGGTCTGAGTATTGTTTGGTGTCTTTCTGGGATGTTTGCCCTTGGTCTTTGGCTGTCGATCCGAATAAATCGTTCTTATTATTTTGTTCTAATTTTGTATCGGTGATGGAAGTTTGCTGCACTAACGCTTGATGCGTGCGTTTTGTCTCTTCGGTATTGCTGTACAGTCGGAAGTAGTAGCAGTGGTTGTTTGTATTATTTGGTTTGGGACGATGGAAGCATCGTATTATTCGACCATTGTATGGTGAATGGTCTCTGTCAATGCTGTGGAGATACTGTATGAACTTACGTGTGTTGGGTGTCGTTTACGCGGTGTTGTGCGTTGTTTGCCCGGGCTTGCTTGAAGCATCGGCTGTGTCTGCTGTGCAGAAGGTGTCCAGCGCAGGGGTTGCAGATCCTGCCACGCAGCAGCGCATGGCTCACCGTCCGAGATTGCAGGGGAAGACGGTCATTGGCAAACCATACGATCTGGCTGCGCATCGTGGTAAGTGGGTATTGGTGAATGTATGGGCTACGTGGTGTGAGCCATGTTTGAAGGAGATGCCCGAGTTGTCGGCGTTATACCGGCGGCGGAGGGACGTTGAAGTGGTTGGACTTGCTTACGAGGACAGTACGCCGGAGGAGATTCTGACGTTCTTACGGTCGCATCCTGTTGCTTATCCGATCATTCTCGTTGATGTTTCGAACCCTCCTAAAGATTTCGCGGTGCCGCGTGGTTTGCCAATGAGTTATTTAATTGCTCCTGATGGTACTGTCGCTAAGCAATTCCTTGGTTCGATTACCGCTCGGGATGTTGAAGGAGTGATCGGCACAATGGGTAAGGCCGGTTGATGGCTCGGTGTGTTTCTTGTGGATTGTTGCGGTGTAGTGCTTGGATGCCGTCCTCTCTATGTGTGCATGTTGCCGCGAAGGCCAAGGATGGCATGGAATTGATTCAGTTAACAGAAATCACCTGGTTATTTGTTTTTGTTTGTATTTAGTCTGAATGTAGAGTTTCTGTCCTGAATCCAGCGCCCGTTTGGGTGTGTATACGCGATGGCATATTTGGGTGAGTGGTTGATAAATCCCAAAGTGCTTTCTGTAGACTTGGCTGCCCCTGGCGGGTTACTCGGCATAGCATCTTGTTTGAGTAGTGATTAGGGGAACGCTCATGACTGATTTCAAGGATCGTGAACCTGCGTTGTTGAGGTTGTCTAAAGGGGCCATGCGTGAGTGGTATGGCCTCATTCTTGGCTGGCTGTTGGTGATGGCTGTTGGTGGTTGCTTGCTGTGGAATGTTGCACGCGCGCGTGGGTTGTTGCCGCGTGGGGATAGCATGATGCTATGGGTGGGGATCGTGATCGTCTGTTTGAGTGTGTTGGGTGCTGTACTGTGGTACTGCCGACGCAGTCTTTTACAGGCGCTGTTTCTTCCCCGTCTCCCCCCTGATTGGATCAGGGCCAGCTTGTGCATTCAAACCGCACTCCCTTCTTTAGCACATGCTTCGCACAGTGTCTTGGCGTGCCACGATGCATCTTGGGAGCGTTTTTGTGGTGGTTTGTTGATTGCGGAAGACTTGAATCCTGCCACTGCGCAATGTGCTCCTTGGGAGACATTGGATGCTCAGGCATGTATCAATCGACTGGAGCAGTTACGTGAATCCTGGCAGCAGGCTAGCCAGCGCCGGATACAACAGCAGCAGCGACGTTATTGGTTAGAGATGGTGTTGGTATTAATTGATCATGGTGTGAGTCGTCCGCTGCATGATGGCAGTCTTCCTGATGTTCTTATGCTGCGCACTGAGTGCCTGTTACTTGGTGTCGATCAAGGCCCATTGGTGTTGAATGATGTCCCAGGGGTGTTCGCGCGCCGCTTGTGGTTGGCATTGCAGGTCTTGCCGGAGGTGCAGCGGAAGCAGGCGCATATGCAGTGGAGTCTGTTGCATCTGTTGCATGATTTGGGAAGGGAGGTGAAGGCATTGGATGCGCTTGCTCAGTTGGTGTTGGTGCTGGCTTGGAATCCGGAGATGGATTTGGATCAGGTCGAGGTTGCGTATGCTCAGGCGGCTGAGTATCGGAAGCGCATCTGTGATTGGCTAGTGCGTGCTGCACAGGTGATCGTCTCAGAGGATTCTCAGGTAAGGCTTGATAAGTACTTGTTGTTGTTATGTCCTTTGTTGAGCAGTCTGGGAGGTGACGATATTGGTTATGTTGAGGCATTGCGGCCGCTGCATACGGGGTTTACCCGGTTGTATGAATCACGATTAAGAACATTGGTGACACTGGCCGATGAGGTTGAGCAACAGTTGGGGTTGCGCTTACTTTCGGCGCCATCTAGTGCGGTTCAAAGCGTGGCTCAGGATTCGCCGTTATTAGACCAGTAGTGTTTGTAATAGGCATATCCTAGGGGTTATAGCGCACGTACAGTCTTTTGAGGCTGGAGTGTGTATTGATTCCACAGCTTGAACAAGTGAAGGCTGTGAATGATTTTTACTGAATTAGCCTATCTAAGGTGACTGTTTCAGCGGACGTGATGCGTGCTCACAGGTAACATGGGTGGTCATGAAGAAAAAAACCACTAAGGGCGCTCAAGCGCCACATACTGCAATTACCACTACGTCTGCTGCTGCAAAGCGTCAGCGTGTCTCGGTTCAATCCAAGGTCAAGGTGCCTTCGAACAAGAAGAAGCAGGGTGCTGACGTTAAGCAACAGGAAGATGCCAAGTTGTCGCCAGTAAAGCGGTTACGTCAACCGAATGCTCCCAGGCAGCAGGCACCCAAAGCGCCTTCTACTAAGAAGGCATCAGTACGTTCAGCTCGGGCTGCAGCATCAGTGCCTTTTCAGGATCAGCATGCGGCGCGTGAGGCCGAACGCTATGCTGAGCCGATTGCGAGTCGTGAGGCGATCCTTGATTTGCTGGATGCGTGCGATGGCCCACAGACGGCGGAGGAGATTGCTGATCGGTTCGGGGTGACTGATCGCATTGAGATTCTTGGGCGCCGTCTGGGTGCGATGGTACGTGATGGTCAGTTAGTGCAGAACCGCCGTGGTGGTTTTGCGCCGGTGCAACATACTAATCTGATCGCTGGTACGGTGATTGCCAATCCGGATGGTTTCGGCTTCCTCAAGCCGGATGAGGGAGGGGACGATCTGTTTTTACCTCCCTTCGAGATGCGCAAGGTGATGCACGGTGATCGGGTGCTGGTGAATCTCACGGGCATTGACCGTCGCGGTCGCCGTGAGGGGATGATTGCACGTGTGTTGGAACGTCGGATGAGCCGTCTGGTCGGACGTTTTTTCTATGAACTTGGCATCGCTTATGTTGAGCCGGACGATAAGCGTTTGCAGCGTAACGTGCAGATTCCGCCGGAGCACATCGGCGGTGCATCGGAAGGGCAATTGGTGGTGTGTGAATTGGTTGTGCCTCCAGACACACGCCGTCCGGCGATTGGGCGCATTTTGGCGGTGCTTGGTGAGGCGTTGACTCCGTCGTTGGTTGTTGAGACAGCTATTCATGGTCATCAGTTGCCGCATGTGTTTCCACAGGACGTGTTGGATGCGGCGGCGGCGGTGCCGTTGACGGTAACTCCAGGGATGCTTGGCGGACGTGTGGATCTGCGTGCGCTGCCCCTTGTGACAATTGATGGTGAGGATGCGAAAGATTTTGATGATGCGGTGTACTGCGAATCCAATCGTGGGGGGGTTCGTTTGGTCGTGGCGATTGCCGACGTTTCGCATTATGTGCGTCCAGGGACGCCGCTGGACGAAGAGGCGCTCACGCGCGCTACATCGGTGTATTTCCCGGGCTTTGTTGTGCCGATGTTGCCGGAGACGTTGTCCAATGGAATCTGCTCGTTGAAGCCCAATGTGGACAGGATGTGTTTTGTGTGTGAGATGCAGATCGATCGCAAGGGGGAGGTCAAGTCTTCATCCTTCTACGAGGCGGTGATGAACTCGCATGCGCGTCTGACGTATACGCAGGTTTGGAAGGCCGTGGGTGAGGAGGATGCGCAGGCACAGGCGCAGATTGGTACGTTGTTGCCGCAGGTGCAGCAGTTGCATCGGTTGTATCAGGTGCTGGCCAAGGCGCGCGCTCAGCGGGGGGCGATTGAATTTGAGTCATCGGAAGTCCGTTTTGTGCTGGACAATCGCGGCGAGGTGACTCAGGCCGGGATGTTGATGCGCAATGATGCGCATAAGTTGATTGAGGAATGCATGATTGTTGCCAATGTGCAGGCCGCGCATTTTTTGCTCAATGCGGGGGTACAGGCACCGTATCGCATCCATGAGCGGCCACCGGAAAGTAAATACGCCGATTTGTTGGAGTTTCTCAAAGAATTTAAGCTCAGTTTGCCGGCGTGGGGGAAGGTGCAGCCCGGTGACTTTACTAAGTTGCTGAAAAAGGTTCGGGAGCGTCCAGAGGCGGCATTGCTGGAGTCGGTGTTGTTGCGCAGCCAAAGTTTGGCGGTGTATTCGGCTGACAATCGCGGCCATTTCGGTTTGGCGCTGGATGGCTATGCGCACTTTACTTCGCCAATTCGGCGCTATCCTGATCTTTTGGTGCACCGTGCGATCAAGCATGCGCTCAGTGGTGCTGCACCGGACTGCTTCCTGTATACGCCGCGTGACATGGTCGCATTGGCATTGGTGTGTTCTAGTCGTGAGCGTCGCGCCGATGAGGCGGAACGCGAGGTGGATGAGCGCTATCGTGCTGCATGGATGGAACGGCATGTTGGCAGTGAGTTTGATGGTGTGATCAGTGGTGTCACCAGTTTCGGTTTGTTCGTGGAGTTGGAGCAGTCTAAGGTCACAGGGTTGGTCCATGTGACCCAATTGCCGCAGGATTATTATTCCTTTGATCCGATTCGCAAGGTGCTGGTTGGTCAGCGTCGTGGCCGTGTGTTCCGGCTTGGTGATCGCCTGCGTGTCTTGGTGCTTAAAGCCAGTATGGAGGAGCGTAAGATCGATTTCCGGTTGGTTGACCAGTCAATGCATGAGCAGGTTACGCGGGAGGTGTCGCCTCCGGTGCTACGTGGCAAGGCGACGACCAAGCGTAAAAAGGGCGTCAAGACGCGGTGATCTGTTGAGGTTTTGCGGGCGAAGCGGTTGTATGTGACGTCACATTGATGTTTGGGGCTGACCGCAGTTGGTTTGAAGGTGCTGTGTCGCACTTGGCGAGCAGGGGAGGCGTTACTGTGGTTTGGAGTGTCGCTAATCGCGGGATGTTGGATGGGTGTGGATGTGCGGCGGGACGATCCGCTGGTCTCTCCATATTCCTGTTGGCTGTTCAAGGCAGCCTTCTTGGATAGCTTGTAGTCCTGATCAGTCCGTTGGAGTCAAAAAGAAGCAAGAGTGCCGCTGCTATTTTTGAGATGAAGATTTTCCAATTGTTTTTTGAATGTGGCATGCAGTGTGGTTGATATCAGTTTTTGTTTTGTGATGGGCAGTAAAGGCCGTTAGATGCGCGCTGTTGTTGGTCCTAGTGGAGATCAATGCTTACGATAGTTCGTTTTTTTCAGCTCTGGATCTCATTACGCTATGAATAAGAAAAACCAATGGATTGTTGGCATCAACGCCGTCGTGTCTTCTATTGAGAATGATGCTGAGCACGTGCGTGAGGTGCTGGTTGAGGCTGCCAGTAAGAATTCACGGTTGCTTGATATTGAGGAAAATGCGCGGCGCAAGGGAATTGAGGTGCGCCGGGTGACTACGCAAGCGTTGGATGGGGTTGGAGGTGGGGTACGCCATCAGGGGGTGGCCGCGCGTTATGCGGCTGTTCGTCTCTGGGAGGAGCATGATCTAAAAGATTTAGTTGATGCGGCTGGAGGTCAAGCATTGTTGCTGGTGCTGGATGGAGTACAGGATCCTCATAATCTTGGGGCTTGTCTGCGTAGTGCCGCAGCGGCTGGGGTGACGGCGGTGATCATCCCCAAAGATAAGTCTGTTGGTATCAATGCGACGGTACGCAAAACGTCGTCTGGTGCGGCGGATCGTCTTCCAGTCATTGCGGTGGTCAATCTGGCACGTTCCTTGCGCGAATTGCAGAAGCAGGATGTATGGATCTATGGGCTTGCGGGCGAGGTGGAGACTTCGTTGTATGCATTGGATCTGCGTGGCAACGTGGCGTTGGTGTTGGGTGGCGAGGCGGACGGCTTACGTCGTTTGACGCGTGAGCACTGTGATGTGCTTGCACGGATTCCAATGCCAGGGGAGGTCGAAAGTTTGAATGTCTCGGTGGCAGCAGGGGTCACGTTGTTTGAGGCAGTCCGCCAACGTACTTTAGTTTAAGGGTTTTGAAAGTTTGTTGAGTGTTTGAGATGCACGTTTCGCGCAAATGTCGCGGTATTTGGGATCTTCAAATGTCATTGAGCTGGATAGGTAATTACTGCTGCAATGTTTGTCGTCATGTATTTTGAATAAGCGTTCGGCTATGTTTTTCTTTGCGCCGCAGATGGCTTTGTTTTGAAAATGTCCGAATCGGTGCAGGGTATTATTTCCGTGGCATTGGTGGCCTGTTGGTATGGACATATCGTATCCGGAGGTGTTGGCGTTGGATGTGTGGCTTGGTCTCTCAAGAATGGGGGAGACACTGACACCGTTCGATGGGGCGCAATGCAGTGTGTGTGACTGAGCGCATGCTGTGGAGAAACTGTGGTGGTGCTTGGATTTTGGCGGTTGCGAGGAGAGGCGTTGTTCCATTGCTCATGAATGTGTGGATGTATCGGGAATCTGAATCGACCTACAGCGATGTTCCCCTTAAGCGGCTGTCGGTGATGGAGCCTTGGGTGTGGCAGTGATGAGGGTATTATGTGGCGTGAGTGCTAGGCAGAGGGGGTAGTCGTGGTTTCTGCGCTTAAATCTAAGTAGCGGTTTTTCAGTTTGACGTAATGCTGCGCCGAATAGTGCAGGCTTTCGATTTCTTTGTCGCTGAGCTTGCGTACTAGGCGTGCTGGGTTACCGAGCCAAAGTTCTGCTTCACCCACGATTTTGTTGGGGCTGATGACAGCTCCGGCACCGACGAAGCCGTATTTTTTGATGGTGACTCCATCCAGGATGCAGGCACCCATTCCGATGAGACATAGCTTCTCAATGGTGCAGGCATGGATGATGGTGCCGTGTCCGATAGTGACGTCTGTTCCAATGAGGGTTGGATATCCGGCAGCGTTATAGGGGCTGTGGTGGCTGACGTGGATGATGGTGCCGTCCTGGATGTTAGTGCGTGCGCCAATCCGTATCTGGTTGACATCGCCACGGATGACTGTCTGTGGCCATACCGAGACATCGTCGCCCAGGACGACATCACCAATCACGGTGCTGGTTGGATCGATGTATACGGTGCAACCCAGTTGTGGTGTCTTGTCCAGGAATGGGCGGATCGGGTTCATGTGTACTCCAGATGGATGCGGTCAGGCAATGAATCATAGCGTGCAGCAGGAGTGAAGCCGAAGTGACGCCGATACTTTGAGGTATGCCTCTCTAAGCTGAGATATATCGGTATTTTTTTATGGTGTGCTGTGGTTTGAATATGCGGGCTTGTTTTGATGTCATTGGGGAGGTGTGTATTCGATCTTTGGTGCTTTCATACGTTTGTCTGTTGCACGGCTGTGCTGTTGTCTGAGTGTGTCGTTGATGTTGCTTTTGGCTTGCACGTGATCGCGTTATGTCCATAGTTTTGCATTCGAACTGCTGCTTGTATGGCTGTAGTCTTCTTGGGTGATGTAGGTAGCGTAGCGGTTTTGTTGTGTTTCTCGTGTACTCAAGGTTGCGTCTTCTGAGTGGCCACTACACCTGAATCGAATTGTGTGGTGCATGGTCATACGGAGAAAAGTTATGGCGTTTTTAAGTTTTTAATGTAATTAGTCAATGTGCTGTGGCCGCACGTGAGGTACACGAGCAGCCAGGTGGCGCACGTTGCCGGATAACAAGTAAAAGATTCCTAAAAAAATCCGATGATTTTAGGAACCTGATCGGCAGAAACCACAGCTTCTAGAGTGCTTGGTAGCGAAGGGAACGGTAGCTGCCGATGTGGCCGCAGTCATTCATAAGTCGATCACGTTGGTACCTACTTCGATGAACTGTAAGAACTCGGCGCGGGTGCGTGCGTCTTCGCGGAAGGTGCCGAGCATCTTTGAGGTGACCATTGATACACCACGCTTGTGTATACCTCGGGTAGTCATACATGCGTGTGCACCTTCAATCACGACACCGACGCCACGTGGGGTCAATGTGTCTTGGATACATGCTGCAATTTGCGCAGTCATTTTTTCCTGTATCTGGAAGCGGCGCGCATAGGATTCAACAACGCGTGCTAATTTGCTGATGCCGACGACTTTGCCGTTTGGCAAGTAGCCAACGTGAACTTTACCGATGATGGGTGCCATGTGATGTTCGCAGTGGCTTTCATAGGTAATGTTACGTAGTACGATCATCTCGTCGTAGCAAGAGATTTCCTCGAAAGTGCGTTGCAGGTAGTCATGAGGATCTTCGCGGTAACCGCTGAACCAATCTCCGTATGCTTCAACGACACGGCGTGGTGTGTCGAGCAAGCCTTCACGAGTGGGATCTTCGCCGGCCCAACGTAGAAGTGTGCGTACGGCCTCTTCTGCCTGAGCTTGGGTGATGGATGCGTTTTGTTGTTTGGAATGGTCCATGATGAGCAAACAGTATGTGTAACATGCATGGTACCTGAACTCACTCTCTTTGAAAGGTAAGGGGGTACATGTTAAATACGGCTGATAATGAATTTTAGAAGTGCTGATTATAGATGGCAGGTTGTGTTTATGACAGATCCAGTCAAGTGAACCTCATTCGTGCAGGTATATTACTATTAATAATATTTTGACGTTATTTTCACTTTCATGGATTTTTTGATCAGGTATTCAACGACGGATCAACCTGAATACTATATAAAAACAATAATGTCACATTGAAAATGCGTTTGATTTGGAGATGAATTAAATATTCATGAAATAGTTTATGGATCGCAAAAGAATAAGCAATCTGAGAAGGCTTCATACCGATTTCTGGAAAGGTGATCTAAGTAAGTGGCTGGAATAGGGAGATCCTTGGAAAATGTCAATTTAAATACTGACTATATTTGTATCAGTACGGGATTTTTTCAAACTGACCTTGTGGTATTGATGATGCAGTATTCTACGTTGGTGGATGTGATTATATTGTTGAGGATGCTGAGAGTGGTTGGTCTATTTCTATCTGATAATTAAGCTATCGCCTGCTTGTAGATTGCTGTGTTGCGACTCGTGTTTACTTTTGACTTCTCGATAACTATAAGCAGTGGTTGTTATGGTCAATCTTATAAGCGTACATCTGTTTAAGATCTATTTCTCAGTAATTGTTTTCTTGTATCACCAATTAACAGCTCGATACTAAAATCGTACATTCATCACATTTATTTGTGTACAATTGCAATGTTTAGGAGAGCCATATAGGCAACGAAAATCAATTCCATAAATTTGCTCAATCTTAATTCTATTGGCAGTTCTTAAAATCCACAGTAATTCATAGTCTCAAATGCTCGGTGTTGCCGAGCCAAAGTTAAGGAGTATTGTTATGCAAATTCATACTGCACTGCCCATGGTTCGGTTGGGTGGAATCGAAGGTGTTGATCCATTATTTTTGCCGAAATACAAGATCGGTCGGTCGCTGCAACACGCAGTGATGACATCAGCAGCTTCAAGTAAAAAAGGTACGCAGCCACGACGTTCCAACAATGCGATGACAGCTAAGCGTAGCGCGAAACCGCACGACCGGAGGCAGTTGCATATTGTCTTATTGACAGTGCTTGCAGCCTCAACGGGATATACGGGGAAAGTATCAGCTCAAGTCTATGTAAATTCCGACTCGACTGAAAATTGCGTAGAAATACTGGGCGACAGTAGTCAGACATCCTTCATTCATAGTGCTTCTAACGATAAATGCAAGCCAGATTTCACACAAACAGAGTATTCCCTGTTTTATGACTATAGAAACCTGGTTCTTGGTGGGTCCTTATATGTCAATGAGGGTAAACTCGGGCTAGTCGATATTTCTGGTGCAACTTATTCTATGCGCCTAGGCAGCATTGCTACCATGAATGGCTCGGCTGGCATAGATTCGATTGCCATCGGTTCAGGGCAAGGTTCCCAAACGGACGGGAATACCAGCGGCGCCACTGTAGCACAGGGACTGCGTTCGATTGCGATTGGTACTACGGCCCGTTCGCAATCTCAAGATGCGATTTCTATAGGGACCGGTGCATCCACTACAGGCAATTTTGCGATAGCGATAGGTAATGGAGCATTGACATCAATTGCCAATGGGATAGCGCTTGGTGCATCAAGCAGTGTCACCACAAGAGGAGGTGTGGCACTGGGACAAGGCTCGCTGGCTGCGACCGCTTCTGGCATTACTGGCTATGATCCGGTCACCAAGAGCACCTCGACTCTTTCCACTTCAATATGGAGAAGCACGCTGGGGGCAGTCAGTATCGGTAATATAACCTCTAGCACCTCCCAGACACGTCAACTTACAGGATTGGCGGCAGGTAGGTCAGATACGGATGCGGTGAATGTTGCCCAGCTGAAGTTGCTTGCTGAATCTGTGGGTGGTGGTTGGAATTTGACTGCTTCTGGAGCCAACAGCAGTAATGTGGCGCTGGGTGAGTCGGTAGATTTGAAGAATAGTGACGGAAACCTCTTAATCACCAAAGCAACCGACAGCAATGATGTGACTTTTAATTTGGCCACTGCTTTAAAAGTGGACAGTTTGACCACTGGCAACACGGCGATGACGACCGATGGTGTGACGGTGGGCAAGAGAGTTACCTTGGATTCGACAGGATTAGTGATTGCGGAAGGTCCCTCGGTAATCAGTTCGGGCATTAATGCTGCCGGCCAAAAGATCATCAATGTTGGAACGGGTACTGCGGATACAGACGCCGTCAACTTCGGTCAGCTGCAAGCGGTGAGCGATACAGCAAGCAAGGGCTGGAATTTGCTAGCTTCTGGAGCCAACAGCAGTAATGTGGCGCCGGGTGAGTCGGTGGATCTGAAGAATAGTGATGGGAACCTCTTAATCACCAAAACAACCGATAGCAATGATGTGACTTTTAATTTGGCCACTGCTTTAGAAGTGGACAGTTTGACCACTGGCAACACGGCGATGACGACCGATGGTGTGGCGGTGGGTAGTAACGTGAAGTTGGGCTCGACGGGATTAGTTATTACAGATGGTCCGTCTGTGACCAGCTCGGGCATTAGCGCCGGTAACCAAAAGATAACGAATGTTGCCGCAGGTACTGCGGATACCGATGCCGTCAACTTTAGCCAGTTGCAAGCGGTGAGCAGTACGGCCAGTAAGGGGTGGAATTTGCTGGCTTCTGGAGCCAACAGTAGTAATGTGGCGCCGGGTGGGTCGGTGGATCTGAAGAATAGTGATGGGAACCTCTTAATCACCAAAACAACCGACAGCAATGATGTGACTTTTAATTTGGCCACTGCTTTAGAAGTGGACAGTTTGACCACTGGCAACACGGCGATGACGACCGATGGTGTGGCGGTGGGTAGTAACGTGAAGTTGGGCTCGACGGGATTAGTTATTACAGATGGTCCGTCTGTGACCAGCTCGGGCATTAGCGCCGGTAACCAAAAGATAACGAATGTTGCCGCAGGTACTGCAGATACCGATGTCGTCAACTTTAGCCAGTTGCAAGCGGTGAGCAGTACGGCCAGTAAGGGGTGGAATTTGCTGGCTTCTGGAGCCAACAGTAGTAATGTGGCGCCGGGTGGGTCGGTGGATCTGAAGAATAGTGATGGGAACCTCTTAATCACCAAAACAACCGACAGCAATGATGTGACTTTTAATTTGGCCACTGCTTTAGAAGTGGACAGTTTGACCACTGGCAACACGGCGATGACGACCGATGGTGTGGCGGTGGGTAGTAACGTGAAGTTGGGCTCGACGGGATTAGTTATTACAGATGGTCCGTCTGTGACCAGCTCGGGCATTAGCGCCGGTAACCAAAAGATAACGAATGTTGCCGCAGGTACTGCAGATACCGATGCCGTCAACTTTAGCCAGTTGCAAGCGGTGAGCAGTACGGCCAGTAAGGGGTGGAATTTGCTGGCTTCTGGAGCCAACAGTAGTAATGTGGCGCCGGGTGAGTCGGTAGACCTGAAGAATACCGATGGAAACATCGTTATCAGCAAAGAAAGCGGCAGCAATGATGTGCTTTTCAATCTGTCCAGCAGTTTGAAGCTGGACAAATTGACCGTTGGCGACACGGTGATGACGACCAATGGTGTGACAGTGGGGAGTGGCGTGACGTTGGGTTCGATGGGATTAGTTATTACGGATGGTCCCTCGGTGACCAGTTCTGGTATTAATGCTGGCAGCCAAAAGATAACGAATGTTGCCGCAGGTACTGCGGACACGGATGCTGTTAATCTTAGCCAACTTAATACTGCAATGGCGAGCTCCGGCGCTAAATCAGTCCATTACTACAGTACATATGATGGTGGTACCCAAGGAGGTAACTACAATGGTGATGGTGCGACAGGCACTGGGTCTATAGCCGTTGGTGTTGGCACGCTTGCATCCGCTGAAGGAGCGACAGCAATCGGTTCAGGGGCGGCGGCTAGTGGGAAAGGCTCCACGGCGATCGGTCGTAACGCAGTTGCCAGCGCTGATGGTAGCGTGGCCTTGGGCGATGGTGCAAAAGATGGTGCGCGTGGGGCAGAGAGTTACACCGGTAAATATTCAGGCGTACAGAACAATACGGTGGGAACTGTTTCGGTAGGTGATGCTTCCAAGGGTGAAACCCGCACAGTGAGTAATGTGGCTGATGCCAAAGAAGCGACGGATGCGGTGAATTTGCGTCAGCTTGATCAAGTGGCTCAAGATGCCAATCGTTATGTTGATAACAAGATAGAAAGCCTTAGCGAAGGGCAGACTTTCGTTAAGGTGAACAGCGTGAACAATAGTGCCACTCCTATTGCAGCTGGAGTCGATGCAACAGCGATTGGTGTCGGTGCCACCGCTTCTGGTGCCGATAGCATTGCAATGGGTAATAAAGCCAGTGCGTCTGCTGACAATGCGGTTGCCATTGGTAACCATTCAGTAGCCGACCGTGCAAACACTGTTTCTGTGGGATCGGCTGGTTCTGAGAGGCAGGTGACGAATGTAGCCGCTGGCACTGCTGATACTGATGCGGTCAATGTAAGCCAACTCAATCAAGGCTTGATCACTGCCAAACAGTATACGGATGGGGTTGTAGGGAGTCTTCGTAGGGATACTGACGGTGGTGTGGCGGCAGCAATTGCAACAGCAAATCTCCCACAGGCTTATATTCCGGGACGCGGGATGACCTCCGTAGGCGTTAGTAGTTACCGAGGGCAATCTGCCATTGCGGTGGGTGTTTCTTCGGTTTCTGAAAGCGGACGTTGGGTATTCAAGTTCAGCGGTAGTGCAAATACCCGTAGTCAAGTGGGTATTGGTGCAGGTGTGGGTTATCAGTGGTAAATACAGGTTTTCAGCAATGAAAACGTTTAGGACGGGGGGGTAGTTTCCCCCGTCCTATTTTTTTGGTGCATGGTTCTGTAATGAATTGCACCTATTGTCGTACTTACTAGTCGAGATGTTTCAAATTGGCAACGGGAATTGTGTCGTTTGATTGATCTTCTGTAGCATTACTTGAATCTAATTTCGGGTGATATAGCTAAAGGTTCATATTGTTTGCTCAGCAACGTGTAGCAAAGGGCTTAATGATCCTTGATCCTGACTTCGGCGCATTGCTTGCCATAATTGTGCTGAAACGATGCAATCGGCTTTGGTGAGAAAAGCCAATCGGACATTTGGTAAGGCATGTTGTGTTGCTTCTCACGGTGATCTTTTCTAGATCTTCTTCTCTTAAGTACTTGGAAAGAGATCGCAAGATTGATTGATAGCTGTTTTTTACAGGATTTCTCTGAGCACGTGATGACAGGCAGAGAGTGTGAGTGAGTGGTGAACGAGCATCAGGCTAGTTGGGCTTGTGATCTTCGCGAAAGTAGGGCCTTAAGTTTATGAATGCAAGCACGGATACAGTGCTGAAGGCCTCTGGATAATTACTTTACTGCTGTCGGTTTTCATTGTGCCTGCTGCTCCTGTGGTATGCCTGCGTAATGCATATCTGGCTGAATGTGCAGACAGCTATGAATCCTAGGAGATGGTTGTCGTAGATAGCTCAGCTAGAATCGTGCCAGGAGGAACTTCATCTATGTTCATTACAGTGATAGCAGTGATTGTCGCGCTTGCCTTGGGGCATCTGATTCCCGTCCAGGTAGCAGCATTGCGTTCTTTCGACTGGTTCGGCCGCTGGCTGGCTTGGATTGGTCGTCTGCCCCAGACATATGACCTATGGCAGACCTCATACGGCTTGTGGTTAGCATTGGCACCACTCTTATTTGGGGTGATGATGCTGCAATGGTGGTTGGACGGTGTTTGGCATGGCCTGTTTTCATTGCTGTTTGGGGTGGCTGTGGTGAGTTGGACCTGGGGCCCCCGTGATCTGGATCGCGATGTTGAAGCAGTGATTGATGCCAACGATGCGTCAGCTCGACACTTGGCAGTGAAAAAACTACAGGCAGCCGGGGGGAGCTTGTATGAGGATATCCCTTCGTTGGTTGAAGCTGTGGTGCTCAACGCATTACGACGTTGGTTGGCACTGTTGTTCTGGTTTCTGTTGCTGGGGCCTTTTGGTGCGGTCTTGTACCGATTGACTGCGCTGGCGGTGGAGAGTCGTTTGTCGGCCTATTTGTCTCCTGCTAACAGACGCGGGGCGAGTCGTTTTTTGTCGATGATGGAATGGCCAGTGGCGCAGCTAATGGCACTGTCGATGGCGCTTGTAGGTAACTTTGATACCGTGTTTCGTGCTTGGCGTGAAGCAGGCGGCAACCGTTTTAATTTTGGGCTTGCTTTCCTCGGTGATGTGGCGCGCGCCAGCGTACGCGGCGAGGTGCGCGAGGAATTGGATGACTATGACAACTCTGGTTTAGTGTCGGTGTGGCGGCACCTGCCTGAGTTGCGCGATGCAATGAACCTGGTGTGGCGAGTGCTGTTGCTGTGGATCGCACTACTGATATTGCTAGTGATTGTTAGCTGCTTCACTTGACTGTATTAGGCATACTGATCAAACACTTTATGTCTATCGTCACCTATCGGCGTTCCTGGTCGAGTACTTTCCAATCTTCTCAGCACCCTTGGAGTGGGAAAGCCATACAGTCGCTTTTGATCAGTGATGCAGAGCATTATTCCTCCATCAGGTGCTGAACAGATGGTTTACGTGGTGGCCAGATCCGGATTGTCTTCAGTCGGTGCCGGCTGCATCAGTGCAGTGACTCCGGCACGTAGTTGCGGTAACAATCGCAATAGCAACGCCAACTGAATCGCGAGCAAGTGACGGGTGCGGTCTTCAGATTCCTTGATGGCTTCCAGTGCATCAATCAACTCTTGTTCGATCTGTGTTTCTTTCATAATAGAAGGGGCTTTGCGTTTCTCCAATGCACGTGCTATGGCTTGTAATCCTTCTCCTACATAAGCACTCGCTTCGTCTAACTGCGCTGTGTTTGATATGTCTGCCAGTGGTGCGCGATGTGCCCCTAGCGCCGACAGATGACCTAGTAACGTGTTGGTAAGTGCCAGGAAGCGGAATCCAGTATCAAGGTTGCGGCGATAGCGCCCAGGCTCACGCAGCATATGTGCTAGCGCTGCTGATAAGGCCGCATCCGCATTATTCATATCGCGACGTGCAATACGGTACTCCAGGTCATCAACGGGCTGATCACGATAATATTCGAGGACTTTTTCCAGATAATTCTTGCAAGTGTTAATCACATGAGCGCAGATCTTATGCAGCCGTCGGCCTTGCCAGTCAGGAAGGATCAAGAATGCCGCAGCAGCAGCAATCGCACAGCCGATCAAGGTATCCAACAAACGCGGCCAGATCATTACAAAGCCATCGCCGATGAGGCTAAAACAGAACAGCGCCATCGCTGTAACCGCAGTCGTGCCAACCATATAACGTTCGGTACGGGTGAGGATAAAGACAAGCGTACTTAGCAGAGCAAACAGCAAATGTAATGTGATGCTGGAGAACAATTGCATTAACACCCAGGCAACCAGCAATCCAAGCAACGTACCCAGAATGTTCTGTATCAAGCGCAGCCGCGTCGCGTCGTAGTGGGGGCGGCAGACGAAGGCAGTCGTTAATAGAATCCAGTAGCCATTGATGGTAGTCATCAAATGGACCACCAAATAGCCGACACTTAATGCGATGGCCATACGTAGACCGTGTCGGAACAGTATCGAATTGGGGGTGAGTTGCTCCCCCAGGCGTGTCATCATTTCGTTCAAACTGTGTGGGGATGAATCGCTTAAGCGCATGTCCATCTGCTCGGTGGCGGTATCCAACTGTGCAGCTTCAAAGAGACGTCGCTCGATTGTTTGCAGATTGCTTACTAACAGATCCAGCGCACCCAGTAAGCGCTTTTGTGCTGCTTTGGTGCGGGTTTTTAAGAAGCTTAGCGACTTGTATAAATCTTCGCTGGCCAGACTCGTATCATCACCATAAATAAACGGACGACCGAGCTGGATTGCTTTCCCCAATCCGGCGCAGAGTATCCCCTGAAGGCTGAGCAGGCGTTGGCAGCGATACAGGATGTCGCTGTGGAAAAATGCCTCGGTCAGCGCTTCATAAGGATAGTGTGAGGAGCTAGCGCGTTCGTGAAACTCCTGAGCCATGTAATACAGTCGAAAGTACACCCCAGAGCGCATGCCGGGCCGACCAGAGCGACCGAACCGAGAGATGATCACGTCTTTTACATCGTTCAGTGCGGTGACTACGCGTGCGTTTTGCTCAGACAGCGCCAAGCGTATGGCATATAAATCGCTTTGCCGCACTGGTTCCAGTAAATCGGCTTTAAGTTGTAGGTAGTGGCCTAACTCTTCAAACAATCGTGACAGCCGTTCGCGCACTGGGCGGTTGGCAAATAACAGGACCCATAGAATCGATAGCACACCATACCAAGTAGCACCGATCATCAATAACGTGACACCATGCCACGGCTGATCCCCGCCACGGTCAACGTCGATCATTGCGTAGATGGCTAAAGCCACAGTAGCTTGAGCGATCAAGGCATAACGCTCGCCGAGTGCACCGAGTAAAGTCAACGTGAACGTTGAGATCGCCATACTCAGCACCAACCATCCTGGATGCGGGAATAAAAACACCACGCTGGCACCGGCGCCAACAAAACACAAAAGCGATAGCAACACCGCCTTGCTACGGCCTAACCAGTTATCGTCAGTCTCTGCGATAGCACTGGCAATGATTCCCAAGAAAAGGCTTCCGACTGCATCCAGGTGGTTCGTCTTCCAGCACATAGCAACTGTGACCGACAGTGCGATCAGCACGCGCAGGAAGTAGCTGGTTTTCTCATGTGTCCACAGATGATTGAACCCGAACTTAAGGTTACTTATCCAGGATCTAATGGAGTTGCTCAAACCGGTTTTTCCAGAAATTTGGATTCAAATCGCATAGAGGGACTAAGAAAACCGGAAAGGAGAAAACCCGTGTTTCCCTGATCTCTTGACTCTGAAAACGAACGAGGAAGGCTGATGTGTTCTTGAGATGGGCGTTGTAAAACGGTTGTGCGTATTTCAGGCCGATGCACTCAATTTTCATACTTACAGTTCCAGAAAATGAGCCTCTTAAGTAGTCTCGTTGTGACGGCGTGGAAATAGTATCGCGTGATGCCTCAATGTAAGCCACAGCAATACATCTGTTACTAGGCAGAATTTCAGTTCAATCTGGATGGCATTGTGATTGGGATCGCAGCTAGGGTTGTGCACTTTATGGATACCGTTGTGCTTGCCTAAGATGGAGTGATCATTTCTCTGCTAACAATGGCTAACAACATCGGACACAGTCCAAAGCGCGCCGCTGGACAGGGTAGTGTTGCTAGCCAGCGCGCGTTCATGAGCAAGCCGTTCCCAGGTCCTATATAGATACAAACCGATTCTGCTCCTGAGTCACGCAGGGCCATGGACGCTCAACGTACAGTGTGCTCCCGCATGATGGCGCGCCAGCCAATATCACTGCGCTGGAATGCGTTGGCCCAATGCAGCGATGCCACACCGCCATAGGCATGCCGCTGTGCTTCGGACACATTGCTTCCGAGTGCGGTTACACAAAGCACACGCCCACCTGCCGTGACGACGCGTCCCGCCACGTCGAGAGCGGTGCCCGCATGAAATACCTTCACATTGGCTGGGAGCGCGTCCAAGCCAGAGATGACCTCCCCGGTGATAGGCATTTCAGGATACGGCCGTGCCGCCATCACCACACCTAGCGATGGGTGCGGGTCCCACTGCGCCTGCACCTTGTCAAGATCGCCATTGAGTGCCGCTTCAATCAGATCCAACAGATCTGATTGCAAACGCATCATTACCGGTTGAGTTTCCGGATCCCCAAAACGTACATTGAACTCAATGACTTTGGGAGCGCCATGGACATCAATCATCAGACCAGCGTAAAGAAATCCCATGAACGGCGTACCGTCAGCGATCATCCCCGCCACGGTTGGGTTAACGATCTCACGCATCACCCGCGCATGGATCTCGTCCGTGATGATTGGTGCTGGTGAGTAAGCACCCATGCCCCCCGTATTCGGGCCTATGTCGCCATCACTGACGCGCTTATGATCTTGCGAGGTGGCCATCGGCAGCGCGTGTGTGCCGTCGACCATTGAGATGAAACTGGCTTCTTCTCCATCAAGATATTCCTCAATGACCACCCGTGCCCCTGCATGACCGAACGCATTGCCGGACAACATGTCACGTATGGCCGCTTCAGCCTCGGTCACGGTCATCGCCACAATGACACCTTTACCTGCCGCCAACCCATCGGCTTTGATGACGATGGGGGCACCCTGCTGCCGCACATCGCTGATTGCAGCGTCGACATTGGTATGCACCGCATAGCGCGCCGTGGGGATACCGTGACGAGCCATAAAGTCTTTTGCATAGGCTTTACTGCCCTCTAACTGTGCGGCGGCGGCTGTCGGCCCAAAAATACGCATCCCGGCGGCGCGGAAGCAATCAACAATGCCCGCTACTAGTGGCACTTCAGGACCTACCACGGTGATGTTCACCGCTTCACGCTGTGCCAACGCCAACAGCCCGTCCAGGTCGGTGACCTGGACGGGTGCATTACGGCATTTAGTTTCTGTAGCAGTGCCTGCGTTACCGGGCGCCACGATGATTTCAGAGACACGTCGAGAGTGGGCGAGTTTCCAGACCAGCGCATGTTCACGGCCACCAGAACCAATAACAAGGAGTTTCATAGGGAATGAAATGAAAGAATGGAGAGAGAAGTGGATTGCAGCATGGCGTTCGCATCAATGGTGTTGTGGGAAGCGTCCTGGTCTGTCACGGTTGGTTTTGCTATTTGCATCGGATGCATTGCAGTACTTGTGTCATATGCAGCTATTCAAGCCAAAAACACATTGTCAAGCATCCGCGGAACCCATTTCCGTTCAATGCCGGAAATGCCGTATCCCTGTGAAGACCATGGCAATGCCGTGTTCATCAGCCGCCGCGATCACCTCGTTATCGCGCATCGAACCGCCCGGTTGAATCACTGCCTTGATTCCAGTCGCGGCAGCGGCATCAATGCCATCGCGGAATGGAAAGAACGCATCGCTGGCCATCACTGAGCCTGTGACAGCCAAATGTGCATCGGCTGCCTTGATACCAGCGATACGCGCTGAATACACGCGACTCATTTGTCCGGCGCCAATACCAATCGTGCGATTATCCTTGGCGTAAACAATGGCATTTGACTTGACATACTTGGCGACATGCCATGCAAACAACAGATCACGTTGTTGTGCATAGGTGGGAGCAAGCTGAGTGACCACCTTCAGTGCACCCGAATGGATGTTCAGACTGTCGGCGCTTTGCACCAATAGTCCAGAGCCGATCCGTTTGAAATCATAGCGATTCATCGCGCCAGTGCTGGGGATACGCAGCACGCGCACATTGGCCTTCTTGGTCGCATAGGCGAGGGCGTCTGCATCGTAATACGGCGCAATCAATACCTCGACAAATTGACGGTCTAGAATGCTTTGCATAGTGACCGCATCTAACGTGCGGTTAAAAGCAATAATGCCGCCAAATGCACTCGTCGGATCAGTGGCATACGCTGCTTCATAAGCATCACTGCACGCCGTCCCGACTGCGACGCCACAAGGGTTGGCATGTTTGACGATGACGCAGGCCGGCGCTTCGAATTGACGTACGCATTCCCATGCGGCGTCGGCATCGACCAGATTGTTGTAGCTGAGTCTCTTGCCTTGGAGTTGCTTGAAGGTGGCCAGCGTCCCAGGTTGCGGATGTACATCGCGGTAGAACGCACCGCTTTGATGCGGATTTTCCCCATAACGGAGATCTGTCATCTTTACGAAGGTATTGTTTAACTGAGTTGGGAATTCATGGCGCAACGGCAACGTTGTGTGCATGTCGGACACGCTCGAAAGATAGTTGCTGATGGCCGCATCGTACTGGGCAACGTGGTTGAACGCCGCCACGGCCAATGCGAAACGCTTTTCGGCGGAAAGCTGGCCGTGGTGCGCCTGCAGTTCAGCAAGCAGATCAGGATATTGATCCGGTGACGTTGCCACAGCCACACGCGCGAAATTCTTTGCCGCCGAGCGCAGCATCGCCGGGCCACCAATATCAATGGTGTCCACTGCATCGGCCAGCGTGCAATCTTTTTTGGCAGTGATCTGTTCGAAGGGATACAGATTCACTATCAGCAGGTCGATTGGTGCGATGCCGTGTTTGGCCATCACGGCGTCGTCGATGCCGGCACGTCCGAGCAAACCACCGTGTACCACGGGGTGCAGTGTTTTTACGCGGCCGTCCATCATTTCCGGGAAGTCTGTCAGGTCGGCCACATCCTGCACTGGGAGACCAGCCTCGCGGATGATTGTCGCGGTCCCACCGGTAGACAGTAATTCAATGTTGTAGGCCAGCAGCACGCGTGCCAACTCGACCAACCCTGTTTTGTCGGAAACAGATAACAGTGCACGATGCACGGGCAGAAAATCGGATGCCATAAAGCAAAACCGCCGGGAGTGGAGTGAGGTAGCATTGTAGGTCTTCCCAGTGTCAGGATGGGATCCTGGAATGCCTGGGTCATTGCTCTCAACGCACCGGACTCTTTCCAGGTCAAACGGTTTTGTTTTATGGAAGAACAAAGGTTTATTGCCGCTTTGAAAGTTATTCCAAAGCCGATGGGTAGGCCAAGTAGGAGATATTCTGAAAGACGAGTGATGGTTGAGGCTAGTTGCCTTGATATGCTTTTTCAGGCGCGTCACGTCCGCCTGATCCAATTTTAAGTGAAAGCGATTGCCGTATTTGGGGTTTGGACCGCAACGATTTCAAGATGGGTCCAGGTGTACTTTGCAGAAGCTTGTTGGAGAACGGGTACAACCAGTTGCCGATCTACAGCAATCTTGCGTTGGCCATTGTCACCTTGTGCCTCCACTACATGAAGATGCTTTTGATGTCACAGGCTATTGTCGATGGCATCAGGCTACTCACTGCAGATGTGAGTGTCGACAAATATGCAGCAGCGAAGTTAATTCATAGGTCGTAGCAATCTACTTCTTACCAGTGCTTCAGCTTCTAAGGGGTACCTGAACAGTCTGTGTCCGCAATTTGCGTTTTCCTGTTTTTACCTTGAGATCAACGCGCTCTGGAGTTTTTCTATTTCTGCTTCGCTAAGCAGTATTTCCCCTGAAAATGGGGCAATCCCCCCGGAGGGTATTTGGGGTTCATGCAGATCCATACATCTTATCAGTGTACTGGTTACTGAATTACTATTTTTACCGAGCCCAAATATAGGATAGGGGAGATTTTTTGTATTGATAAGAGTAATTGCGTTTAATGCAACATTCCATTTATTCAGACAGATTTCCTTATTCGCATTGATCAATGCTATCTGCGCCTGTGAGCTTTTATATAATAACGCAGACTTGAACTCAAACGCTTTAAGTCTGTCAGAAGGCAAATACCCAACAGGTTTTGTTTCCCCGTTTTTGCTGGTTGCCAGTCCGTCTATTTCTGATATTAACTTACCAGAATTATCTTTAAGAACCAGTAAGTTGTGCCCAAAAAGTCTCGCGATTCTCAGTTGAGAGAGAATAATGCTGTAATCAGCATTGTCGTTTTCTGATTTCATTATTACTCTCTAATTATATATTTTTTTTAGGGAAATTTTACTGCAAATTTTTAGTCATGCACTTATTGAAACATCATCTTATTTAGGAATAGTTAATAAAAGCACGCTCTTAGCTTCACTGGCTTAACGTAGTGTTGCTCATGAGCAAGATCAGCACAATATTGTCATTGTCATTGTCATTGTCATTGTCATTGAAAACCCTGTTGCCGCCATGCCTCAAATACCATCACCGCGACGGCATTGGAGAGGTTTAAGCTGCGGCTTTGTGGTTGCATCGGTAAATACAGGCGTTGAGACTCCGGGATGGTATGCAACACAGTGTCTGGCAAACCGCGGGTTTCCGGACCGAAAATAAAAGCATCTCCCGTGCGGAAAGTCGGGGTGTCATAGCGCACTTGGCCACGTGTACTGAGCGCAAATAGGCGTCGTGGTGCGATTGCAGCCAGTGCACTGCTCAGGTTGGGATGTACCTGCATCCGGGCGTATTCGTGATAGTCCAATCCAGCACGCTTGAGTTGCCGGTCATCCAGATCAAAACCGAGTGGTTCGATCAAATGTAGCCGCGCGCCAGTATTGGCACACAGGCGGATGACATTGCCGGTGTTGGGGGGTATTTCGGGCTGGTACAGCAGCACATCGTAGAGAGGCATGGACATGAGATCAGTGTAGCGTCAGCGTCGAGGCAGCCACTGTTTAATTTGTTCGGCGCATCTTAATGAGCAGAGTAACGCATCAATGATGGTGACGCTCTGAAGGTTTGAGCTTGAATTCTCTAACCACAGGTAATACCACCATTGCCAAGTTCGAC
Source organism: Xylella fastidiosa (assembly GCF_011801475.1). Classification (NCBI taxonomy): domain Bacteria; kingdom Pseudomonadati; phylum Pseudomonadota; class Gammaproteobacteria; order Lysobacterales; family Lysobacteraceae; genus Xylella; species Xylella fastidiosa. The sequence goes on from NZ_CP044352.1 coordinate 1,780,110, forward strand.
GATTACGGCACAATCAAACACTTCGATGCATTTATTGTAGAACTGTCCTATGCGTGTTTTGATCCTTGCTTTGTGTTTTGTGACCACTCTTTCTGCCTGCACCTGGGTCCCGATTGAATCAGTTGGAAAAACAGTGCGTGTATTGCCCTGGGGGACGGTGCCGAGTGACTGCCAATCACAGGGTGAAATTACGGTATCCGTCAAGAATAAAATTGGGTTCTATACACGGAATGCGTTACGTGTGCAGGATGAGTTGGAAACCCTGGCGCGTAATGAAGCCCCTTCAATCAACGCCAATACAGTTCAAGCGCTGGGCCAGCCTGTTGACGGTACACAGCGATTTGTGGCGTTCCGTTGCGGTGGTCGCTGATGTCACAACGCGGCACAGGTGGTAGTGGCACTAGTCTGGAACACTATCAAGGTGCATTAAAAGCGTTTAATCGCTAAAGTAACTTTTAATTAAACTGCCGGAAACCTCTTTTTGGAATCTGGCTCTATTTTTTTATTTACTTTAGCGTACTCATTTTATGCTCTTCAATAATGTCTCGATTGCGGGACTGGCTCACATTGATGCCCCGTGTACACTCACGTCGCAGGAAATTAACGCCCGTTTGCAACCGATGCTTGAGCGGATTGGCATTAAAAGCGATGTCTTCGCCGATATTGTCGGCATCAATGCACGCCGGTTGTGGAATACCAACGTACAGACCTCCGATGTTGCAACGATGGCAGCGCGTAAAGCATTGCAGGATGCAGGGGTGGCTGTGGACCGTATCGGCTTGGTGGTCAACACTTCGGTGAGTCGCGATTACCTAGAACCGTCCACTGCTTCGATTGTCTCCGGCAACCTTGGTGTTGGCGAGCAATGCATTGCCTTCGATGTGGCCAATGCCTGCCTGGCCTTCCTAAACGGCATGGACATTGCGGGACAAATGCTGGAGCGTGGGGACATTGATTATGCCTTGGTGGTTAACGCCGAGACTGCTAACCGTGTTTATGAAAAAACGCTTGAGCGGATGAGTGCCCCAGGTGTTACCGAGCAGGAGTTCCGCGAGGAAATGGCGGCCTTAACCCTGGGGTGCGGTGCGGTGGCGATGGTACTGGCGCGTACCGCTTTGGTGCCTGATGCACCTCAATACAAAGGGGGAGTGACCCGCTCTGCGACTGAATGGAACAAGCTATGTTGCGGGAATCTGGATCGCATGGTTACTGACACCCGCTTGATGCTCATTGAGGGGATCAAACTAGCAAAGAAAACCTTTGTTGTCGCCAAACAAGTGCTGGGTTGGGCGGTGGAGGAGTTGGATCAGTTTGTTATCCACCAGGTCAGCCGCCCACACACTGAGGCGTTTATCAAGTCATTCGGTATTGATCCCGCCAAGGTGATGACCATTTTCCGTGAGTACGGCAACATCGGCCCCGCTTCTGTGCCGATTGTGCTGAGTAAGCTCAAGGAACTGGGCCGTCTCAAAAAAGGTGACCGCATTGCCTTGCTGGGTATTGGTTCGGGGCTGAATTGTTCTATGGCAGAAGTTGTGTGGTGATTCCAAAATGGGCCGATAGGCACTTGATCTTGTAGAAATGACTGAGAATCTTTCGGATTTTCCCAGCATGTTCATTCCTTACAGATCAATGCTCAATGCAACCGCACGCATGGAAAATACAGTCGTGCCCACCTCAAGACATTGTTCTCAAGCGTATCTGGGCGCCACCTCCGCACTTCTGCTGCCTTGGAAATCAAAATGTGGTGGCACCTCAAGACAGGCGTTTCGATGGCTTGGATCCAGGCAAGTCATTTTCTCTGTACGGATCTGCACCATACCGATGTTGCTTGCGCCTCCTTGGAACCGTTTAGAGCATCCTTCAAAATGCAGCGGTGCACCGGAGAACAGTGCATCCTGCATAAACCAGCTTTGGTGTTTTGGCGTGTTGCTGCGATCCCCATCCCCTAAGTGGTACTCCTAAGTGGTACTTGTTAAGCCACGCTAGCAACACTCCAGGACATGATGTAATGCAGAAGATCTTAAGGCTGACAACATGACTTCTCCGGTGGCTTTCCCCTCAACGTGCCAGATGAGATACATGTGATACGCCCGCCAGCGGCACCAGAACAAACGCTGTGCATTGATCACCCCTTGATTCACCTTGCGATCTAACGACGTTCCTTAACTGCCCACCTGTCAGGTGGCCTGAGTGAAATAACACCCCAATGCCGAGTCAATACGACCATCTGGATCGCGACGCACTGATCCGCTTGCTACAGCGGCGAGACGCCGAACGTCAATTGGGACTGGTGTGGGAGCGCGACGAGATCGAAGCAGATGCGGCAGTGAACGATGATTACGTAGCCTTGTCATTGGATACCAGCCTGAGCCACGGCGCTGCCCCCTGGCCCAACCTGATTATTGAGGGCGATAACTTTGACGCCTTACGCGCCCTGCGCATGACGCACCGCGGTGCGATCCGCTGTATCTATATCGATCCCCCGTACAACACCGGCAACCGCGACTTTGTCTACAACGACTGTTTCATTGACAAGACGCACCGTTACCGCCATTCACTGTGGCTGGAATTCATCTATCGCCGTTTGCAGCTGGCCAAGGAACTTCTTGCCGATGATGGCGTGATTTTTGTCAGTATTGATGACAACGAATTATTCCGCTTGGGGATGTTGATGGACCGGGTGTTTGGACATGATCATTTCATCGCCAATGTAATTTGGCAGAAGATTTTTTCTCCAAAGAATACAGCTCAACATTTTTCTGATGATCACGAATACATCCTCGTTTTTGCAAGAAACCGTACTTTATGGAGATCGAATCCATTACCGCGTAGCGAGACGCAGGATAAGGCATACAAAAACCCAGACAACGATCCGCGTGGCCCTTGGACTTCTGGCGATTTATCGGCAAGGAATTTCTACAGTTTAGGAACTTATCCGATTACCTGTCCTTCAAATCGGGTAATTTCAGGCCCGCCACCCGGGATGTATTGGCGGATATCAAAAGAAAAATTTGCTGAGCTTGATGCCGACAATCGCATCTGGTGGGGAAAGGATGGTAATAACACGCCACGGCTCAAACGTTTTCTTAATGAAGTCAAGCAAGGCATTGTTCCTCAAACGCTTTGGACTTACAGCAATGTGGGACACACACAGGATGCAAAAAAACAATTGCTTGATGTCTTGCAGTTTGAGTCTTCGAGTGATGTTTTCTCTACGCCAAAGCCAGTACAACTGATGGAGCGGATTTTGCGTATTGCCAGTAATCCTGGAGATACAGTGCTCGATTTCTTTGCAGGATCTGGAACATTTGGGCAGGCCGTCGCCAAACTCAACGCCGAAGATGGCGGTCACCGCAAATTCATCCTGATCAGCAACACCGAAGCGACGCAAGCACAACCAGACAAAAATCTATGCCGTGATGTTTGCGCTGAGCGCCTCCGGCGCGTGCTGGGCGGCTATACCAATACCAAGGGGCAGGCAGTCCCCGGGTTGGGCGGTGGTTTTGCTTACCTGCGGGCACGCCGGATTCCGCGGCATCGTCTTACTATGAAATTGGACCATGCCGAAGTGTGGCATGCGCTGCAACTGCTGCATGGCAAACCACTGACACCGTGGCCGGCATGTGGTTTTACTGTGGATGGTGAATCTGGCGATGTCCTGGCTTACTTGGCGGATTTCCGCGTGTCTTCCATCACAAGGTTGGATGCATGGCTGGCTGGTGCGACAGCTGGGGCTATGCTGTATAGCTGGGCGCCGGAGCGTTTAACCGAACGCATCGGGGGGCTGTCTTGCTTGCCGATTCCCCAATATTTGCGCGCACGCTTCGGACGTTGAACAGGCCTGCCATGCTCAACAATGTTCGGGATCCCTGCATCGTTGCTGATGACCGCATCGTACTGAGCGACATGGTGAAACACCGCCACGATCAACCCAAAACATTTCTTCACCGCATGCCAGCATCACTGCCCGTTTGTGCAGAGTGTCTTGCTTGCTGGTTCCTCCCTCGCTGCGGTGATGCTTCGGAGATTAATCATGCCTGCCACGCTTAAAGAATTTCAGGAAACCTTGTGTGCGGGGATCGTTGCCCGTTTTAACCAAGTACGTCGTTTGTACGAACAGCTTGCCGGTGCGCCACCGGAGCAATGGACTCAGGCACGTTGCAACGATGCCGTAACCGTGCTGTGCGCCCCCACCGGTGCGGGTAAAACATTGATCGCGGTGGAAACAATGCGCCGTGTGTCCGCCACAGGTGAGCGCGTTCTGTGGTTTTGGTTTGCGCCGTTCTCTGGACTTGTGGAGCAGTCGCGTCAGGTCATTGCGGCGCAGGCGCCGGAACTGGATGTGTTCGATCTACAGTCAGATCGTTGTTGGGAAACGGTGCGTAGTGGTGGTGTTTTTGTCGTCACCTGGGCCGCTGTGGCGGTGCGCAATACGGAAGGCCGTCGGGCGCGAACCCACGGCGACAGCGGTATGTCACTGGATGTGTTGCTTGCGTTGGCGCGTGAAGAGGGCGTCCGCATTGGGTGTGTGGTGGATGAGGCGCACCATACGGCGCTGTCTGGCCATCAAGCGCGTCTCTTTTTTCAGTCTGTTCTGGCGCCAGATTACGCGCTGCTGATGACGGCCACGCCGCGTGATGCAGATGTGATGGCATTTGAGCGTGCGACGGGTTACATGGTAGGCCAAGCGGCAGAGTGGGCGATGGTCAGCCGTTTCGATGCGGTGCAGGCTGGGTTGCTCAAATACGGCGTGCGTATGGTGCGCTTCATTGCGCAAGATGGGGATGCGGCACAATTGATTGACTTTGAACACCTGGCCTTGCGTCAGTGTGCCGAAACACATCGGATGATCAAGCGTCTACTGGCTGATGCTGGTGTGGCGTTGACGCCGCTGATGTTGGTGCAGGTGCCGGATGGCCGTGCGGCACAAGACGAGGCACGGCGTTTTTTGACGGAGCAATTGCACTTTGATCACGAAGCAGTACGGATACATACGGCCGATGAACCGGATCCAGCGTTGTTATCCCTGGCCAACGATCCTACTGTGGAAGTGCTGATTTTTAAGATGGCGGTGGCCTTGGGATTTGATGCGCCACGTGCGTTTACCTTGGCAGCATTGCGTGGTGCTCGGGACCCTGCATTTGGTATCCAGGTGATTGGCCGTATCGTGCGCAAGCATGCGTTGCTGCAAGGGCGCGTGACTCTTCCGGAGTCGTTGGATTACGGATACGTTTTCTTATCTAATGCGCAGTCTCAAGAAGGCTTGCTAGACGCAGGGCAGCAGATCAATACATTGACGACCCAGAGTCCCGAGCTGGGCACGCAGACCGTGGTTACTGTCATTGGAGAGCACTCGCACGTACAAGTGGTGCGTAGTGGTGAACCATTGAGTCTGCTGGTTTCGCCCCAGGGCGTGGCGTTGGATGCGGTGGAGCGCACTTCACAGATGGCGCCGGATGCGCTCGGTGACCCACTCATTGAGGAAGGATGGGAACCCTGGACGCGTGCCGCTCAGGGGATATTGGAATGGGTCGGCGCTCAGCCGGGACACCCGCGAAAGGATGCCGCCGCATCAACAACATCGACTGTAAACGCATTACTGTGTATGGGGCAGGGCGTGTTCAAACACTACCGACGTCGTGAAGATGCACCTGCCATGTTGCGTAGTGAACGCTTGCCTGATCCTCCTGCAGATTTTGAGGCACAGCTAATGGATTTCATCGATTTTAATGACACTGTACTGGCGAGCCGTTTTCGTGTCCGTGAGCGTGTGATGCGTGTTGAATCGGCGCTGTTCTCCGGCGTGCAGCACAGTGAGGAGGAGTGCCAGACTGATCTTTGGGCGACGCTGGCTCCGGTAGCGGTCGCCGAAAAGGCGGAGCAGATACGGTTACGTTTGTCTGAGGCGAATGACCGGGAGTTGCAGTTGCGTTTGCTGGAGAAGTTTCGTCAGGCCATTGAGCAGAGCGGTTCTGAACCTCCGGAGGATGAGGAGCTGCTGTTGCAGCAATTGGAGCTGGTATTGATCCGTCATCCTGGGTTGCTACGAGTGGCCTACCGACGTTTCCGCCATGCTCAAGTCGCTGATGTCGCAGTGCCGCTGCCGGCTGAGTTGCATAGCGATATGCCTCTACAGAGGGCGCAGCGCGGGCTGTATGGGGTATTTCCACAGGGCCTCAATCAAGATGAAACTGCAGTGGCGCAGCAACTTGATGCAAGCCCATTGGTGCATTGGTGGCACCGTAATCCTGTACGCCGTCCCGAATCGGTGGCGCTGTATCGTTGGGACGATGGGGAAGGGTTTTACCCTGATTTTGTTGTGGCCATGACGCAGCGTAATACGCATGGACAGATTGCATTGTTGGAAGTCAAAGGGGCTCATCTGTGGGGGGAGCCGCGGGAGGTAGAAAAAGCGGCTGCGGTCCATCCGGAGTATGGCCGGGTGTTTATCGTGGGCCGACAGCGCGGTGAGCGGGTGTTCCATCACTTGCGAGTATTAGAGCATCGTCTAGAAACAGACGGCGTTTTCACATTGGATCGGTTACGTCACGTATGAGCTATCACGATTACCCCTTTCTCTCGCAGTGTTTTGAGGTCCGTCCGGGAATCAGGATGCGTTATCTGGACGAAGGTCCGCGTGACGCAGCGGTGGTGGTCATGCTGCATGGCAATCCTTCGTGGAGTTATTACTGGCGTCACTTGGTGGCAGCGTTGCGTGATGGGTATCGTTGTATCGTTCCGGATCACATTGGTATGGGGCTGTCAGATAAGCCGGGGGACGCGCCGGGTGTGGTGCCACGTTACGATTACACGTTGCAATCTCGCGTGGATGATTTGGATGCGTTGTTGCGTCATGTGGGTATTGACGATGTCACGCCGTTGACGCTGGCAGTACACGATTGGGGGGGCATGATCGGGTTTGGCTGGGCGTTGGCGCATGCTGTGCAAGTGCGGCGCTTGGTGATTACCAACACGGCAGTATTTCCGATGCCGATGTCTAAGAAGATGCCGTGGCAGATTGCCTTGGGGCGTGATTGGAGGTTTGGTGAATGGATGGTTCGTGGGTTGAATGCTTTTGCACTGGGTGCGGCCTGGTTGGGGGTGGAAACACGGTTGCCGCGTGCGGTGCGCCGTGCCTATTTGGCACCCTATAACAGTTGGGCCAATCGGATTTCGATCATCCGTTTTATGCAGGATATTCCGTGTGCTCCAGGTGATCGTGCTTGGCCGTTGTTAGAGGCTACCGGCAAGGCACTGCCCAACTTTGCTGATCGTCCTGCGTTCATTGGTTGGGGGATGCAGGATATTGTGTTTGATCATCATTTTTTGGATGAATTCTGCGCTGCTTTGCCGGGTGCGCAGGTGCAAGTTTTTGATGATGCCGGTCACTATGTTCTGGAAGATAAGAGCAGTGTCCTGGTGCCGGCGATTCGTGCGTTTCTTGATGCGCACCCATAGTAATAGGTGCAATTGCATGTGTGGCGGATTGTGTTTATTTGCGGGCAATCCTGTCGGTAGTGCTTGTGTGCCGCGCCATGCAGTGTCGTGATTAAGTAAGTGTGTAGTGAGGCTCAAGAGGTAGGGGGAGGCAGGAAGTCGCGATCAGGGATAAGGGCGCTTGCCTGTATTGCGTTGCTGGGTGTTGTGGTGCGGTGCTGGGAAGGTCGCCGCCGTATTGGTGCTTGCGGATCAAGGGGCATGACTGATTGCCGGTGTTGGTGTTGCTTGTATCGTGATTGTGGGTCGCTATTTTTTTGAAAAGCAGGCACATGGGAGGGGCATGATTGGATCATCCTGCGGGTGTTGCTGGCGGTTGCGGTGATGTTGTTTACTCGTTCGGCAGTGGGTTGCGTTCTGCGTTGGTCACGCCTGCCCAGTCGGCTTCGGTCAGCAGGTGTAGTCCGTGTGCTCGCCGTGATGTGTCGCATTGTTGGCTGCGTGTGCCGAATTCCAGGGAAGCAGGGACGGCAGCACATACGGAGGGACGCCGCTCATGGATCGTACAGCGGCTGCGATACCCGATCTGCGCATCCAGTGCGATACAGCGTGGATGTGTTTGTGAGGTGCCGTGCATGACCCGTTCGTGGATACGCAGTGGTTCGGTGAGTTCTATCGGGACATTGCCGCCTAGTGCCGGATCGGCTTCGCTCCAATGAAAGCTGACGCGGAAGTAAGCGCAGCAGGCGCCACAGGAGAGGCAAGGATGCGGCATGGGAATCCAGTGTTTATGGTGTGGATGGCTCAGTGGTGCAGTATTTTGAGGCAATCACTGTTTCATACAAGCACGATGAGGTTATGACAGGTGTTGTGCGTTGCGTGGTTTCACTTGGGTATGTTTTCTTAAAGATGCGGTGATGCGTTTTATTCTCTAATTTTTGTTATGCCGTGTGTGATGTCTTCCGGTGTTAGCGGTGATCAATGATTGGCCTGCCATGTGTTGGCTGGCGATGTTACGCATGAGAGTGATAGCTGTGCTGGCAGTTTTTAGTTGCTGGAATGTGGTTTTTGCAATGGGTTGCAGGTTTCAGCGGTATGGGTTGGTGGGCGCGGCAGTGTGTGATCAATCAAAGCTGTCTGCTGCTGTGTCGTGTGGAGTCAATCATGAGTGGGGTATGTCTGCGTCCGAGCAGCCATAAGGTGATCTATGTGGCGATTGAGGTTTAGTCGCATGGTGTGTCAGAGAGGGGATACGGTGCGCAGTAACCTAGGTGTAGATGCTTGGTCATTTATCTATTCATGCTTGCTCTTGAGGCAGAGGGATGTTTTATCGGCAAGGTGTTGTGGCTTGTGCGCTGTATGTAGGCCATAGGGTGTTTGGTGTGAGGTGATTAGGGCGGTCATATCATCATTTTTGTAGTCGCTGTGTCGGTGAAGTGCGGGATGGGACATGCTGGGGCTTGGATTATTTTTGCATAGGGTGTCGTGCCATTGATGTAGATGGAGCGACTTTGCCTGGGCTTCTGAAATAATGTGGGTCCGTTTAGTTCTGTGACTTTACTAAGTGGTGGGTGTGCAGGCTCTATTCATTCAGTGGGCGTTGACTGTTCTTGCCGGTGTGCAAGAGGGATATGCATAAGGTTATTGAGATATGTCCGAATTTCTGCGTATTGCGATGGCGCAGTTTGATTTTCCTGTGGGTGCTGTGGCGCAAAATGCTGAGCGCATCATCGCGTTGATTGAGCAGGCGCGGGATGAGCACGGCGCTGATGTGGTGATGTTCCCAGAGTTGGCGCTCAGTGGTTATCCGCCGGAAGATTTGCTGTTGCGTCCGGGTTTCCTAGCGCATTGTCAGGTGGCGATTGAACGCATCGCAGCGGCGACGCACGGTATTGTTGCAGTGGTTGGTTGGCCGCAAAGTGCGGGGAGTGTGGTGTACAACGTGGCCAGTGTGCTTTGTGACGGCCAGGTTGAGCAGACTTACCGGAAGCGTGAGTTACCCAACTATGCGGTGTTCGACGAGCGCCGTTATTTTGAAGTTGATCCCAATGGCAGTCGTTGTGTGTTCAAAGTAAAAGGGGTGCCGGTTGGGGTGTTGATCTGTGAGGATCTATGGTTCTCTGAGCCGCTGGCCGATACGGTGTGTGGTGGTGCGGAGTTGGTGTTGGTGCCGAATGCTTCACCCTATGAGCGCGGGAAGCACGCGCAGCGTGATGCGTTGTTAGCCGAGCGTGCGCGTGAGACGGGTGCAGCGATTGCATATCTCAATGTGGTGGGAGGTCAGGATGCGTTGGTTTTTGATGGTGCTTCGGTAGTGGTTGATGGTCATGGCCGGGTGCATCCTGCGGCGGCAGCGTTCTCCGATCAGTGGCTCGTGGTGGACTATATGCGTTCTGAGCGCCGTTTCGTCCCGTTGCAATGGGTAGTGGAGTCGGAGGTGAGCATCAATGCGCTCGTGTGGCGTGCGGTGGTGCGTGGGGTGCAGGATTATTGCCGTAAGAATGGTTTTTCTAAGGTTTGGGTGGGGCTGTCGGGGGGGATCGACTCGGCGTTGGTGCTTGCGATCGCTGTCGATGCGCTCGGTGCTGATCAGGTGACTGCGGTGCGGTTGCCGTCGCGTTATACGGCTGAGTTGTCCAATGATTTGGCTGCGGAGCAGTGTCATAGTTTGGGGGTTAGGCTGGAAACGGTGGCGATTGAGCCGGTATTTGAGGGGTTGTTAGCCGCATTGGGGCCGTTGTTTGCGGGAATGGCTCCAGATGCGACGGAGGAGAATCTGCAATCGCGAAGCCGTGGGGTGATTTTGATGGCGTTGGCCAATAAGTTCGGTGGGCTGTTGTTGACGACGGGCAATAAAAGTGAATATGCGGTTGGTTATGCGACGATCTACGGTGATATGTGTGGTGGGTATGCGCCGTTGAAAGATATTTATAAGAGCCAGGTGTTTGAGTTGGCTCAGTGGCGTAATAGGGTTAGCGATGTATTAGCGATCCCTCCTGGGGTGATTCATCGGCCGCCTTCGGCGGAGTTGCGGGCGCAGCAGACTGATCAGGATTCGCTGCCACCCTATGAGGTGCTTGATGGCATTTTGTCTCTCTATGTGGATCAAGAGCAGTCACGTGAGGACATCATCGCCGCTGGTTATGCGGCGGGTGTCGTTGACTATGTGCTGAATTTGGTAAGGATCAATGAGTGGAAGCGTCATCAAGCAGCGCCGGGTCCGAAGGTGTCTCAGCGTGCGTTTGGACGAGAGCGACGTTATCCGATTAGCAACGCTTATCGTGGCTAGGGGAGGGAGCGGGCGTGTTGAAGGGCGTGGTTGGTTTGCGATGCTGTGAGAGATGATGCGTTTTAGTAGGAATGCGAGTCGTCCGTGAGATCAACAGGTGAGTTGTTCTGATCTCGCTCTGAGCCTGAGTGCTTCATTGAGGTTCAGACTCTACAGTCATTGATGATGTACGGTTGTCGGTCGGAATTTTAGGGGTGATACCAGTGCTCTCTGCATGGGCTGGGAGTGACTCAATAAGTATCTTGGTCATGAAATAGTGCAGCAGTTCGGTGAGTATACTAATGTCCTGCTTTCATAAGGCGTTTGCTGCATGTCTGATTCTCGGGGTGTACTGTCTATTTCTACCAGCACAACCTTTCAGGGTTTGATCCAGACTCTCAATCGGTACTGGGCAGAGCAGGGGTGCGTGTTGGTTCAACCGCTAGATCTGGAAGTAGGGGCCGGGACATTTCATCCGGCCACCTTTTTGCGTGCGTTGGGTCCGGAACCGTGGAATGCTGCTTATGTGCAGCCTAGTCGGCGTCCGACCGATGGCCGCTATGGGGAAAATCCGAATCGTTTGCAGCGTTATTATCAATATCAGGTTGCAATGAAACCCAACCCTGACAACCTTCAGGAGTTGTATTTGGCTTCATTACAGGCCTTGGGTATCGATCCGTTGGTGCATGATGTGCGCTTTGTTGAGGACAACTGGGAGTCCCCGACATTGGGCGCTTGGGGCCTTGGTTGGGAGGTCTGGCTCAATGGCATGGAGGTGACGCAGTTTACGTATTTTCAGCAAGCTGGCGGGCTGGAATGTAAGCCCGTTTTGGGTGAGGTCACTTACGGGTTGGAACGGCTGTGTATGTATTTGCAGAGCTGCGATAACGTTTACGATCTGGTGTGGACGTATGGCCCGGATGGTACGCCAGTGACGTATGGCGATGTCTACCACCAGAACGAGGTGGAGCAGAGCGCTTACAATTTCGAGCACGCAAATGTGACTGAGTTACTCCACACTTTCGATGCTTGCGAGCGCGAGGCTAAATCATTGGTCGAGGCTGTTTTGCCACTCCCTGCCTATGAGAAGGTGATCAAGGCAAGTCACTGCTTCAATTTACTTGATGCGCGTCGCACAATTTCTGTCACTGAGCGCCAGCGGTACATTCTTCGGATACGTACACTGTCACAAGAGGTGGCGAAGGCTTATTACGCTCAGCGTGAGAAACTGGGTTTTCCGAACTTGAGGCGCTAGTTGCCTCCTTTATCCGTTTTCCGTTTCGAATCACTGTGGTGCGCCGCTAGTTGCCATTCGCGGAAGAAACGGAGACCAAGGTCCTATTGTCATGACTGAACTAAAACCACTGCTGATCGAACTTGGGACCGAGGAATTGCCGGTCAATGCTTTGCCGAACTTGTCGCGAGCATTTTTCGAGGGGGTGCTGGCTGGGTTGGAGAGGCGCGGCATTGTGGTCGATCATGGTGAGGCCAAGTCTCTGTCGACTCCGCGTCGGCTTGCTGTGTTACTCACGGCTGTGGCAGTGGAGCAGCCAAAGCAGTATCGCGAATTGTTTGGCCCTTATCTGAATACTGCGTTTGATACCGAAGGTAAGCCCACGAAGGCGTTGGAGGGGTTTGCTGCTAAATGTGGTGTCAATTGGAGGACATTGGAGCGTATTCGTGATACCAAGGGCGAGCGTTTCGTACATCGGGTGGTGGTGCCTGGCGAGCGTACGGATGCGTTGTTGCCAGGAATATTGACTGAAGCAATTGCGGGGATGCCTATTCCCAAGCCGATGCGCTGGGGCGCTCATGAATATCTATTTGCACGTCCAGTCCATTGGTTGGTGATGCTTTTTGGGCAGGATGTGGTTGAGGCTGAGATTATGGGGGTGAAGGCTGGTCGTATCAGTCGTGGTCATCGCTTTTTGTATGACAAGCCGGTGTCGCTGAGTGGTCCGCAGAATTATATTGATGTTCTTCAGGCTGCTTATGTGTTGGTGGATCCTGCCGCACGTCGTGCTCGCATTGTTGCTGAGATTGAGGCCGTAGCGCGTCAGGTTGGTGGAGTCGCGCGGATCACTGAAGATAATGTGGCGCAGGTGGTGAATTTGGTGGAATGGCCGTCGGCGGTGCTATGTAGCTTTGAGCGTGTGTTTCTTGAGGTGCCGCAGGAGGCGTTGATCCAAACAATGGAGGTGAATCAGAAATTTTTTCCTGTACTCGATAGTTTGGGGAAGTTGACTGAGAAGTTCATCGGTATTGCCAATATTGAGTCCAATGATGTTGCTGAGGTCGCAAAGGGCTATGAACGTGTGATCCGTCCGCGTTTTTCTGATGCTAAGTTTTTCTTCAATGAGGATCTCAAGCAAGGTTTGAAAGCAATGGGAGAGCGACTAAGGACGGTCACCTATCATGCGAAGTTAGGTACGCTGGCTGACAAGGTTGCGCGAGTTCTGGTACTGGCTGAAGCGATTGCGCCACAGATTGGGGTAGATCCATTGCTTGCCAGGCGTGTTGCGTTGCTCAGTAAAAACGACTTGCAATCTCGCATGGTCAATGAGTTTCCGGAATTGCAGGGAGTTGCGGGTCATCACTATGCCTTGATTAGTGGTGAGTTACCCGAGGTCGCAATGGCGATTGAGGATGCTTATCGGCCTCGCTTTTCTGGTGATGAGATCGCACGTTCGCCGTTGGGTAAGGTGCTCGGACTCGCCGAGCGTCTGGATACGCTGGCGTGTGGTTTTGCTGTGGGAATGAAGCCAACTGGTAACAAGGATCCTTTTGGGTTACGCCGCAATGCGTTGGGATTGGCAAGAACAATTATTGAGAGTCGGTTCGATCTGGATTTAAAAGTGCTACTGGATCAAGCGTCAGACTGGGTCGCGTTTGCGACGACGATTGAGCAGGAGCGTCATGCACAGGAATCAGTGAAACAGTCGAAAAAAGAAGCGGCTGTTAAGCATTCGGTGCCCCAGGTCAGTGATGAGAAATCTGCAAGAATTGAAGAGCTTTACGATTTCATCGTAGAGCGTTTGCGTGGTTACTATGCGGATAAGGGCATTCCAACAACGCACTTTAATGCAGTCGCTGAGCTTAAACCTGTCTCTTTATACGATTTTCATCGCCGTCTTGATGCAATCGGCAGATTTGCTGCTCTTCCAGAGGCAGAGGCGCTGGCAGTTGCCAACAAGCGTATCCGTAATATTTTGCGTAAGGCTGAAATTAAGATTCCAGCATCAGTCGATGCGACATTGTTCGATCAACCAGCAGAGAGTGGGTTACTCGTGGCGTTGGAAGGTGTGATCACCGATACCCGCAGTGCATTAGATTGCAAAAATTATGTCAGTGTCCTTACATGTCTGGCACGGTTACGGCCACCCATTGATGAGTTCTTCGACAAGGTGATGGTTAACGATGAAAATCTGATGCTGCGTGCTAACCGCTTAGCGTTACTGCAACGCTTAGGGGAGTATCTGTGTTGTGTTGCGGCCATTGAACACTTGTCTAATTGATTGAGAGTTGCAGTTTTTTATGGGGTCAAAAGTATGTATAGCTTGGGTCTCAAGATGAGGTCTATAAGCACTGTGATTCAGTATTTCTAAGTGGATTGATATAGCTTTATTTTGATGATTTTTTGAGATGCATGTCTAATTTTTTGCGCATGTCTCAAATGGTTCCCACCCTGTTATTTCTTCCTTGGATGAGCGACAGTGCAACGGGAAGGCGGGGCCGTTGATGCGGCGTTTCTTAGGCGCTCTTTAATGAAAGCTTGGCTGGCCTGGCTTGGTAACTATTTAAGTTGTAAAACGGATGGTTATGATTTACTGCCCAATATGGAATTTAGTTGAATTGCACAATACCAATTTTTTGTGGTGTTGATTAAGTCTATAAAGAACCAAAGGAGTACTATCATCAAAATAATCAGGGCTTTCTGCTGCCCGTTGATACTTTTCTGGAGTGACTTTTTTATGGATGCACTATTCCATATGCCGCAAATGATTTGATGGTCTCTGTTATTGAGTCTTTTTTCTGTAACGATCTCTTTAGCGTTGCAATTTTGTATATTTATAGTTTCATTTCTTCCAAGTAAATTAAAAAAAGAAGATCCGATTTTCGCTTCATTCTCAGATAATAAAATCCAAGTGCCTGTTTCATTTAGTTGACCCAAAAGACGATTGCTTGTTGCGAATACTCCAGACATGAGTGCTGCAAAGATTAAAATCATTGAGAGTATGAATAATAAAACACATGAAATTCTCTTTGGTACTTTTTTCTTGTTGATGCTGCACGTATTCAGATCAAATGCTGCACCCGCTTTCCCAATAAGATTCAATGATATATTTTTACTTTCTGCGAAATTTGCTACTTTTTTTGCATCACGCAAGGTATGAGACTGAATACCAAAAGCCATACGAAAAGTAATTAAAGCCGCTTGATTCGATAAGTGTTTGCTGATAACTGCGTCCTCAATATCACTCTTGCTGATAAATAAGCGTAGTAAGCGCATATGAATAGGGTAGAAAGAGTTTACTCGCCAAGAGATATAGATAGCAGAAAAAACGAGTAAACATATAAAGATTAGTATCGTTATCGTTTTTTCTGACAATATATCTACATAATCCACGAGTATTCTCCTCTCTAATGAAAAATTAGCATTGGCCTCTATGCCTGTGCGATTCAAACTATTGGATTCAACGTAATTTTATTTTATGGGGATTGAGGTGAGTTGTTCTTGAAAGAATAGAATCCATTTGAATCATATCAATGCTGGTTATTCCATAAGAACGGCTTAAGAAATCTTTGGAAAACTTCATTTTTTACGCGCCCTGGAACGATGTCAGAGGCTGCAAAGGTTACAGGTTTTATAAAAGTGGCATTGGCATGGTCAAGCATCGTAATAAATTTATGATAAATAAATGCGCATGGATGCGTGTCATGTCAGTGATTGTCATGCAAGCTGCCGGCAGGTAGGAATAGCCAAGTGCGGGTCACATGTAGGATGTCGACATTGTCTTGTGTCTTGGGAAGTGGCGGGAATGGTTGTGCTAGTTGGACGATGCGTAATGCGGCCGCATCCAGCAGTGGGGAGCCGCTAGAAATCAGTACTCTGCTGCTATCTACGCTGCCATCACGGCGTATGCCCACAGTGATAATCACACGGCCGCTGAGCCGACGTCGCCGTGCCTCGTCCGGGTAGTTCAGATTGCCGACTCGTTCGGCACGATCAACCCATGCACGCAGGTAGTTTGCATAAGCGTATTCGCGTGTGCTGGCTGAGATAAATTTGCGAGTTGGGCGCTTGGCATACTCTTCTGAGCGTAGGTTTACTTCAGCAGCTAAGCGTGCCATCTCTGCATTCCGTTGTTCACGTTTTGCATCGGTGGGGTTAGGCTGTGAATGTCGATCTTGAAGACGTGTTTGCTGTACTGGAAGCGGTTGTTTGCCATAACGGCTGGTGATGACGTTCGGTTGGATTGGTTCTGGTGCGCGTGCTTGTGTTGCGCGTTGTGTTTGTGGGGCGATTCCCACTTGCTCTTGGGGTATCACGCCAGGTTGGCTGTCGCGCGGGCGTTGCGCTTTATCTTGATCTCCGCCGCCTTGCTGGTTAGCTTGAGCTAGAAAATCAGCTTGCTTGGGCGTCAGTGGGGTACTTGTTTGGCTAAAGATGACATCCAGGGTGGGGACTAAGGGAGCTTTGTCGGTGACTGCGAAGCCTACTCCTAGAATCAGCGCAAGGTGTATGAGAATCGACAGAACCAGTGTTGTGTTCAGACGTTGACGTTCCCGGATTTGGGCTGTATTGACCGCATCCATATCAGCCTCCAGTTTCAATTGCATCGAACAGTTGTCCAGCGATGTTCAGGCCGCACTGTGCGTCTAATTCGCGTAGGCAGGTGGGGCTTGTGACGTTTATCTCAGTCAAGTAGTCGCCGATCACGTCGATTCCGACAAAACGCATGCCACGGCGTCGCATCTCTGGCCCGACTTGAGCGGCGATCCAGCGGTCGCGTTCGTTGAGGGGGCGGCTCTCACCGCGGCCTCCAGCAGCCATGTTGCCGCGGAATTCGTCACCTTGTGGGATTCTAGCCAAACAATGGTCTATAGGGACTCCGTCAATCAGTAGGATGCGTTTGTCGCCTTCGATAATTTGTTGCAGATAGCGTTGCGCTATTGCCAGTGTGCGTCCGCCATCTGTCAACGTTTCCAGGATCACATTGAGATTGGGGTCGCCGTTGCTACTGCGAAATATCGAATGCCCACCCATCCCGTCTAGTGGCTTGAGAATCGCTTGCTCTTGCTTCTGAACAAACATCTTCAGTGCTCTCATATCACGGCTAATAAGAGTTGGTGGGCAACATTGTGGGAATAGCTGCGCGGCTATTTTCTCGTTGAGATCGCGTAGGCCCTGTGGGTGGTTAATCACTTGAGCACCAGCGGCTTGGGCGATACTAAGCAACTGTGTGTCGTAGATGAATTCAGCATTGACTGGAGGATCTTTACGCATCAGGATTATTTGCCCTTGGCCGAGTTGAGTCTCGCTGAACTCCCCCAAGGTGTACCAGTCGGTCTTGTTGTCGCGTACTTGAAGCGGTGCGGTTTGCGCGAAGGTACGCCCCTCATTTAAGCTGAGGCTACCAGGGTGCACATAATGAAGGCGATGGCTGCGACGCTGCGCCTCCAGCAGCAATGCAAAGGTGGTGTCTTTGGCGATTTTGATACCTGTGATGGGGTCCATCACAACAACGACGTCCAACGGCATTAAAGGTCAACCTGATTTGAAACAGAGATGCCGATGTTAGCGAGTTTAGGGAGCTAATAGTGTGCCTGTTTTGCCCTATATGGTGCTTGCATGCGATGCTAGGTTCCTCGTTTATACGGCAATTGCCAGTGCTTGCCAGTTTTTAGTTGTTTTTCTTGACTGTCAGCACATTTTCATTCACGGTTACTGTTTGCGTCTGCTATTGCAGTACACAGTATTTAGATTCAGAGCGCTGTGCGCATGAGGATATTGGCAATGATTAAAAGTGTTGCTAGCGGCAAGGAACTCGCAGGTCTTAGGGTGATGGTCATTGATGACTCAAAAACCATAAGACGTACCGCTGAAACGCTTCTTAAGCGTGAAGGGTGTGAGGTGGTTACCGCTATTGATGGCTTTGAAGCCTTAGCGAAAATTGCTGATCAGAAGTCGCAGATTATTTTTGTCGATATTATGATGCCGCGCTTGGATGGTTATCAAACTTGCGCGTTGATAAAAAACAATAACTTGTTTAAGTCGACTCCAGTGATCATGCTTTCTTCTAAAGATGGCTTATTCGATAAGGCGCGCGGTCGTGTGGTTGGTTCCGAACAATATCTGACCAAACCTTTTACACGCGAGGAGTTGTTAAGTGCCATCCGTACATATGTTAATCCTTTAAAATTAGCTGTTTAACCTGACTGTTCATCTGATGCGTTTCCCATTCGATATTCTTGATGATTACGAACGGCGTAGTCTCTTACACAGCATGCAGTTGCCTGAAAAGCCTTTTTCGGTCGATATTTGGCGCGGTGTTGGCTATCGTATTGGAAGCAGAAACTTAGTATCTGACTTTAGTGAGGTTGTTCAGATTGTCCCAATGCCTACGGTGACATTAGTGCCGGGTGCTCAGCCTTGGTTGTTAGGCGTAGGTAATTTGAGAGGTAGTCTATTACCTGTGATTGATCTTAAACAGTTTTTGGAAGGACAGCGTACCGTATTACGTGAGGGGCAGCGTGTCCTCATCATGCGCTTAGGGATTGATAATGCAGCACTGGTTATCGATGACCTCTATGGACAGCGTAGTTTTTCATTGAGTAATGCCATCGAGATCGGTGATCTCGCCCAAGGGCGTTATGCTCATTTTATTGAACGTGTGTTTTTGGTTGACGGCCAGTCCTGGTGCGTGTTCTCGCTTTCGCTGCTATCGCGGACACCTGAATTTAGACAGGCTGCTGCCTGATTGGCGGTCCCGTCTTGCATATTTAGATTGAGGTCGAACATGGGTAGCTCCCCGAATGTCCGCAACAGCCAAAAGTTTGACGGCCCGAGTACCAACTTTTGGATTGGTTTGTTCTTATTGTCGATGATTGTATTTAGCGCCAATATCGGTGTGGCAACTTGGCAAGGCAGGCGGCTTGCTGGGGCCAGTGCCGATGTGGCTAACTTGCAGGTGTTGTCGCAGCAGTTGGTTAGTCAGGGGCGCGAAGCGGTCGCTGGAGATTCAAAAGCGTTTTCCAATTTTAAGGAAATCAAAAGCAAGATTGAAGATACTGTCAAGAAGCTTGAGGCCCGCTATAACAATGAAAGTTCGGTTTCTGATGCTTTGTTCCAACTGAAAAATACTTGGGAGCCCTTGAGTAAGAATGCAAAGCAGTTAATTGATAGCGAATCGGCAACATTGGTTTTAGCGAGTAACGCTGATCGCTTCGTGAGTAATGTGCCTCAGCTTCAGGCACAATTAAACGAGGTGGTACGTGCGATGACTGCTAGTGGCGCGCCACCCTCGCAGTTCTACAATACACTGCAGCAGGTAGTAGTGGCCGGCACTATGGCGCGGCGTGTCGCTGAGATGCGTGCTTCCGGGGTTGGGGCAGCCGCAGCCGGCGATGCGCTGGCGCGGGATTCTGTGATGTTCACAAGGATGCTGGAAGGTTTGCGCAATGGCAATCAGGAGTTAGGGATATCCCCTGTTCGCAATGATGCCACGCTGTCAGCACTGACAAAGTCGCAGTCCCTGTGGATAACAATGAAAAAGGACGTTGATAATATCCTGGCGACTTCGCATCAACTATTTGCTGCGCAATCTTCTGTCGATGCATTGGTGAATGGCTCAGGTAAATTATTGGAGGACAGTAATAAATTATTTAATGCGTTTTCGACATTTGGGGTTGGCTCGGTACGTGATAAACGTATTTTCCCCAATTTCTGGCTCACTGTGATATTTGGGTTGCTGTCTGTAGTGTCGATTGTTGGTCTGGCCTGGAGTACGGTGATTTCCCGATCACGTGAACAAGAGCGGCGTTATCAAGCTCAGGTGGAGTTTAATAGCCGTAACCAGCAGGCAATCATGCGATTGCTGGAAGAGATTATTTCCATAGGTGAAGGTGATCTAACCGTGAAGGCTTCGGTCACCGAGGAAATGACTGGGGCGATAGCCGACGCGATTAACTGTGCTGTTGATGAACTGCGTCAATTGGTCGCCACGATCAATACTACTTCGGCTAAGGTTGCGGTATCGGCGCATGAAACTCAAACCACTGCGATGCGCTTGGCGGAGGCCGCAGGCCATCAAGCCAATCAAATCACCACAGTCTCAGAGCGAATTAGCGAGATTGCGGCTAGTATCGAACAGGTGTCACGCAACTCCGCAGAATCGGCAGAAGTAGCGCAGCGTTCTGTTGTGATTGCAGCAGAGGGTGCTGGTGTAGTCCGTGAAACTATCCAGGGCATGGACCAAATCCGCGATCAGATCCAGGAAACCTCAAAACGTATCAAGCGTCTGGGTGAGTCGTCTCAAGAGATTGGTTCAATCGTAGAATTAATTAACGATATTTCTGAACAGACCAATATTTTGGCGCTTAATGCAGCAGTGCAAGCAGCTTCTGCTGGCGAAGCAGGACGTGGTTTCGCCATTGTTGCCGATGAAGTCCAGCGTTTAGCTGAACGCACCTCTAGTGCAACCCGTCGCATCGAGAGTTTGGTACGGGCAATTCAGGTTGACACTAACGAGGCTGTTAGCTCAATGGAGCAGACGACTGCTGAAGTAGTATCTGGCGCGCGCTTGGCTGAAGATGCAGGTACTGCATTGATTGAGATTGAACACGTATCTAACACGCTTAACCATTTAATTAAAAACATTTCCATTGCTGCTCATCAACAAGCAGCTGCTGCTACTGACATCACTCAAACGATGGGTGTAATTCGCCAAATTACTTCTCAGACCTCACAAGGTGCTGGGAAGACTGCTGAATCGATCGGTCGTTTAGCTGGGTTGGCTGCTGAATTGCGTCGATCAGCAGCCAACTTCAAATTGCCAGCTTGAATGCTTCTCGGCTTGGAAAGGATGAGCAGATTGAAGTACAGCATCATATCAAAGCGAAATATGTGGTCACCTCATTCTTTGAACGGTGGCGTGGCAGGGGAATTTCGATGAACGCACTTCGTGATGCGATGAGCCATGCTGTGCTTGGCTGGGTAAAGCCTGATCTAGATGAAGCTTTGGGCCAAGCACGCCAGGAGATTGAGTTATTCGTTGAGAACCCTGTAGACACTAGTCGGATACTTTCTTGCGCTGATTACCTGCATCAGGTGCAGGGTACCTTGCGAATGCTTGAATTATATGCTCCCGCAATGGTGGCCGAGGAAATGGAACGGCTAGCTAAGGTGATGCAAGTCGATGGAGTCAATGATCGCGAGGAAGCCTGTGCAGTACTGATGCGCGGCACTCTATTGCTGCCTGATTACCTGGAACGCTTGCAGAACGGTCATCGTGATATTCCAATTGTTCTTCTGCCTCTGCTTAACGAGATCCGTGCTGCGCGTGGCGAATCAAGATTGAATGAGAATGTGTTATTTGCTTTCGACCCTGAGGTGCGCAATGCCACTGAGGTTGAACTTGATCATGCACGTAGCAGTCTGACTGGATGTAATCGCCAACTGTTGGATACAGCTGCCAGTGCAGTCAAGGAAGAGTTGCTCCGAGTCAAAGAAGCTTTGGATCTGTATCTGCGTATCGGTGGCGATGTTACTGATTTAAGGACGCAGATTACCGTACTGAGTAGTGTTGCTGATACTTTAGCAATGATGGGTTTGGGCATGGCTGGCAGCTTGGTCCTGCAACAGCGTGATGCGTTATTGCGTATTGTTGAATCTGATGAGAAAGCTGATGAGGCGCTGTTGTTGGAGATCGCTGGCGCATTGCTCCATGTCGATGCTTCCTTGGACAACCAAGTCGCCAACTTGGGTGCAGAGACTGATGCGGATGTGGTTCTGGCAAACGCAGAAACACGTCGGACGTTAGATGTTCTGGCGCATGAGGCGATTAGCAATTTTACTGCAGCCCGTGAATGCTTTATTGCTTTCATTGAGAGTAATTGGGACCAAGCGCGCTTGCTTAAGGTCCCAGGTTTGCTCAGCGAAGTTGGCGGTGCGTTGTCAATTCTTGAGTTGTCACAAGCTGCAAGCTATCTGGAGGGTGTACGCCGTTATATCGAGTGTGAGCTAATTACCAAGCGTCGTGTGCCTGCTGCTCGTCAGCTGGACACTCTGGCTGATGCGATGGCCAGTTTGGAATACTACTTAGAAGCGTTGCGTGAGAGACGTCCTGGACGTGAGGACATACTCGAAATCACACGTAACAGTCTGGAAGCACTCTCTTACTGGCCCATCCCTGCTGAAGAGGGGGATAGCGTTGGTTCCCAACAGAGTACAGATGTGCTGACTTTATCTGCTGTGGCTACAGAATCTATGTCACCTAACGAAGCGCTACCAGAACTGACTGTGGTTGAAGATGGAACGGTTACCTTTCAGGAGGCGGTATCAGAATTACTTACATTAGTTGAGCCAGAAAGCGCCGACATCTTCGACGCATCGCTGGGGGAGCCGATGCAGCCCATTGTTACTGATCTATACGAAGGAGATCGACGCAGCGAGTTGCCCACTGAATCCATGCCTGACGATGAGACGGTTATCCAAAGTATACCTACTGTTGTTGCACCGCTATCGTCTGGAGGTTTCGAAGATGATGTTGGGGTGATTATCGACAGTGATATCCGGGATGTATTTCTTGAGGAGCTTGATGAAGAGCAGGGTAATCTACGGCGCTTGCTGACGATCTGGGGTACTGCGCCGGATGACATGGACAGTTTGCGTCAGATCCGTCGTGTGTTTCATACCCTCAAAGGAAGTGGCCGATTGGTTGGGGCTCTCACCTTGGGTCATTTTGCGTGGAAGATCGAGAACCTGATTAATCGTGTCCTGGATGGTTCACGTGCAGCGAGTCCGGCTGTTGTCGCACTGGTCGAACGTGCCTGTGAAGTGGTACTTCCGGAGATGAATGCCGCTTTACGTGGTAAGGCTTCGATCAGCACTGATTTAGAAGCAACTCAGGCGCTGATTGATTTGGTTGCATCAGGTGAGGAGGCGTTCTATACGTCGCCAGATAGCATTGCTGACGACTCAGCCACATTAAAGTTGGTACCTCAGCTGATTGAGGGGGGCGCGCCTTTTTTCGTGGACAGTGTACTGCGTGAAATCCTTGAAGCCGAGATTGCTAACCATTTGGATACTATCAAGGATTGGTTAAATACTGCTGCTGGCCAATCTTACTCAGTCAACGAGTCATTACTACGTGCCGTACACACGTTGAATGGTGCTTTCGCTATGACTAAGATGCCGGAAATTACCCAGGTTATGCAGTCTGCGGAGACTTATATTAAGCGCCTGCTTACTAAGCACCAAAAAGCAAGCGTTGAAGGGGTGGGTGTGTTATCGGCAATGGCAACAGCGATTGCCGATACCTTGACTGCGTTGCGGAGTGATTCACCGCGTATTCCTTCGTTTGTGTCTTTGGTCTCATGCTTGTCTGAATTAGTGACGACAATGCCTGATGGTGGCCAGTCGCAACAGCAGTACTTTGAAAGTGTGGCAGAACAAAACCTTGAAAGTGTCCCGGAGCAAACACAGGATGTGTCGCTAAGTAACGATGTATTGACTGATGTATACGATTTAAGTGTTAACTTGGATGTGCTTGAGCCATTAAGTGCTGTAGTCGAGCCAGAAAAGCATATTGTTGATAGACCTCAGCATGAGGTAGCGCATCAATACAACAATGTGGCCGCATCGACAATGAGTGATGTGGTGGCAGCTGACAGCAACTTAGATGTAGCAGCACATCAATACGACCTTGTTTCTGGTAACGAGTCACCTGCTGATGAACTTGGGTTGCTGGCTTTTGATGAACCAGCTTTTGAGTTGGTCGATCTCTTCGTTGAGGAGAGTAGCGACCTGCTTGACCATTGTGACAATTTATTAGCAAAGCTGCATGAAGCTCCACAAGACCGTGAGTTATTGGTTGGTTTACAACGTGACTTGCATACGCTTAAGGGCGGAGCACGTATGGCTGGGATCAATGCGATTGGTGATCTGGGTCATAGCATTGAATCGATGTTGGAATCAGTCATGGCTGATTACATTATGCTCAATCGTGATGATATGCGCTTGCTGGAATACAGCTTTGATTATTTGCATCAGATGTTGACACAGACGCGCCAACATCGCGTTGTGACAATGCCCAGCGATCTGGTCGCAACTCTCAAAGCACGTACACAGGGTGCTACGCATGATGGCATGTCAAACTTTGGTGAGGTTGCCGAGCTTTCCTTAATTGCTGATGTTTCTTCAAATACTCTTCTTGATAAAGAATCACAGGTTCTTCCAGATACGCCTGCCATACTCCCTCCGCTGTCGTTGCCAATCCCTTTGGAAGGTCAAGACGAGGACAGCTCTCTGGAACGTTTGGTTCAGGAGCAGGTACGCGTACGTGCTGATCTTCTTGATCGCTTGGTCAACCATGCTGGCGAAGTTGCTATCTATCGTTCGCAGTTGGAGCAGCGTTTAAGTGCTTTCCGTAATGCGATGTCTGAGTTGGGTCGTACCAACACGCGTCTGCGCGATCAGTTACGTCGACTTGATTTGGAAACTGAAGCGCAGATTGTAGCGCGTTACCAACACGAAAAAAGCCTAGTTTCACGTGACTTCGATCCATTGGAATTGGACCGTTTTTCCACTTTGCAACAACTCAGTCGTGCGTTAAACGAATCTGCAGCTGATTTGACGGGTCTACAAGGGGTACTCGACGAGCTGGCACGTCAATACGATGGCCTACTTCAGCAGCAATTTCGGGTTAGCTCAGAGTTACAAGATGGGCTGATGCGTGCACGCATGGTGCCTTTCAATAGCATCTTGCCGCGTTTGCGTCGTGTGGTGCGTCAAGCTGAAGCCGATACTAACAAGCATGTGCATTTAGTGCTGGAAGGTACTCACGGTGAGTTGGATCGCAACGTGATAGATCGTATGGTAGCGCCATTAGAACACATGCTGCGCAATGCGGTAGCACACGGTCTTGAGATGCCTGAGAAACGCCGCGCTGCTGGAAAAGCTGATGAGGGTAAGATCACGATTCAGCTGCAACGCGAAGGTTCTGAAATCCTGTTAAAGGTTTCCGACGATGGAGCTGGTTTGGATCGAGATGCGATTCAGCGTCGTGCCAAGCAGCGTGGTTTGATTCCGATAGATGTCAATCTTAGTGATGCAGAGTTGGATGGAATTATTTTCACCTCTGGGTTCACTACTTATGATGAGGTTAATCAGCTTGCTGGTCGTGGCGTTGGTATGGATGTCGTACGTAGCGAAGTGAGTCAGCTCGGTGGTTCGGTTAGCATCAACTCAGTACGCGGTCACGGCGTAACCTTCACTCTGCGTCTACCGCAGACACTAGCTGTGACCCAGGCAGTATTCATTCGGATTGGTCAGAGCACCTTTGCAGTTCCGGTGGCTTCAGTGATTGGTATCGGACGGATTGCACATGAGCGCTACAAATCTGACCATGAAAGCTACCATTACGATGGAGAACAGTACGTATTGTATGACCTAGGTTTCCTGATTGGGCAGCCTGGAATTCATGCTGATCGCCAACAGGTGCCATTATTATTGGTGCGCACTGGTGATTTGCGCGTTGCAGTAGCAGTCGACGAGGTGCTTGGCAATCGGGAAATTGTGGTCAAACCGGTTGGATTGCAGATCGCTTCGGTACCAGGGATCTATGGAGCTACGATCACTGGTGATGGTTGTGTGATTGTTATTCTGGATTTAGCGCCTTTGGTGCGTCGCTATTTAAATCAGCCGATACATTTGGAGGTTGAAGAAGCACCGGTTACTCAGTCTCAGATGCCATTGGTCATGGTAGTCGATGATTCGCTCACCATGCGTAAGGTAACTAGCCGCGTATTGGAACGCCATAACTTCAGTGTTAGCGTTGCTCGCGATGGTATTGAAGCACTGGAACTGCTTGAAGAACGCATCCCAGACTTGATGTTGTTGGACATTGAGATGCCACGCATGGATGGTTACGAACTAGTCGCTGCTATGCGCGCTGATGATCGCTTCAAGAGTATACCTATTCTAATGATTACCTCTCGCAGCGGTGACAAACATCGTCAACGTGCCTTTGAAATTGGTGTGCAGCGCTATCTTGGGAAACCTTACCAAGAATTTGATTTGATGAAAAATGTATATGATTTATTAGGGGTTGTTCGTGTCCGAGAATGATAGCGTCCAAGGTAAGTTGGTTGCATTACTGGGGTGTGCTGGCTCGGCGAGAAAGCGCTTGCGTGAAGTGTTAATACAAGCAGGTGTTGATCTTGTACTTGAGGAGGATCCTCGTGTACTTGACATACGAATTTTGCTTGGGGTCACACCAGAAGTTGTGGTAATCGCCCTTGAACCAGTAATAGAAGAGGCGCTAGAGACGTTAGATGTGGTGCTGCAGCAGCCTGGCTTGACTGTGATTTTCGATGAGGCCGAATTGATTGCTCGTCGTCAAGGTTGGGAGGCACAACGTTGGAGTCGGCACTTGCTAGCGAAGTTACAAGGTCAAGACAATGCATTGCCACAAGCTATTAATGTTGAAGCAAATCCTGCAATGGATCTAGCACCTAACCTGGAAAATTTGCATGTCGATGATTCAGCAGAGATATCCCTGGAAATACCCAC
This sequence comes from Xylella fastidiosa, assembly GCF_011801475.1. Taxonomy (NCBI): domain Bacteria; kingdom Pseudomonadati; phylum Pseudomonadota; class Gammaproteobacteria; order Lysobacterales; family Lysobacteraceae; genus Xylella; species Xylella fastidiosa. The sequence goes on from NZ_CP044352.1 coordinate 1,806,611, forward strand.
TGATGATGCCGAGTTGGCCTCAAATACTGAACAATTAATGACCTCATTTTCAACAAAGGAACCGGTACTAGCACCATTGCCAGCAGCTCCATTAGCACCACTAGGATCTTGGACGCTTGGTTGGCAATTGGTCGATGAAGTCATCGTTGACCAAACTCGCTCCGAGACATTTAGTCTAGCTCAGAGTTGTGTGCCGCCGCCTTCATTCGGTGCTGTGCTAGTGCTGGCTGGTATCGGTGGGCCCGATGCGATCCGGCGCCTACTCGCCGCATTACCCGCTGGTTTCAAACATCCAGTGTTGATAAAAATGGATGGGCTGGATGGTGGTCAATACATTAATCTAGTCCGCCAAATGGGACGAGTCTCCACTTTGCCAGTTGATCTGGCTGAATCTGGTCATCGCATTCAAGATGGGCGTATTTATGTGCTTCGGGATAATCTGGGCATCTCATTGAGCAACGATGTCTTTGTGTTCTGTATGTCCTCAGAAAATTCAACGGCCCTCCTGGTAGAAAAATTATCCCCTACGAATAGCGCAGTGCTGTTGCTTAGTGGTGCTAGTCCGACCGTGGTTCCAGATATATTAGCGTTTGCCAATCTGGGGGGATGGGTTGCAGGTCAGGCAAGTGCCGGCTGTTACGATCCCACAGCAGCGTCGCTTATCGAGCTTGATGGACAATTTTCCGGTAATCCTACCCAACTAGCACATGCTTTAAGTGCACGTTGGCCGACTAAACATTGATATGTAAGGAAACTACCTTCAATGAGCTATATCAACCAAGATGAAATCCATGGAATTCTTATACAGACTGGTAGCGAACGAGTGCTATTACCAAATGCGGTGGTGGCTGAGGTAATGTCGGGCGTGTCGGTCGAGTCGTTGAACGATGTGCCTTCTTGGTTAGTTGGCAAAATTGTTTGGTACGCCTGGAAGGTACCGTTGGTTTCCTTTGCTCGCTTTATCGGCCTGGATGAGGAAGTGACTACCCAGAGTAATAAGGTGATCCTAATGAAGGCGCTTGGCTGTCACTCTGACCTGCCTTATTTTGCTTTACTTACTGGCTCATTCCCTCAGTTGATTTCGGTATCACGTGACAGCCTACTTGCGGATGCATCTGAGGAGATATTACCGCAGGGAGTACATATGCGTGTACTTCTTAGTGAAACTCAAGCGCTATTGCCTGATCTAGATACAATTGAAAATGCCTTACGCAATGTTTGTGGCCACATTTAACATGTGGTGGGATGAATGTGTTTTGAATTTCTATGTAATTGAAAAGATTACCAAGAGGGCGTGTTTTTTCAGGGTGTGTTTTTTCGTTTTACAAATAAAAGATTGTCTCTCGGTATATACATTTTGCACTCGTAGCTATTGATTTGCTCTTACTCGCTTTATGGAACGAGAGTTAGACACTAAACACCTGCTAAAGAAATAATTAAAGCCCTCTAATCTCTTGAGTTGATGAGATGAACTATTGATTCTTCGATGAGACCACGTATAATCATTAGGGTAAGTATATATACTTTAATTTCCCCAGGATTCATGGATCTCCAATTATTAATATAGCGATATAGCATAGCCTTTTAGAAACATAGTTATTCTTAATATAAGAATAATATTTCTTTGCGGTGGATCCATGCCGGGGGGCTGGGTTCGCCGCTTTTTTTGAGATAGGTAATTAGCTTTAGACTAATTTTATTATCGAAAAATATATTAATTGTATTATTTTCGCTTTACCTCATCGGAGCGTAGTTGACGGATGCGATCTAAATAGCCCCGTTCAATTCCAGTGATGTAATGACCATTGAAGCATGAGGAATCAAATTGCTTGATTTCTTGGTTTCCCTCACGCACAGCGTTTTCTAGATCCTCTAAATCTTGGTAAATCAACCAATCGCAGCCAAGAAGGGATTGTATTTCCTGCTCAGTCCGATCATGTGCGATTAATTCATCTGCAGCTGGCATATCAATGCCATACACATTTGGATAACGCACAGGTGGCGCAGCACTTGCTAAGTACACCTTGCGTGCACCAGCATCTCTTACCATCTGGACAATCTGGCGGCTGGTGGTACCGCGAACAATTGAATCATCAATCAACAGCACCACGCGGTTTCGGAACTCCAGATGGATTGGGTTAAGTTTACGACGTACTGACTTAACTCGCTCTCCCTGTCCCGGCATGATAAAAGTACGGCCAACGTAGCGATTTTTAACGAAACCTTCGCGATACTTTACGCCGAGCACGTTAGATATTTCCAGCGCTGCATCCCGCGAGGTATCCGGTATCGGAATAATGGTGTCGATATCGTGATTCGGGCGCAAGCGCAGGATCTTTTCACCTAACTTCACACCCATACGCATGCGTGCCTTATGTACTGAAATATTATCGATCATCGAATCCGGACGTGCGAAGTAAACGTACTCGAAAATGCATGGAGTATGGTTGGTAGGTGTAGCACAGACCTCTGAAAACAGTTCGCCACGTGCAGTAATCACCACAGCCTCACCTGGACGTACATCGCGTATACGTATAAACCCTAGGATATCGAGTGCAGCTGATTCGGAAGCGACCATATATTCATCACCTTCGGTATGTACACGCTTTCCCAGCACCAACGGACGGATACCGTGTGGATCGCGGAATGCAACAAGTCCCAGCCCTAATATCATGCTCACTACGGCGTAGCCGCCCTTACAGCGGCGATGTACTCCTGCTACAGCACGAATTGCCGCTTCTGGAGTGAGCATACGCTGCGCATCTAACTCATATGCGAATACGTTAAGTAATACTTCGCTGTCAGAGTCGGTGTTGATGTTACGTCGATCCGCTTCGAACACCTGTTGGTGTAGCGCCTCTGTGTTGATAAGGTTTCCATTATGTGCTAGAGCAATGCCGTACGGTGAGTTGACGTAAAAAGGTTGTGCCTCATCCATCCCCTCAGAACCAGCAGTTGGATAACGGCAATGAGCAATCCCAATACACCCATCAAGGACCGCCATACGCTGCTCATCGAATACGTCTCGTACCAAACCATTGGCCTTTTGAACGCGCAAGCGAGTGCCACTGGCCGTGGCAATGCCTGCAGCATCTTGTCCACGATGTTGCAAAACAGTCAAACCGTCATAGAGTTGGCCAGCAACGTTTTGATTGCCAACGATACCGAGGATACCGCACATGATTGAGAGTTCTCCGCTGCAGCTTCTTGGGACTGCATTACTGTGAGTTTGTAGGTGCTGGGCCGTGAACTTTAGATTTTCAGGAGATTATGTTCTCCAGTGTACATATAGTTACTAATAAGTGGTTGTTGGCTTGTAGATGATAGGTTGGACTGGGACGTAATGCGATTTATCGTGTTCATTACTAGACAAAGGGGGGAATACACGGCTGATCAGTTGATTATCGTCTGATACTGATATGTTGATTGAACCCATCCTGTTTATCATTGGCCTTGTCAATGGCAACCGCTGCGGTGTTAATGGAGATGAACGCTGCGGTAACTTAGCACGCATCCATGAGACTCCAGGTTGTAGTAATGGTACCAATCGCGAGTTGCGCCAAACAGGTTCATGCGCCAATGGAGTGTAGCCAATCATCAGTAACAGTAAGCAAGCAATGAAGCCGCCACGAAACGTCCCTAAGGCAAAGCCGAATATGCGGTCTATGTTGTTTAAACGTATTGCGTTGATCCCAGCGTGCATCAGCATACCCACTGCGCCAACTGTCATCAAAGTCCCGATGAACACCAACGCATAACCACACAATATTTCAGTAGTCGATGGAATACCATGGCTTGCTAGCCAATGACTCGCTGTATTGCCAAACTCAAATGTCGCCCAGCTGGCCAGTAGCCAGGAGGAGGTACTTATTATAATGCTGACAAAGCCACGTAATAGGCCCAATAATGCGGAAACCAAGATGATGATGGCTAGGATCAGATCAATCATCGCGGCAGCTTTAATAACGGTGAACTGTAGCCGATCATGTACGAATGCCTTTCATGGAGTTGTAGGGACATTGGTAATCAAGGGTGTGACCGTACCATGCCGATAATGCCGATTTTAGCCGCCACTTGCGCTTTAAGTTGATCCGCAGCTTCCCGTTTAGGCACTGGTCCAACTCTGACACGGTGTAGTGAACCTTGATCAGTGTTGACTTGCTCGACGAATGCATTGAAACCAGCTGCACGCGCACGATCACACAAGGCATTAGCGTCTTCGAGTCGAACAAATGCACCTAATTGCACGGCGAAACCGATACTAGTCTTAGGTGCTATGGGGAATGTTACGGGTGTCTTGGTAGGTGAGGAGGACGATTTAGTAGCAGCTGCGGTAGCGCCAGTAGCAGGAGGTTGAGTGTGTTTCACCGGTAGTTTAGAAGTTTGAGTTTGTACCGGTACAGAAGAGGTTGATTTAAATTGTGAAGGTGTACTTGACACCTGAGGCTTAGCGACGGGACTTTCCGCCTTTGCGTCTAAAACAACCACACGTGCGTTAACGTCGCTTCGTATCTTGATTGCCTCCAGACGCACTGCTTCGGCCTGTGCTTGGTCAGCGTATGGGCCAATACGTACGAGCCAAGCAGCGGCACCGTTGACCTGAGTCTTTTCACTGAATCCCGGCAATTGAGCCTGTTTAAGTCGCACAATCACCTTATTAGCATCAATAGGGCTGGAGTAGGCCCCAAAGTTAACCGCATAGTTACCGGCTGCGACGTCAGGTGGCAATGTTCTTTTTGCGTCAAGGACATCTGAGCTTTCTTTTACTATGTTTTGGGGCGGTTGCAGTGGTGCATTACCTATTTGCGTGGTATTGCTTGTAGTAGTGGGTGAGGGTAAAGGCAATTCACGAGTTTCGAACTTGGCGTCGTTGGGGGCAGATGGCGCTTTTAGGGGCACATCGGCCACACCACTATCAGGGGCGGGCCCCCTGATCAGCAACGGTAAGAATATTACGGCGAGCGCCACTAGAATGACGGCACCGATCAGTCGCTGTTTCAAAGCAATGTCCACTGTTGGAAAGCACCACACTAAAATTAAAGCGTTATAGATTATACGTCTACTGGCAATGCTTCACTCTTGTCAAATGAACCAAGCAGTAGCAAAGCCTCAGCTACGGTATGGAACGAGCCGAATACAAGTACCCGGTCACCTGGAGCCGCAGTTTGTAACGTTTGCTGTAATGCTTCGGTAACGCTTCCGGAAAGGCTGGAAGGTACCACTGATATTTCTGCAAGTCGTCCAGCCAAACATTCAGCCGATTGCCCACGTAAGCAATCCAGCCCAGCCAAGTGCCAATGTGTCACTATCTCAGCCAGAGCAGTAGCGACTCCTAGCACATCCTTATCGACCAGCGCAGCATAGACTGCATGGGTAACGTTACCTTGTATCGGTTGAGTACGCAGCGCAGAAGCGAGTACCTGTGCAGCTTGCGGGTTGTGACCGACATCAAGCAAGACTTGAATAGCTCCTATCTGGAATGCTTGTAACCGTCCAGCAATCGTTGCTTTTGCTATACCGTCGCTCCAAGCTTCAAATGGTAGAGTTCGTGGCAGCGCACGCAACGCAGCAATTGCAGAGGCTGCATTGGCTAGCTGTATTGGTGCACTGAGTGCAGGCAAGGGTAACTCCATGCATAGTGAAACATCCCACCAGCGCCAGTGCTTTTCATTGATTTTTTCGTAGAAAAAATCGCTACCAGCGCGGATCGCATTGGCACCAAGTAAGTAGGCATGGCGCAGAACGCTTGATGGCGGGTCAAGCTCACCCAGCACCACTGGCTTCCAACTTCGAATAATGCCAGCTTTTTCTTTACCGATGGCCTCGCGATCGCTACCTAGCCATTCGGTATGGTCGATGTCCACAGTGGTAATTACAGCCACGTCGGCATCGACTAAATTGACTGCATCCAGGCGCCCACCTAGTCCCACTTCCAGTATCGCCAAATCAAGCACGGCGCGCGAAAATAACCAGAAAGCAGCCAAAGTGCCAAACTCAAAAAAAGTCAGTTCAGTTTGTTTGCGTGCTACTTCAACCCTGGAGAAAGCTTCGACCAGGAGTGCATCATCAACCTCTCTGCCATCAATGCGTACTCGCTCGTTGTACCGCAGTAGGTGGGGTGAGGTGTAGGTGCCGACTTTCCAACCTGCCGCGCGCGCTATCGCCTCAATGAACGCTACTGTCGACCCTTTGCCATTAGTCCCTCCGACTACAATGCAGTGCCGCGCCGGATGGACCAACCCCATTGACTTGGCCACAGCGCTCACGCGCTCCAAGCCCATAGAGATTGACTGCGGGTGTTGTTGTTGGATATATGCAAGCCATTCGGAAAGAGTTTTTTGTGCAGTCATGGTGACTAACAGCCATAGGTAAGACAAACGCAGCTGATTGTTATATACCTTTTAGTAAAAAGGTAGAATTCTTTAATGGAAATTATTTTTTGGCCCCTTTTTTATGCGTCACGAATCACGATTTCCTTTTTTAATAAGTGGATATTCCAGTTCCGTAGAAAGACAAAGAATTTACTGTGCACTAATAGCTCAATAAATATCAAAAATAAGATTTATTATTCATTGAAAAATACATGAGGTAAAAGGTTATTATCTGAGTGGATATTTATTAATCTTATAGCCCTATGATCCTTTAAGGAGAGATTTAAATAACGTACTTTTTTGTTCTAGTTGAGGGTGATTGTATAGGTTGCCACTAGTGTGCTATTTCATTCAAAACTTCAATAAGATGCAATAAATCTATAATTTTAATTAGAATTTACTAGAAAATGGATTTTTATTTTGATCATCTTTAACTACGAAATATCATGAAAATTATTAATAAAGTGTCCTGGATAATATGCTTCAGCCCCTCAATCCCCTTAATTTTTTGAATTTTAAATTACTATTTCATTTTTACTTCATTTAATAATTTTTATGTTTATCTCAGAAGGAGTGTGATTTATTACGCGCAATAAAAATATTAATTAAAGATTCACATGGGAATATCATTGAGTTTATATATTCTTAAATTCGGTGAACTGCTTTTATGTCACCACCTAACTAAAATTTAAGGAAATGTCCTGATGAAACGCATTACTTTTTTCTGCCCATTATTGTTATCGTTGTTACCTGTAAGCTCGGCTATCGCACTGCCATTTCCATTACCACTTAATAAGCAATCAGAAATCATTAAAGCGCTTGATCATGGCCTTCCTGTTTCATTTTCGATCGACCTATCCTACTGTACTCCGGAGGTTGGTACGCTTCCTAGTAGCACGCGTGGTGGTTCACCTATCGAAGGATATCGGCTCACCAACGATGTTTTGTCATTCGCCGAAGCTAAGTTAGTTGTTGAACAAACTACTGGCAAACCGATTCAGCAAGTCATGCGATACTCTGTGTATAAGAATGGCAATGTTCACTTTGAAGCGTACCTATATGACGTTCCGACTTTCGTTCAGAAATCTAAATTTTCTTATAATTGCTCAATTAATAGTGGTGTGAATTTCTACTTAAATTGAAGTTAGAAATTTTGCTGTCCGATCATATTTAGAAATCAGGACGAGATGGATACCATCTCGTCCTGCCGAGCACTTAGCTCATTTATTTTAACCCACGGTTATCTAACAGTGGTTGCACACTCGGATTCTGGCCGCGGAACTGCCGATACAAATCGCCCAACTCAATGCTGTTGCCACGCGAGAGAATTTTGTCGCGGAATATATCGCCATTCTTACGGTCTAGACCACCGTGCTGCTTAAACCACTCGAATGCGTCATCACTCAACACTTCAGACCAAAAGTAAGCGTAATAGCTTGCCGAATAGCCGCCACTCCAAATATGGTCAAAATAGCTAGTGCGATAGCGTGGCGGCACTTCTTTCAGATTGACCTTGTACTTCTTCAGTGCATCGGCTTCGAATTTGTCCACATCCTCCAGTGGCGCATCGGCTGGCAAGGTATGCCAAGCCAAGTCTAGAAGTGCGGCTGAAAGGTACTCGGTAGTTGCGTAACCCTGGTTGAAAGTTTTTGCCTTGCGAATACTGTCCACCAAACTCTGTGGCATGGACTCACCGGTTTGGTAGTGCTTGGCATAATGTGAAAACACCTTTGGATCAGAGGCCCAGTGTTCGTTGAATTGCGACGGGAATTCAACAAAATCGCGTGATGTTGAGGTGCCTGCCAACGAAGGATACTTCACTTTCGAAAACATCCCGTGTAACGCATGGCCAAACTCGTGGAAGAGGGTGGTCACGTCTTTGAAGCTCAATAGTGCCGGCTGGCCAGGTGCAGGCTTAGTAAAGTTGCAAACGTTGTAGACCACGGGTTTGGTCCCGGTGATCGCATTTTGTTCAACGAACACATCCATCCAAGCACCACCGGATTTACTGTCACGTTTAAAGTAATCAGTGTAGAACAGTGCCAACGAGCCGCCGTCATGGTCAAACACCTCGTAAACCTTCATGTCCGGATGGTAAGTTGGTATATCTTTGCGCTCCTTAAAAGTGATCCCGTATAACTGATTGGCGGCGTAGAAAACACCGTTTTGCAGCACGTTGTCGAGCTCAAAATACGGTTTGATTTGCTCTTCATCCAAATTGTACTTGGCTTTGCGCACCTGCTCCGCATAGAAATCCCAGTCAGAGGCAACCAACTCAAAGTGATTCGCTTTAGTATTGACACGTTGCTTATCAATCAATTTTTGAATTTCGGCAGCCTCTTTACGTGCTTTTGCAGTAGCCGCAGGCACGGTATCGTTGAGTAGTTTTAGCGCTGCTTCAGGGGTCTTTGCCATCTGATCTGCCAAGTTATAAGCGGCATAGTTTGGGAAACCGAGTAACTTGGCTTTTTGTGCACGTAACTGAGTTAGGCGCTGCACGATTTGGCGGGTATCGTTAGCGTCACCTTTTTCGGCCCTAGTTTCTGAAGCTTGTAACACCAGAGCACGTAATTCACGATCCTTCAGCGAAGCTGATATAGGTTGTTGAGTGGTATTTTGTAATGCGAGTACGTACTTGTCATTGAGCTTACGCGCCTTGGCAGCCTCCGCTGCTGCAGCAATGTCGCCCTCGCTCAGTCCATCAAGTTTATTTTTTTCATCAACCACAATGGCACTTGCCGCTGTGGCGGCGACTAGCTTAGCGTGAAACTGTGTGGACAGAGTACTCTCTTCTACGTTGATTTTACGTAAAGTTGTTTTATCTGCTTCAGGCAACTGAGCGCCGGCATGTACGAATCCTTCATAATCACGTTCGACCAAACGTTTCTGTAATGGGTCCAAACTAAGCGTGTCACGCTGATCGTAAATTGACTTGATCCGAGTGAACAGCTTGGGATTCAAATAAATCTCATCCTGGTGTGCAGCCAGCTTAGGCGCGATTTCTTCCTGAATCTTTTGGCGCGTATCATTGGTGTCAGCATGTACTAGACCGAAAAAAATTCGTGAGACCCTATCCAAGGTTGTGCCGCTGTGCTCCAGCATTTCGATAGTGTTTTCGAAGGTCGGTGCATCGGGATTCTCAGCAATCTTGGTGATTTCAGCCAGATGTTGCTTCATTCCCTCCTCGAACGCGGGCAAATAATCGCTGTCCTTAATTTTATCGAACGGTGGCGCTTGGAACGGTAAGGAACTGGCCGTTAACAGTGGATTGCTGGTAGTAACTGGCATTTGAGGTGTGGTTGTAGTTTTCTCAGGGATTGCGGAAGATTCTTTGGAAGAACAACCAGCAAGCGATAGACTAATGGCAGCAGCCAAAATGGCGGTACGCGAGATCACGTAAAACTCCAAGAATAATTAGGTAAAGGAATCAGCTGGAAATCTTAACCAGATGTTTGTATCAGTGTCATGTGCCATTGAAGTAACCTAGCATAAGGTGCCAGAGCAGCATGATTGATGCAGGGACCGACTTTATCATCACTGAAATAGCATTTGCTGCAACTAGTGAACTCATTTCTGAAAGCCCATTCAAAAAATCGCACATAACGTAATAATAGGTCATGATCTATTGGACTTACCATACTTCGTTTCAATACCATCGGTAAACCCATATGTGAACCGTGTGCAGTGTGCAACTGATATAACGACTACCTTTAAGTTCTACAATTGAATTGAGTTTTTAAATGTGGCCATTGTTTCCAAATTTGTAATTAAATTCGCGCTATAAGCTATTCTTGCTCTGAAGCAGGTTAAGTGATTTTTTATTTTTCTTAGAATAGCATATAAAAGAAATAAGATTTTATTATTTTATAATCACTATTATTTTTTATTTCATGAACTCATATAAAATTTCTCATGTATTTTTTTGTGCAATTGTTTCTTCTCTACACAAAATTTAACGGCGAGCAGTTTTTACTAGAATAAAATTCATATACAAAAAAACAGCGCTTGCAGAGGACAAGGTGACCTCAAAAGCAATTGAGATGGCCAAGACCGCCCCAATCGCTTTACTGCGTAAGTCATCAAAGTGTCGCGTCTTTAAGCTTTTTTAACGGGCGGGTCTTGATCTTTACCGAAGCTGGCTTGGCAGCAAACCATTGCTCTTCTTTGGTAAAAGGATTGATTCCCTTGCGTTTTGGCTTGGCAGGCACATTGACCGTACTGATCTTCAACAAACCTGGTAGGGTGAAACTACCAACTCCCTTCTTATGCAGTGAGGCATGAATGGTATTCTCCAGAGCACCCAGTAAAGTGCGTACATCCTTGGCTGCCAATGCACTGGATTCAGCCAAGTGAGCTACCAAAGCAGATTTACTCAGTGTTTCTTTGATCGGTTTGATGGTGGCCGGCTTAGCGGTTTGTTTTTTCACTGCCTTCTTCGGAGCAGCCTTCACGTTCTTGGCGATTTTTGCCATGGTGTCCTGTTCCATAAATCAAGTGGTGGTTGGGTCTTGCCGACACCGTAGATCGGCAAGCGCAATAATGTAGGGTAACTGTAGATGGGAGCCAATAGGTTCATAGTAAAGACGATAACAAATCCAGCGGCACAATTGCTGGAAACCACGCATGTACACGTACAAGAATAGCACCATCAATACCATCCATTGGAGATAACTCAGTCGCATTGCCGCTATCAAGCCTATTTGAAAAAAAAAACACATTACAGGAAACGTATGATGTTTGACTTACAACATCGCATTATATCCAGTTGTAACACGACTCATCTTTATGCTACTGCACTCCAGATTGCCAAGTGGTGTGCCATCAGCGTGCCGATGCTGAGGGGAAACATGCCCATAATATTTAGTGAGTGCTCATCGACCTATCCGAAGTTCATCTTGATTGGGCAGGTGAGATGTACTGATACCTCATACGTTAATTTCGACTTGGTGCTTGTTTCCTATAAAGCGATTGCTAATGTGCAGCGGTATTGAAATTTTTTTCTGCATATATACAACCTCTAATATGCATATCCTAACTAAATTAATTAGGAGTACTAGTGTTGTTGGATTGGATTTAATCTTAATTTGGTGCTCTGGAAAACGTTAAATCTTTTAGCTAAGCTAATTACGATAAATAATTCAGGGTGATCTCCCGTGTATCGTATCTTGCTCTCTCTATCACTTTCATTCTTTGCCTTTCCGGTTTTTGCAGGCAACGTAAAGTGCTACAAAGGAAATGCGCCATTGGTTTCCAACGTTGAGGAACGTGAGGTTGCTCAACTGTTTGATCGTTGGAATGCTGCCTTAACCACAGGAAATCCAAATAATGTTGCTGAGTTGTACACACCAGATGCTGTGCTGTTGCCAACCATGTCTAACCAGGTCCGTAGCACTCCAGCTGAAATTCTTGACTACTTTAAGTACTTTTTAGAATTTAAACCTCACGGATACATTAACTACCGTAAAGTGAATCTTCTGGACAAGAACAATGCATTGGATGCTGGTGTCTATACCTTCGTTTTGACCAACAAGGATGGCAGCAAACGTAACGTGCAGGCACGCTACAGCTTCGCTTACACTAAGAGTGATGGAAAGTGGCTGATCGTTAATCACCATAGCTCAGCGATGCCAGAGGGTAAATGCCCCTAATGGTCGGTATCTGTGCCGTGTTTCCGTTTCGCGTTGTAACAGGGTTTGCAAGCCTGTCTGCACATTGCTGCACAGCATGAACATATTCGATCGAGGTTACATCATGGTAATGACAATCGAAGCCCTCAAGCATCTAGGGCGCGTTGATGAATCTCGGGTAGGACGTACTGAACCATTGCCATTGGATAATCGCCATTACGTCAATGGCCATCCACTATGCGATTCCTTCCCGGGTTTGGCGCTGATCCAATTTGGATTAGGTTGTTTTTGGGGTGCAGAACGTCTGTTTTGGCAATTGCCTGGAGTATTCAGTACAGCAGCAGGTTATGCTGGCGGCGGGGTGCCATATCCGACTTATCGTGAAGTCTGTTCTGGGGAGACGGGGCATGCAGAGGTTGTCTTGGTAGTGTATGACCACACTGTTATTTCATTTGAGCAGTTGTTGCAGACATTTTGGGAATCCCATGATCCCACACAAGGGATGCGCCAGGGCAATGATATCGGTACCCAGTACCGTTCTGTGATCCATTGCACTACATCTGAGCAATATGCTGCAGCATCAGCCAGCCGAGAGGTTTACCAGCAACAACTAAATACTGCTGGTTACACTGCAATTACGACAGAGATACTCCATCCGGCACCACCTTTCTACTATGCTGAGAATGAGCACCAACAATATCTTGCAAAACATCCCAACGGCTATTGCGGACTGGGAGGGACTGGAGTGACCTGCGCGATTCGCTTGCAGGTTTGAGTGGCGATATAGAGAGTTCCATATCCACAGGCTCAGGTACATGCGGCCAGCCAGTCCTTGAATTGCAATGGTGGAGTGAAAAGAGCCAGCCATCGCATACTTTTGGTATGCCGCATTTTTTGAATTCGATCTAAACATTCAGGGGAATCATAAATATAGAAACTTCAGCAGTGGCACAAGGCACTTTGATCAGCATCTGGAAAGAATTTGCTTTATCTGCAACATAGCGATCATAAAAAAAACAAAGATTAGCGCGACTTCATAGTGCAAACTCATTTTGGATGCTGAAGCCCAGGAAGAGAGCAAATGGATACTCTTGGCACAGCCAGCATTGCTTTTTACCACGCACACATGCGGTAGCTTCCTCTAGTTCTTTAGGATGATGAAGCTCACATCATCTTGCTTGCGGATGCCCAAGTACACCGCATGCAAGGCAAGCAACACTGTGGCTTTCAAACCTTTAATCATTCCCTGTACCGACAAAATTATTCCTAATCCTGCCTTTGTTGTATCAGTGTGAGTGTGATTGCGTGTGTGGTTTAGCGATAATGTTTGCTACTCTTCGCTTCCATCTTTGCCTGAGAGGCTAGAATTGATGACTTCATCTGCTGCTGCTTCTCATTCCGGCCTGCCAATGCACTGGAAGATGAGCATAGGTTTTCTTGGCGGTTTGCTAATCGGCTTGGCTGCGCACTATTGGGTTGGTGCTGATGTCGTTTGGGTGCAACATGCCACCCATTATCTCACCACACCGTTTTCCAAGTTATTCCTCAATCTGATCTTCATGCTGATTGTGCCCTTGATGTTCTCGGCACTCGTGGTCGGCGTGGCCGAAATGGGGGACATCAGCGCACTCGGTCGCATCGGTTGGCGTACCCTGGGTTATACCGTTGTGCTCTCATCCGTGGCTGTGTTAATCGGATTGGTGCTTGTCAACGTACTCAAACCAGGTGTGGGTGTCGATCCGCAGTTGGCGCAGCAGCTGCTTAGTGAAAATGCGGAGCGTAGCCGCCAGATCGTCGATTCCACAGATACCCAAATCCACGGCATGGATATGCTGTTATCAATCGTACCGAGCAACGTAGTCGCAGCGGCTTCCAGCAACGATGCCATTTTATCGCTGATGTTCTTCACGATCATGTTTGGCATTGGTATGGTTCTGGTGCCGCAGGAGAAGGTAGAGACACTGAAGCGTGCTATTGAGGGTGTATTTGAAGTTTCGATGGTCTTGATTGGACTGGTGATCCGTCTTGCACCCTATGCAGTAGCCTGCTTTATGTTCAACTTGACGTCGTTATTCGGCCTAGAGTTGTTGATACGGTTGGCGGCTTATGTCGGTGTTGTGGTCCTGGGGTTGTCGCTGCATATGTTTGTTACCTATGGTTTAGCAGTATGGTGGGCGGGGCGTTCACCGCTGCGTTTTTTCCGCGAAACTCAAGAAGCAACCTTGATGGCGTTCTCTACAGCCTCTAGCAATGCCACTTTGCCAACCGCGCTGCGTGTTGCTGACGATATGAAGCTACCGAAAAAAATTTCGCGTTTCGTACTGACCATTGGTGCAACTGCTAATCAAAATGGCACGGCATTGTTTGAAGGTTTGACCGTCATTTTCCTGGCGCAATTTTTTGGTGTGGACCTCAGTTTTAGTCAGCAAGCGATGGTCATGGCAGTATGCATCCTGGGTGGCATCGGCACCGCTGGTGTACCGTCCGGCTCGCTTCCAGTGGTGGCACTCATCTGTGCCATGGTCGGGGTTGATCCTGTCGGTATTGGGCTGATTTTGGGGGTGAACCACTTCCTGGACATGTGCCGCACTGCATTAAATGTGACTGGCGATCTAGCATTGACTACATTGGTGTGCAGAGGCGAGCCTCAGGCAGAAGGAAGTGCTTAGTGGCTTATGGAATCAGTGGGCCTTGATCTGAGATCGTGTCACTGTGGGACAATAGTGGGGCATCGTATGACTTTCACGATGCCCCTTTCTCTACCGTCGATGCATCATGACCAAACCCACACGCCGCCAGTTGGCCAACGCAATCCGTTTCCTTGCCGCTGATGCAGTACAAGCTGCTCATTCTGGGCACCCGGGCATGCCGATGGGAATGGCAGATATCGCTGAAGTTCTTTGGAACGATTTCCTACGCCATAACCCTAACAACCCGAACTGGTTTAACCGTGACCGCTTCATTCTTTCCAACGGTCACGGCTCGATGTTGCAATATGCATTGCTGCATTTAAGTGGCTATGACCTGCCGTTAGATGAACTCAAGCAATTCCGTCAGCTGCATAGCAAAACAGCTGGTCATCCTGAGCGTAGCGAGACCCCAGGGATTGAGACGACTACTGGGCCGCTTGGTCAGGGGTTTGCTAACGCAGTGGGTTTTGCCTTGGCCGAGAAACTTCTAGCGCAACGCTACAACCGTCCGGAACATCTCATTGTCGATCACCGCACCTGGGTGTTCATGGGCGACGGCTGTCTCATGGAAGGTATCTCACATGAAGCAGCCGCGCTGGCGGGTACCTGGAACTTAGGCAAATTGATTTGTTTCTGGGATGACAACAATATTTCTATTGATGGCAATACTGCGGGTTGGTTTACCGAAGACACTCCAGCACGATTCGAAGCCTATGGTTGGCATGTAATCCGCGATATTGATGGCCATGATGCGGAAAAAATCGCAACCGCAATCCAAGCCGCCGTTGCTCAAGAGAACAAGCCCTCATTGCTATGCTGCCGTACCGTGATCGGATTTGGCTCACCAAATAAAGCTGGTAAAGAATCTTCGCATGGTGCCCCACTAGGAGCGGAGGAACTGGAGGCCACGCGTAAGATGTTGGATTGGCCATACGGCCCGTTCGAGATTCCGTCCGAGATTTACGATGGTTGGCGTGCTAACGGCACAGGCATGCTACGTCAAGCTGAGTGGGAGCAGGCGTTCGACAACTATGCCCGACAGTATCCTAAGGAAGCAGCTGAATTAACCCGGCGCTCCCACGCTGAGTTACCTACTGATTTTCTCAGCCAATTGGATGCTTACATTGCCAAAGTTCACGCTGTGGGGCCCTGCATTGCTTCCCGTAAAGCATCGCAGATGGCGATTGAAGCATTTGCACCTTTACTTCCCGAGTTAATTGGTGGCTCGGCTGACTTGGCACATTCCAATCTAACGTTGTGGAAAGGGAGCCAAACAGTTGTTGGCGACGCCCCCAACGCCAACTATGCCTATTACGGCGTACGTGAGTTTGGGATGAGTGCCATCGCAAATGGACTTGCATTGCATGGCGGCTTTATCCCCTTCGACGCGACATTTCTAGTATTCAGTGATTACGCCCGCAACGCAGTGCGTATGAGTGCATTGATCCCAGCACATGTGATTCACGTTTACACACATGATTCAATCGGACTTGGCGAAGACGGTCCAACGCATCAGCCTGTTGAACACTTAGCCGCACTGCGCTATATCCCGAACAATGACGTGTGGCGTCCCTGTGACGCAGTTGAATCTGCAGTGGCATGGAAGGCGGCGATCACTCGCAATAACGGCCCGAGCTGTTTGGTGTTCAGCCGCCAAAACTTGCCGCACCAACCGCGCCATGATGCACAACTTGAGCAGATTGCACGCGGTGGCTATATCTTGGCTGACGCGGCGAGCAGCATCCCAGACATCATTTTGATCGCGACCGGCTCGGAAGTCAGCCTAGCGATCGAAGCGAAAAAGACACTTGATGCGATGCAGCTAAAAACACGCGTGGTCTCGATGCCATCGACCAATGTGTTTGAACGTCAGGACCCCACCTACCGTGAGTCGGTCCTCCCATCGAAAGTCCACAAGCGTGTTGCAATAGAAGCTGGCGTCACTGGTTTTTGGTGGCAATACGTAGGGTTACATGGTGCCGTGATTGGCCTGGACACCTTTGGTGCATCAGCCCCAGCGGATGTGTTGTACAAACATTTTAATATCACTGCAGAACACGTGGTCGAAGTCGCAAAGGCACTATGTGGAAGAGCTGAGACAACACTATCTCTTCCGTACTATCACCAAATGCCGCTCTCCGGTTAGCTTGGGGACTTGCAATCGGTGTACTGCTTCGACAACCCAATGGGGTGGCAACATGGCGATCTCCTCATGAGGATAGGCACCCTTCATCGCCAGCAACGTCCCCTCAGATTTGAGCAGATGCCCGCCAACCGTAACAATGCCGTTTAATGTATCCAAGGCACGTGCAGTGAGATGCTCATACATGAGAGCTTCGTCCAACGCCTCGGCACGCACCTCAGACACACCCACATTACTCAAACCAAGTTGACGCACCACCTCCCGTAGAAAGCGCGCCTTCTTGCCATTGCTTTCCACCAATGTCACCTGTAGAGACGGGCAACTAATCGCTAGCGGAATCCCAGGCAATCCCGGACCAGAGCCAAGGTCAGCAAGGCGGCCGACAGTCACATAACGCTGTATCGCCAACGAATCGAGCAAATGACGGACCACCATCTCCCGTGGATCACGGATCGCAGTTAAATTGTAGGTACGGTTCCAGCGTATGAGCAGTGTCAAATAGGCCAACAGCGGAACAACATAGGCACGGTCCAGTTCCAAGATATCCAGACCATATTCCAAGTCTGCTGTCACTTCTGGGGAAAGAGAAGAATCATTCATCGGTAAATTGGCTTCGTTTTAGAACATGCCCCAGTAAAAACATGGAGATCCTATATCGAGCACACGGAAAGAGATCATTGAGGAAGCTATGGATGACAGTGGCGCACCTTGCCGCTCCCATCTCCTGAAATACAGCTGGCTTCTCGCGATCGCATGTTATTCCGCTCCTGCAACAAGCGGATAATTTTCTAAATGCCTAGTGCAGCGCTGTTCGACATGGGCAATTCTACTCAATTGTGGCAAACGGACGCCAAGCCAATGCCGCACGATAGCCCGGTGCAGCCTGCCACTCATATATCCTCCACGCCATGGCTGCGCCCAATGCCGCATCACACTCCACCAACATCAGATGTCCCTCATCCTCAGCCAAATGTAAGCGGTGCAAACCAAACGCAATACCAGCACCGTGAGCCTTCAGAATGGCTTCTTTGGCACACCACAAGCGGAAGAACAACGCCTGCCGTGCTGGCTCATCCAATGTACCCAATACCGCCGTTTCGTTCGGATGGAAAAAACGCTGCGCCAGATCGAGCAAATGTGGCCGAAAGCGCTCACGTTCCAAATCCACGCCCAGACATCCCCTATAACCCAAGGCCAATAGCAAATAGTCGCCGCTATGACTCCAACTGATATCCCAGACTGACAAAGGTCCAGCAAAACGAGGACGGCCACGCACATCCCTGCCTAACGGCAGTGCCTCTGGATCCCACCCTAATGCCTTGCTGAAGACAAGCCGTGCCTGCGGCTCCCCCCGCTCACAACGCGTCCGCCCGCGCAGCCACAACCGTACATTGCCCCATTGCCAGTAACGCTCACACACCGTACTTACCGCACTTGCATGACATCAAAACGTGGTCGTTATTGCGTGAGATAACACACCTCCCATTGACGTTTTCGGGCGGTCTCTCAACACCGAACGCCTAAGGTGATGAAGACACCGCCAAAGCTAATTCAATCCACGCTGGAGCATGATCACTGGGTCGTTCCCAGCCTCTAGGCACGCGGTCGATTCCAGAAGCCACCGCCTGCGCGCGCAACGCCTCCGAAACAAGCGTGAGATCAATACGTAAGCCCCTATTGCGCCGGAAACTAGCTTGCCGGTAATCCCACCAACTGAATATCCCCGCATCCTGGTGATGCAAGCGAAAACCATCATGCAACCCCAGTCCTAACAGCTTATCCAGTGCCGCACGTTCCGTGGTCGAAGTGAGAATATGATCCTCATTCCATACCTGCGGATCGTAGACGTCCCGGGCATCAGGAGCAATATTGAAATCACCCAGAACCACAAGGCGGGGATAGCGTTGCAGCTCCTCGGCCAGCCAGTGGTACACCGCATCTAACCAGCTTAATTTGTAAGCGTACTTGTCTGTCCCAACCTCTTGACCATTAACCACGTATAGATTGACAACGCGTATCCCATCCACAGTTGCAGCGATCACCCGTCGCTGCACATCCTCGAACTCCGGGATACCGACTTGCACATCCTCCAACGCCACGCGTGCCAGAAGTGCGACACCGTTATACGTCTTCTGCCCCGCATACACACTGACATAGCCCAATGCCGCCAACGCTGCTTCTGGAAACTGATGGTCCTCCAACTTCGTTTCCTGAAGGCCAAGCACATCAGGCGCAGCCTCCACCAGCCACTGCTGCAACTGAGACAAACGTACATTGAGTGAATTAACGTTCCAACTTGCAATACGCATTTTCATATTAAAAAATTGATTTCATATAAAAACAGCCCACATCCCAGGTAATTCTTATCTACTTGGCCTACCTACAACCCTAGGCGCAGTAACCCTTACTGATCCCTCAATCCCCATGACCGACACGAAAAATTAACTTGTCTGGTATCTGCCCGATACCGCAATCATGATTGGTCTATGGATTACCCATCCTCATCATGGATATGCATCGTGCCAAACAACGTTGCAACAAGCCACATACACCACAGACTGGATACCGGTGATTGCCCAACAGCCTCCATTTTCCCTACAACTTTTCAAAATGCTTCCTTGTGGTAAGCCTGCCACACATCGCGCTCCCTTCAATCAGAGGCAAACCACGCGATGCACTGCGAGCATCGGACCAAGTCACTACATTTTCTTATGGACTCAATTCACGATTGCATCGCGTGGTTTTTAGGATCACCAACAATAGAGAAGATAGAAATCGTTACAAACCAATCTGCTCCCTATTCAACACTACGCTTTATTCAACAGGGGCAGTTCAATGAATACATCGACGGTTGCTTCAGAAAATGGAAAATAAAGCACGCTAATCCGGTTGCAACAGTCGTAGTGGTCTAAACTTGCCAGCGCCGATCTTTGCGCTGTTGCGCCACAGGTAATCACCATTCAGATTGATGTGCTCAGGTGCAGCTCCACGTTTTGCAGCCAGTAGCGTGCACTCAATGCGCCCTAGCTCACGCAGGACCACGGCCAGGCCGTTCTGACGCGGGTATCGGAGATGTAGGTATAGAGAACATCCACCCTGGGCTGCTGCCGTATTTCAGGTTGCTGCGGCCCGTGCTCTCGGCCTTGCGCCAGTGCGGAAGTTCTGGCCGTCCGATAATGACGGGGTGCCGTCGCCCCAGTGTTCGGCGAATGCATGCCGGAATTACGCGTTGACCAGATCGGCCAGCACCGCCCCATAGGTTTCGTTGCAAATGTGCCAAGCTTGCAGCCAAGCCAGTTTGGCGTAGATGGTGTCGGGGCAGGATTCTGCCATCTTGGTCTAGCCCAGCTTGATCACATCGGCCAGGATCGTGCTCAGCAGCAGGCTCTTGTCCTTGGCCTGGTCGCCCGATTTCAGGTGCGCGAAGTGAGGAGTGTGGCCACGGCCAGCGGCAATTCGCTGGCCTGCTTGAGGCTGGCGAATGTCGCGGGCGGCACCGGGTAGTCCTCAAAGTCATTGAATTGGTGCGAGCCTTGCACCCAGATGTTGCCGCAGCGCAGCGAATTCAGTTATGACAGCGCGCACAGCTCCTAGTAACCTCAGTCAAAGCCTGTGTCGGTTATCACCAGCTTCGGCCAGCGCGGCTTGATAAACCCGGTCGACGCATCGGCGGGCATCTTGCGCGCGTTGTCGCTGTTCATACCGTGCAGCACGTCGATGACGTCGAGCACATCCTTGGCGGCAGGTGCAGCCCACAGCTTGAGCACGTCGAGGAATTTCGGCGCGTCGCGTCGCTCTCGCCGATGCGGTGTAGAAAATCGAAATCTTCCGGTTACGCGAGCCGCTGCGCCTTGGTGACGCTCTCGACAAAGGCATCCCAGGACAATGACGGTCCTTGATGGCGGCAAACGGATCGCGGCCTGCTTGCTTAACATTGATCCGCGCCTGGTCAATGCGGCCGCACAGACGCACCTTGACGTTGATCACCTTACCGGACACCTGGAACTACTGCTGATGCTTGTTCTTGGGGGCGTTGAACAACTTGCCCAGGATGCGGTCGTGCAGATCGATGATTTCGTCAGTGACAGTGGCCATGCCCCAGGGTTGCATAGCAACGCTGCGGCTCGAACTTCGCCAGATCAGCAAGCGTCATCTGGCAACCCTCGCTGGCAATTTTCAACAACCGGTTCTGATGGAGCTGCCGCTCAATGCCAGTCGGCAGGTCGAGTGTCTGCCATGCCTTGAGGCGTTCGATGTGTTCCAGCATGTGCCGCGAAGCCAGGTCATCTTGCCGTTGTCGCAGCGTTTGAGTAGATCGTCAAGGCGCTGACGATGCACCTCCGCCAGCGGTTCGGCCAATGTTTCGTAGATGCGCCGGTTCGCGCGGATGATTGCCTCGGCGCTTGCCCGCTCAACTGCCGCCGCAAGTGTTCGATCAAGATACTGCTCAGCACGATGCCCTTGTTGGTCTGCCTGGTCAGCTCGGTCAGCAACTGGACGGCCTGTCGGTAGTGGCTCCTCGTGAATGGCTGGAAGCCGAAGCGAATCCCCAGGTGCTGATGTACAAGCTGAGATCGAACGGGAAGTGAACCCCAAGGTAGATGCGTGCCCAAGCAATGGGAATACCTAACAAGGTCAACCCGGTGCCTGCGATTCGCGGACCTCTTTGCAGCGCGAGGCTAAAAGCAATTGCCTAGCACAGGGTCAGGTGATCGCTTGGGAATGAGGAATAGGCCGAGCAATCCCGATGCGGTTGCGACAAGCATCGTCTTGCAGGTGTTCTCACTGTCGCGTAGCCAGCCGATGCCGATCAGGAGTGGCACCGTCCAAATGAACCACTCGCCAAGGGAAATAGGCACCATCAATGTCAGGGCGCCGGGATGCTCCGGGGCATTGATGGAGAGAAAAAGAATTTGGTTGAGTGATTCCATTTCCACGTCATAGACCCAGATCTGCTCCGAGTTCTCGTGCCCGGCGCGTGATGCCTTGCCGTTGGCGTGTTGTTCGGCAACGATGACGGCCTGAGTGATCACAATCTTGGCCTTGTTGATCGCCAAGGGGGCGTTTTCCATGCCGCTATTGGTGGCGTAGGCGACCATGCCGGTTGCGGCGATGGCGATGGCGATGGCGATGGGGATGGGGATGGGGATGGGGATGGGGATGGGGATGGGGAGAAGCTATGCAGGCAGACTTAGCTCGTACTTAGCCAGAGCCGTCGCCGCTGGAAATAGCGAGCAAGGCTTAGTGTGCTTTATTTTCCGTTTTCTGAGAGGACACCAAGATGACCGATGGGTTCGTATCAATGTTGCCTTCATCGGATGGCAAAGCAATCATGTTGTATCAAGAGGGAAGGGCAGGGATATGTGTTGTCGGTGGTAATGCCTACGGCACCGTACTAGTTAATACCAGAATCCAATAGGATTTCGACCTCGATTTTATCGATCTGATGCAGCACTCTTAAAATCTAGGCCGATATCAAGGATGGGGGCGCTATGAGTGATCCAGCCGACAGAGATCAGATCGACACCAGAAGCGGCAATGTTGATCGCTGTTTCTGGAGTAATGCGTCCAGATGCTTCGGTGATCGCTCGCCCTGCAACAATGTTCACCGCCTCTCGCAATTCGGAGGGCTGCATATTGTCAAGTAAGACCGCGTCTACTCCTATTTCCATCGCTTCATGTAGCTGTTCAAGAGTATCGACCTCAATCTCAATGTTCACCAGATGACCGGCCATGGCTTTTGCATGGCGCAGTGCTTCGCGGACACTGCCTGCAATTGCGATATGGTTGTCCTTGATCAACATCGCATCGTACAGAGCAAATCGATGGTTCATGCCACCACCGGCCCGGACTGCATATTTTTGTAAGGTACGTATTCCCGGGAGCGTTTTACGTGTGCAGACAACGATTGTTTTTGTTCCTGCAATGGCTGTAGCGATCGATGCAGTCGCTGTTGCAATGCCTGAGAGATGGCTCAGAAAATTGAGTGCTGTACGTTCGGCAGTGAGCAATGCCCGTGAGCAACCGGTGATGGTAGCAATCACATCGCCCGGTTCTACTTTCATGCCATCATGCACATGCCGCATCATGACAAGTTCGGCATCAATGAGCTGGAATGCCAGCTCGGCCATATCCAATCCCGCGATGACTCCCGCCTGACGCGCCACGATGATCACTGTGGAACGATGTTTTTCAGGGATAACTGCGGCTGAGGTAATGTCGCCTGCAAGTCCTAAATCTTCTGCAAGCGCATGGCGTACCATCGGTTCAATGATGATACGTGGAAGAGAAACGAGGTTCATGTCAGGAGATCTTTTCTTTGCGTTGTGCAATACGGGAGTGGGCGATTTCAAGAACATCCTCAAGTGTCATGTTGCGCCGCTGTGTTGTGTCATGTTTGAGAGGGAAATCGGTGCGTGCATGGGCACCGCGTGATTCGGTGCGAAGATGTGCAAAGATGGCGATCAGCAATGCAACGATGGCGGGATCTGAAGATTCTTCTTCGCCTTCCACAAAAGGCAAGAGGGCAGCAATAGCACGATGCATATCCGCGGCATGGCGAAGTACGCCAAGGCACTGAGAGACAATCGGCCGGATCAGTGTGGTATCAGGCTTTTTAGGGGTGATAGGGATTGTTCCGAGGGGGTGGGGTGTGTTGTGGGATGTGATATCTCGGGCTGCACGTGTCCCCATGACGACGGCCTCAAGCAGTGAATTGCTCGCAAGCCGATTTGCTCCATGTAAGCCTGTAGACGCTGCTTCACCCGCAACCCATAAGCCAGGAATGCTGCTGCGGCCTTGGCGATCGGTTGCGATACCGCCCATGTGGTAATGAGCAGCGGGACAGACTGGAATCGGCATGTGTACAGGGTCAATACCTACTTTGTGGCAGAGTGCGGTGATGGTTGGAAAGCGGGTGCTGAAGCGTGCTCCCAATGCTTGCCTGGCATCGAGAAATACTTGGCCGCCGCGGGTTATTTCGGCGCTGATTGCCTGTGCAACGATGTTACGAGCTGCAAGTTCGGCACCAGGAATATCCGCCATAAAGCGTTCGCCACGTTCGTTAATGAGGACTGCACCTTCACCACGGACAGCTTCACTGACGAGCGCCAGCGGGCGGTTGTGGCAATGGAGGGCCGTCGGATGGAACTGTACGAATTCCATATCAGCCAGCACGGCGCCAGCACGTGCAGCCATCGCGATACCTTGACCAAAGTTGTTCACTGGGTTGGTAGTCGCATCATAAAGCCCGCCAATGCCGCCTGTTGCTAGAAGAATTCTTGACGAAGGCAACACAATCTCGGATGTCGGGTTGGCAAGCAGCAAGCCACAGACCACGTTATCAGCCATCAGAATGTGTCGTGCTTCGAGGCCCTCAAGCACGGTGATTGAGGGATCGTTGAGAACACACGCAGTCAATGCTTGGACAATCGCTGTACCCGATCTATCGCCCCCAACATGCACGATACGGCGACGGGAATGGGCTGCTTCCAGTCCAAGCGCCAGATGGCCGTTGCTATCTTGGTCGAAGTGGATGCCAAAGTGTTGTAGGACATGAAAAGCGTCAAGCGCTTCCAAGATGATGCTCTCTGCAGCGACTGCATCACACAGACCATCGCCAGCCGCCAAGGTGTCGGCAAGATGCAGGCTGGGGTTGTCATCTGGGCTAAGGCTGACCGACATTCCTCCCTGAGCCCATGCGCTTGATGTTTCTGCGCCCAAGGCGCTGCGCGTGACAAGCACTGAGGGTTCAGGAGAAATGGTCAGTGCTGCGATCAGACCAGCAAGCCCGCTACCAACGATGATGGGGCGGTCTGCAAAACAGTCCACTATCTTAGCCATCTTGCTCGTTGGTCATATCGCCAACATCCTTTCAACGGCGCGTCGTGCGGGGTCTGCAATTTTTGCATCTACCGTGACTTCGTGACGGTTTTCTTCCAAGGCGGTTCGGATATTGGCAAGCGTGATCCGTTTCATGTGCGGGCAAAGATTGCAGGAGCTGATGAACTCAACATCTGGATGATGGACGGCGATGTTATCGCTCATTGAGCATTCTGTGAGAAGTACGACTCGCTTGGGCTGCTTAGTAGTGACATAGTCGGACATCGCTGCTGTGGAGCCTGCAAAATCTGCTGCTGCCACCACATCCGGCGGACATTCGGGATGGGCGAGTACGGTGACACCTGGATGATTTTCGCGAAGCTGCAAGATATCGCTGGCTGAGAAAAGTTCATGGACTTCGCAATGGCCATGCCATGAAATGATCTGGACTTCCGTTTCTTTGGCAACATTGCGTGCTAAATATTCGTCTGGAATCATCAGAACTTTGGGAACACCAAGTGCTTCCACCACCTTTTTGGCATTACCTGAGGTGCAGCAGATATCTGAAGCCGCTTTTACGGCTGCTGAAGTATTCACATAGGTGACAATAGGAATGCCAGGATGCGCCTGACGTAATAAGGCTACGTCTTCCGGTGTAATCGACTCCGCTAAAGAGCAACCTGCCTCCCTATCGGGGATCAATACGGTTTTTTCTGGATTCAGCAGTTTTGCGGTCTCTGCCATGAAATGCACTCCGGCAAGGACGATCACATCGGCATCGACATCAATTGCTTTACGGGCTAATGCGAGGCTGTCACCCACAATGTCGGCAACACCATGAAAGATCTCTGGAGTTTGGTAATTATGCGCAAGAATGACAGCGTTTCGTTTGCGTTTGAGTTCGAAGATCGCCTCAATGTCATTGTCAAACTTTATACGCGCTGCTTCTGAGGCGAAACAGTCGCCGCATTTATCGATACACGAAGATAAAACGGCGTGGTTCACTACGATCTCCCTTATGCTAATTTCACGCATATTATGCGCTTCTTCCAAGAAGTCGATATGACTTGCTTCTGACGTTATGTATGCATCAACGTGAGGCTAATGCTAAGCAGCAGTGCTTTAGAGCACCCAGACATGAGTAAGTCAGTATTTTATGAAATGGATATTTATAATTTCAGATAAGTATTATTTTTTCGAATTAATTCCAGGGAACACAAGTTATTTCGTATTTTCTATTATTGCTTTTACCGTATCTATCACGGGTGATGACTCGCATTGTCTCCGTAATGAGGAAGAAAGCGCAAACAGGGGTAGAAAAGATGTTACGTGAAGTCAGGTTAGGCACCAACGCGGCCTGATACTATGATCGGCCGCCTGGTGATTGCATGTCTGACTCAGGATGAAAGTCCGAGTTTGCTTGAAGATAGAGCAATCATTCTGTGTTGTTCAGTGTTAATGCTGGGGATTAATGATTCGCTTATGTTGATCCTTTTTTGCCACTTCGAATAAATGGTTGACCTCATTCCAGTTCACAACTGTCCACCAAGCGTTCAGATAATCAGCACGTTTGTACTTGTACTTGAGATAGTACGCATGCTCCCAAACATCTAAGGCTAGCAATGGCTGACCGCGTACCTCTACCACATCCATCAGTGGGTTATCCTGATTGGGTGTTGATGTGATCTGCAGTCCGCTACTGGTCAATATCATCCAAGCCCAGCCCGAGCCGAAACGACCTGTTGCGGCTTTGTTGAAGCGCTCCTTGAAAGCGTCTAGTGAACCAAAGTCCTTTTTAATTTGTGCTTCCAGCGCTGCCGATGGTTTCCCTCCCTTGCCAACCGGAGCCATCATCTTCCAGAACTCGCTGTGATTCCAGTGGCCGCCGGCGTTGTTTCGTACCACTGGCGGCAACGTGGATGCGATGGCCAGAAGTTGCTCCAGCGTTTTTCCGGAGAGTGTCGGTATATCCTTGATTGCAGCATTGAGGTTATCTACGTAGGCCTTGTGATGGAAGTCGTGATGTAACGTCATGGTCTGCGTATCAATCGCCGGCTCCAGCGCGCTGACAGCGTAGGGGAGTGGCGGTAGTGTGAACGGCGCGGTTTGTGGTTGTGTCGAAGCAAAAGATGGGGACGAAGCAAGCAATGCAGCAATCAAGCAGAGTGTTAAGTGACCTTGTCTCAAAAAAAACATGCTATCTCTCCAAAGATCATCTGGTTGCGATGGAGTACAGAATCTAACACCCTGTCAAGCAAAATACAGATGAAAACAAAATATGTGATCATTTTCACGCATTTCTTTCGATTCAGATTGTTCTGCAGATGCTTCCTGGCTATTGAATCCCTGAGCGTGCCAGGAACGACTTTACGATATGATTATAATATCTTTAGAATAATTAGCTTTATCTATTTTTTTAAAGCTATTAAAAAATAGATTTTTATATTTATATCTCAGAAGGTGTCGATTATGTCACGTGAACAAGCATTTGAAATGCTGATTAAAATTTTGTGTAAGACAGATTCTACTGACGATATGAAACTCATTTTGGAGTGCATTCTAACTAGGAGCGAAATGGAGGACCTCATTGACCGTATTCGTATCTATAATGAGCTTCTAAACACTAGCAACTCACAACGTGAAGTTGCCAGTAAACTAGGAGTAAGCATTACAAAGATAACAAGAGGAGCAGCCAATCTTCAGGATAATAATATAAAAGATTTTCTTAGAAAAAAAATAAGCTACTAACTTATCGGTTTGAGGTGATACAACATTGGTAAGTTAATGACGATACGTGATGCTGCTCATGAGTTTTTAAGATAATTTATCTTAAGTCTATAAATAAAGACTTTTGTACGTTAATTTTTTATAATTAGACTTAAGAATTTGTAGAGAAAAAATCAGCATAAGGATTAATAATATTCCAAAAATTCAGTTACTAAGCATACGCAGGAGCCTCCATGAACAATCCTACCCTGAGCCTATAGGAAATTGAAATCATTCGGTTGAGCGTTTCTTCAAGAGCTTCAAGAGCTTCAAGAGCTTCAAGAGCTTCAAGAGCTTCAATATCCTCTGATGCCTGACCAAGCATACCCATGAATAGGACGGGGAAACCTGACCCAGCAAGGATCATTTTATTAAGCATGATGTTAAGGACGATCTGAGAGTAAACCGCAGTGTGTCCGTAACGACGACCAATAACAATTACTGACGCTACCTTGTCCTTTAATGGTCTTCCCATTGTACGAAAATACCCATAACCAGATCGCTCCAAAAATGCTTTAAAGCAACTGTTAGTACCGTACGCATGCATCACCGGCATATAAATGATGCCATCTGCCTCAATCATCTGTTTAATGATATATTCCATATCATCATTTAGGGAGCATTTCTTGTTAGAACAATTATTATCAGCATCGCATAACTCTATACGTTTTTCTGCCAGAAAAATGAAGGAAACGATTGCTCGGCAATTGATATATTGCTTTATTAGCCCACAGACTTGTCTACTAATTCCATTACGTCGATTAGATCCTACTAGGATGCAAATTTTCATTTTGTGTACCTTGAGGAGTTTGTATGCCGCTCACCTAGCCAGGTTGCGGTAAACATTATCTGAAATCAAATTATGATAAGTTCTTTATGTTTAGCACTAGTAAGACTATATTCATGAGCCACCTGTTCGAGTATCTGACCAGTCAAATAGAGCGTAGTCACAGCAGTGTTGATAATTTCCTCTTCCTCGTCTTTTGTAAGTTCACTAAATGAAATAGCTTCATTAACTTCATCAGAGTGTTTAGAATCAATTTATGAATGTGCAACTAAAAAACTCATATTATTTTCAGTTAGGTTGAGGTCATTAGAAAATTTTCTAAGTAACGGATCAATATGACCGTAACAATTTTCAGCCCAATAACTATATCCAAGCCTAGCCACCGCCCCTTTATCGAGCGCAACTTTATATAAATATGAAATCAGAGCTTGAGTTGCAGGTAAAGGACGATGATTCTCAAATCCTTCATTATACAAATTTATGCTTTTCAGGTCATGAACTATCATTTGCTCATGCCCTAACTCCTCTAATGCATGTTTATAGACGAAACGTAACAACCTGCGATTTTCTGGAGCAGTACTATAGGCTGCAGCCGCTTGGTTCACTGAATTATGACGGGTATAATGGTATATTTGTTCCATCATCAATTGGTAGAGTCTTGGATCAACAGGTTCAGAAATTATTTTTTCCAGAAAGTGCCATTCTTAATATGTTGCCACTCACGAGAAACTGAATTCTCAAGCTGTTTTTTAAAATTCGGCATATTATAACCCCTTCAGATTAATGCTGATTAGTGAATATTCTTTTTCTGGCATTTCTTTACTTTGCAGATTGTCATGTATCATTGTTGCTCCTACTTGACGATATAGGGGAACCATATGTGGTAAACACAGCGCTATTAATTCAGAATGAGTTGTATTGCGTGAGTCCCAATGGAAGCAATATTGCAATGATTCATACATAATTTTCTTTCCGCGTGCTCGCTCTTCAATAACAAGTCTGTTGACCTCTAAAGTTTCAAGCGGTACAGAAATAAATCTTAACAGATCTAGTTGTCTTTCTCCCATAGTTATTCCATGCCCTAAAGGTGTTAAACGAACTCCCCCAACCAATTGATCTTCATAATAAAAATAAAAAGAATAAGAGCAATCCTCCCTAATAGACTCCCAATATTCAAAATCATTTCCGTTAGCGGGATTTATACCAATATAATTCTCGCGCCACTTTTTTATTATCTCGAACTCTTGAGTGTTGTCATATACACTTTGAACAACTATATTCATAAGGAGTTAAGTCTTTCCATTAATTGCCCAGTACTTAATTCAACCTCAGGCTCTAAATTTCCATTTATCTGACGTGTATCTACTAAACGTGCAGCTTTCCATTTAATCCAACCACCAAGGTTAACATGGTCAGACAAATCTTCTACAATCATCACGGTACTCTGACAACCTAAGTACTCTAAAATATTTTTTGTTTTTTTATTATTAATAATTGTCGCTCTTGTGGAGATAAATTAGGTATCTCTAATTTGGCAACTATTGAATCTTTATTATTATTGGAACGAGTGAGCAAAATTTGGTAACCAAGACAACCACGTATGCTTTTTTATAAGACTAGACTCTATTTGAGCTGCATTAAAATGTTTTCCATTTAATTCGATAGAGTCACTTACACGTCCCACCACATCTATTGTATATTTTTCAAAAAATGGTTTATTAGCTACACTCTTAATTGACACAATATCACCAGTGCGATAACGGATGAGTGGTTTAAGACCATGAGTGGTTTAAGACCATCAACTAAACAAGTCACAACTAGTTCACCCTCACCAGTCTCACCAAGATATTTATCGGTGTTTGGTTCAACTAACTCGAAGATATAGTTAGGTAAATGTGGACGTAACAAACCACTTGGTGTTGAAGATGCAATGACAAAGGCTTCTTGAGAGCCGTACAGGCTATTGTAAATCTTTGCATTCCATAAATTTTCCAGATTTTCAGCTAGCTCCGGTGTACATAATTCACCGCTCAGCATAAAGACTTTAACGTGAAAATCTTTTTTCGGGTCTAACCCACGTTTCATTGCTTCCTTTGCCAAAGTCATTACCTGTCCAGGTGAAGTAGCAATAATCTCTACCTTGAGGTCTCGTATGAGGCTCAGGCATTTGTCAAAACCTATCACAGGGGAGCCTGGCCAGATCTTAGCGTGACAGATGCCAATGTTTAAAGCGATAGAACCCAATGTATCGCTGAATGAATGGATTTCAGTTGGGCCGAGAATACCTAGAATTGGTTTATGATCGGTAGGGAAAATCTCTTTAAGTATATCTTCATAGGCATATTATAGTTGGAGATTACTTGCATAGCTTTCTTTTTGATCACGTGGACAAGGTGTCGCTACGCCCGTAGTTCCTGTAGTTTCGTAGTAGTATAGGCCATCATTCAGAGAGCCGGAAAGAATCTGCTGCATCTGTTCACGTAGATGATTCTTAGTTGTGAATGGTAATTTATGTAATATATTCAATGTGAGCTTTGATGGTTCTATATCACGTAAATGATCACGATAAAAAGGAGAGTTTTCTTTTACATGTGCAATAACAATTTTGAGTTGTTCTTCTTTCCACTTTTGAAGAGTTTTTTCTGTCAGCGTTAGGTCACGATAAGCTGTAGTAATAGGGTCATAACGCTTTTGAAATGCGTTCAATTTTTCACGATTAGTGTAGTTCTTCATATTTGCATCCTTTCTTATTAAAAGTATAAGTAGTAATAAAGTTCTTTATCAAATCCAAGCCACATTCGGTAGCAATGCTTTCCGGATGAAATTGTACTGATTCGATTGGCAAACTCTGATGTCGTAACCCCATAATGTAATTATCGTCTATTGAGTAAGACGTCACGGCCATATGACTTGGAATATCTTTGTTTGCGACAATGATTGAGTGATAACGCATGACTTTCAACGTTCTACTATTTAAGGAGACATAACAACCTTGACCATCGTGTTTGATCAGACTTGTTTTGCCGTGCATCAGATTTTTAGCATATTCTATAATGCACCCATAATATAGGCCAATCGCTTGATGGCCCAAACATACTCCAAGCACAGGTAATCGTCCTGAATTTTTATTTAGGATGATATCGTAACCTGATTGTGATGGATGTCCTGGTCCTGGTCCTAGTACGATTATGTCGCTATAAAGTGGGTCAATAAGTGCTAACAATCCTGGATCATCTTTTCTCAATACAGTGACTTTGCAACCGAGCTGCTCAAAATATGAGACCAAGATATGAACAAAACTGTCATAAGCATCTACGACGATGACTCGATATGGCATGAAATTTCTTCCCCAGTAATTGCTTTAAACATAGATCCCATTTTGTGAAGTGTTTCTAAGTACTCAGACTGTTCTTGAGAGTCGGAAACAATCCCTGCAGATGCGCGCAAGGTATAGACTTGGTTTTTTAAGACAGTAGAGTGGATACAAAGTGCAGTATTGATATAGTTGGATCCAATGCCTAGGATGCCGAGCGCACCGGCATATTTACCGCGCTGGCTATCCTCAAGCTCTGAGATGATTTCCATGGCCCGAACCTTCGGTGCTCCAGTCATGGTTCCCGCTGGAAACGATGCGATCATCACATCGTATTTGTCGAGTCCTTGTTTTAACATTGCTTTGGTTGTCGAAACCATATGATATACAT
This sequence comes from Xylella fastidiosa, assembly GCF_011801475.1. NCBI lineage: Bacteria > Pseudomonadati > Pseudomonadota > Gammaproteobacteria > Lysobacterales > Lysobacteraceae > Xylella > Xylella fastidiosa. Next base: position 1,838,520 of record NZ_CP044352.1, read on the forward strand.
GCGAGTATTCTTCAATCTCCAATACGCCTGAAACTTTGAGTGATTCTGGAGTACAGACGCGATATATATCATTACGACATAAATCAACTAATATCATGTGCTCAGCAACTTCCTTGTTGTCAGCTTGCAAATGTTGTGTTGCATGATGAAGAGTGCGTCCCTCTCTTTTTCCTAATGTGCCAGCAATCGGACGCATGAGAATTTCTTCATCCGTACTGATGCGCAAAAATAACTCAGGGCTGGCGCCAATGACTGTCTGACCGTTTATACTAAATAAATACATTTAGGGTGAAGGATTTAATATCCGTAATCGCCGATAGACATCAAGTGGTGTGGTCTCTGCTTTTACTTGGATCTTCTGTCCTATTTGTACTTGGTAAATATCTCCGACAGTAACATGGTGTAATGCTTTTCTTACTTTATCAAGGTAGTCATGACGTGTTGTTTCTTGTATTACTTCAAAATCAATACTTTTATCTTGTACTTGTTCAACATCAGTCATGCATGTGATTGCATCAATAATATTCGCAACGTAAAAATCCTCAACACCAGGGAAAGAATAGGTGATAAGTTCAGCCTTGTTTTGTTCAATTACTAATTGTGATTGGTAAAGTATTAAAGTTATATCATGGTCATCTTGATCGTTGAGTTCAGTTTCTGGAATTGTTTCTATGTAATGGATGGTTTCATAAGAAAAGCAGGAGAAAGCCATAATTCCGCATTGATGCGTCGGTACTTGAGAAAAGTTTTTCTCAAATTCCTTTAGGAATTGCCATACCATCTTTTTATCGACGAGTTGATAGACGGACAGTGATTAGGATTGCTGTGTATTGATATCGTCTTATTTTTTACATTAACAGTAATTATCGGGTTTATGCCTACCATCGAAACTCGAGAGTCAACCGAATTTATCCCCAAAGACTCTAAAAGCATCAATTGATCGCTATCAAAATTTTTTAACAGTTTTCGATAGATTAAAAAGGCATTTTCTCTTAGATCACTTCCATCTAGAGGTACATCTGTAGTAGTTGTTAGTATTTTAATCATGGTTAAAGAATAAATTGATCATAATGATATTGTGTAACGGTACATCAGTATGACATGTTAATTCAACTACCCAAACTAATTTTCTTCATGGGGTGGTCGATCTACCCAAGCTGTTCGTTAGAAGCCAAAGGAATTGCTAAGCTCGTGTTGCAGATGGCAGGCGAGGACGATAAGGAGAAGCGCGAATGTGCATTCTGTTTACGGTTGGTGGTGCGAGCATTCTCGATAATGCTGATCAACTTCATCTTCTGTGTCTTAGAACAGCACGCTCCTACTTCACTATGGATAGCAGAAAGCACCTAAAGCATGCCGTACAATGCTGCGACTCTGTGTTCAGGTTTTTATTTGTTAGATGCAATTGATCGACATCGGCGCCAATCTTACCCACGAGTCATTTGATTACGATCGCGATGCAGTGTTACAGCGTGCCTATGAGGCAGGTGTAGTGCAGATGGTAGTGACCGGGAGCAATCGCACACATTCATCTCTTGCGTTGCTATTAGCGCAGCGTCATCCTGGCTTGCTATATGCCACTGCGGGGGTACATCCGCACTGTGCTGCTGAATATACCGATGAATGCGACGCAGAATTACGGATGCTGCATACACATAAGGAAGTAGTGGCAGTTGGCGAGTGCGGTTTGGATTACTTCCGAGATTTTTGTCCGTATCGGACCCAACAACACGCGTTTGAGCGGCAATTGCAATTGGCTAGTGAGAATGGGAAGCCGTTGTTTTTACATCAACGTGAAGCGCATAACGATTTTATGGCGATCATGCGTGGCTTTGAGGGTCGTCTCGGCCCGGTTGTTGTGCATTGCTTTACTGGCACGCATGAGGAGCTGTTCGATTACCTAGATCATGATTGGTACATTGGTATTACTGGCTGGCTATGCGATGAGCGCCGTGGCATGCATCTGCGGGAATTGGTGCGCCATATTCCAGAAAAACGCTTGATGATCGAGACGGATGCACCTTATTTGCTTCCACGTACATTACGACCGTTGCCTAAGGATCGCCGTAATGAGCCGGCGTTTCTCCCTCATATCGTTACCGAACTAGCGCGCAACCGTGGGGAAGATGTGGTTACCTGCGCCGCTCGTAGTACAGTCGCCGCACGTGAATTCTTCAGTCTTCCGGAAGCCGGTTCCGGTTCATGAGGATGAGCCTAGGCCACGTTCTCGAATACAACATTCAAGTTCTGCATCAGGTCGTCGGTTTTTATTCGCGTTTACTGAATGCTGCAATGTTCCTGTTCCTGTTCCTGTTCCTGTTCCTGTTCCGGATCCCATCGCTGTTTCTGAATGCTGGTATCTCTTTGTCAAGCTGAAATACTCCAGCATGAAAACGGACCCGACCATCCGGTTACTGCGGCCTTGCTAGTTGCGGGATAACTTGGAACGCTTGGGTAACTGTGCCTTCAGAAAGGCCATTTGGTCGGCCAGAATATTACGGTTAGACAAGATCAGGTGTTCGATCCAGCTCGGGCGGTATGGCACTGCCAATAATCGCATACCTGCTTGCTGTGGGGTACGGTTAGCTTTGAGTGAATTACAATGAAAGCAGGCGGTGACCACGTTTTCCCATGTATCTAAGCCACCTTTGGAAATCGGAATAACGTGGTCGCGCGTCAGCTGGAACCTGCTGAATTGCTGACCGCAATACAGGCATAGATGGTCATCACGGGCGAACAGGGCTTGGTTGGTCAGTGCTGGGGTTGGAACCGGTACGTACGTACGTGCGTGACCGCGTGAAGCAATGATTGGATGCAACGCGATCACGCTGCGTTTACCAGTCAAACGCGAAATGCCACCGTGGATTGACAGGCATGGATCCCCAAGAGTCCAAGACACAGCATTGCGCACGTACAAACAAGCAGCGTCTTGCCAACTGATCCAGTCGAGTACACGGCCATAAGCATCTAGTGAAAGGAAACGCATTGAAGCACTACTGGGAGATTGCAATAGGGGAGAAACACTTAGCACAGTAACTATAGTTAAGCTCTGCGTCGATCAGCGCGTATAGTCTGAATGTCTGGCTGCATAAGGAGAACTATGCTTCTACTCGATTAGTGGCAGTTTATGTATCTCTTACGGCATTTTTGCTATCGGATTTTTTTAATTTCATTCATGTCATGATTAGCGAGGTGTCAGCAGGGCAGGGGCTTATTTTAGATTCTTGAGACGCCCAACGGCGTCGCTTGGATCATCACAGAGATGATCAATAAGTGCGCAATAGATTTGATTTACTCAGCTTGTCATTATTCCAGCTATCAAACCTTCTAAAGCTTTAGCGAAGCACACCAGGCAGGCCGGGGGCCATGTTGAGCATGTTGCGCGTATCAATCTCGAACTCACGTGGCTTGTTGCTGCCTTCCAATGTTGCCCATACCTTGCCCTTCAGCCTGTAGGGAAGCGAATGGTTACCAGCTAGAGCATCAGCGACGGCAATCTTCCCTAGAGCGCTTGGCTGCAGCTGAATGCTAGTCACATCCACGCTTTCTGGACCAATCAATAAGCTGATTTTTACATCCAAAGTACCAGCCACTTGGCTGCCCGTTTCCAGTGACAGCATCGCACGTTGGAAGTGCATGGGGACATTGCTGTAATTTTGTAGGCGTAGATCTATCGACCAGATGTCTTTCTTGTCTACGCTCAACTGTTGGATGTTAACAGTGGGTTCGGAAATACGACGCACCGGCCCACATCCGGCCAGGAGTAGTGCGCACAGCATGCTTACGATCAGATTAATGGCAAAGCGCATGATATTAATTCCTAGGGAGTAATGATGTTGAATTTTAATAGATTACTCGATAGAGCTTTTTAAGCGATTTAGTTGTCTCTGTTAAAAAGACTATGAAATTATAGGTTTATTGTGGTACGGGTTGTTGAGGCTAGACTCTGTCTAGTATTGAGAATTCCATAATAAGGGTTTAGTTAAGTATCCATCCTTAACCTTTTCTGATTACGACTAAACGAATCTTACGAATCTTATAGTCTTTTTGTTATCAAAAAGTAGTTTGGCCTCTTTTTCTTAGCATCCGTTGATGGGTTCAAACTGCGGTCTAGTTGGCACATATTCATGAAACAAAATTCATCTAAATAATTAATAAAATCACAAAACTAATTTTCAATTTACGTACTTGAAAATTTTATTTTTTAACCGATTTTATGTAATCGCTATCTCGAACCATCAGTATGTACAAATCATCATGGATCAACCCTTTTTCTGATATTGATCAAAAATCTATAAGACTTTATTTGTTGTCGCGAGGTGCAGACCTCCGGTGAGTGATACCATGGTGGCTTGTTTAAGTCCGCATATGCATCTGCTCAATGTTAAGCTTTCTACGCCGCAAGAAGCCCACCAATGCCATCAGCGACAACGAGCGGAGCAAATACAGTGCTGAAGAGATGGCTGCTGCCTTTCCAAAAGCTCCTTCGTTGGATGAGGCTCCAGACCAAGGGCAAACTAGCACCACGCCATTGCTATCTTCAGCAGATCAGCCTGCGTTACTGACCCACTCTACGAGTAGTGCCTTTACAGAGCTAGTAATCTCCACTTGCAACGACACATCGGGGGCGAGTACCCCAACAGTTTCGGTGGATAAACCCAATTGGCGTGAGCGCCTACGTGGCAGTCTCTTCGCGCGGAACATCAATGCTTTATTCTCGAATAACCCGCGTTTGGATGAAAATCTGCTTGATGAGATTGAAACCGCGTTGATTACGGCTGATGTAGGCGTGTCTACGACTAATGCAATAGTTGACGGTTTGCGTAAACGTATGAAAGCACGTGAATTCGCTGATATCCAAACACTGTTAGCTGCATTACGTAATGAATTAATCACGATACTGCGTCCTGTTTCTAAACCACTGATCGTCAAACGCGATGCACTTCCATTTGTGTTTCTTGTTGTAGGTGTCAATGGTGTTGGTAAGACTACAACAATCGGCAAGTTGGCGAAGTGGTTCAAGAGGGATGGCTACAGCTTGATGTTGGCTGCCGGTGATACCTTCCGTGCTGCCGCTGTCGCGCAGTTACAGGCATGGGGCGAGCGTAATAGTATTACGGTGATCGCACAAAAAGGACCGAATGCAGATGCTGCTTCGGTAGTCTATGATGCGCTGCAAGCAGCCAAGGCGCGTAGCATTGAGGTGCTCATCGCCGATACCGCAGGCCGCCTGCATACCCAAATTGGTTTAATGAACGAGTTGAGCAAAATCCGCCGTGTGCTCGGTAAGCTTGATAGCACCGCACCACATGAAGTACTGATGGTGATTGACGGTACTACTGGGCAAAATGCGCTTTCGCAATTACGCCAATTTCATGCTGCCGTGAACGTCACTGGTATTGTGGTAACCAAGCTTGATGGCACTGCCAAGGGCGGGGTAGTCTTCACGTTGGCACGTGAATTTGGCATTCCAATCCACTTCATCAGCATAGGCGAGCAGCTGGAAGATATGCATTTTTTTGACCCTGAGGCATTCGTAGACGCGCTACTGCCAAAAACATTAGGAAATGCTTAAGATATCTGGACACGTCTTCCCGCATGCAAGCCCGCACATTTTCAGGTAATGCCATAGAGTCCCTACTCACTTAGCTTACCCACTCGCAGGCCAGCCTACATGATTGCCCTCTACGCCCAGCGCTTGCTGACATGGTTCGATCAATATGGACGCCATCATCTACCTTGGCAGCACCCTCGTACGCCATACCGGGTATGGATCTCGGAAATCATGTTGCAGCAAACTCAGGTTTCCGTAGTCATTCCGTACTTTCTACGCTTTTTAGAACGCTTTCCAACGCTGCCCGAGTTGGCAGCAGCAGATACCGATGCTGTCATGGCACATTGGGCTGGTTTAGGTTACTACGCCCGCGCTCGTCATCTACATGTCGCCGCCAAGCGCTGTGTTGAGCTGCATGGTGGCGACCTACCACATGACCAGAATGCTTTGCAAGCACTACCCGGTATTGGCCGCAGTACTGCGGCTGCAATTCTGTCTCAAGCATGGAACGACCGTGCTCCGATTTTGGATGGCAACATCAAGCGTGTACTGTCACGCTTGCATGGCATCGTTGGTTGGTCAGGTCAATCAATGATCGAAAAAGAGCTTTGGGAACTAGCCGGAGCGTATGTGCTGCAAGCACCAACAGGACGTCTTGCCGACTACACTCAAGCACAGATGGATTTCGGTGCTACGGTATGCACCCGGTTGCGGCCAGCATGTTTAATCTGCCCATTGCAAGATGGTTGTGTAGCCTGGCGTGAGGGTTTGACTGAGACCTTACCAACGCCCAAACCCAGTAAAGTGTTGCCAGAGCGTGAAGCCGTTGTGTTGCTGTTACAAAATGATGATGACGCAATTCTATTGCAACGGCGTCCCTTGAATGGAATTTGGGCTGCACTTTGGACTTTGCCGCAGGCTGATACTGAAGCGGAGTTGCGTATTTGGTGCGCTCAGCATACCAATGCAGACTATGACCTAGCCAAAGTGCTGGACCCAATCGTGCATACTTTCAGTCACTACCGCGTTTATCTGAAGCCACGTTACATGCGTAAAGTTGCCTTACATCGGGGATTGGAAAACACGGATGGTTTACGTTGGGTCACACGGACGAGTCTACCCATGTTTGGATTACCCGCTCCAATCCGCAAATTGCTCAATGAGCTATGAGCTTTTATTAACAGTCACTGCTACACATTCTCCTATGCAGCGCATCATCTTCTGTGAATACGAAAAACGCGATACCGAAGGTTTGGACTTCGTGCCTTATCCTGGTGAGCTGGGCCAAAAGATTTTTGCCTGTATCGGCAAGGTTGGCTGGGCTGCTTGGTTGGCGCATCAAACCATGCTTATCAACGAAAACAGGTTATCTCCACGTAATCCAAGCCATAGGGCATTCCTTGAAGAGGAACTCAATAAGTTCTTATTTGAGCGCAGCGCCGCCAAGCCTGAAGGGTATATTGAACCTGACGCTTGATGCGTCAAATTATTGTTATATGAAACCTTTTTATATTATTGATTGGAGCGTATGTGATAATCTTAATTCTATTATTTTTTATATTATTAATATTCTTTTTTGTTGTTTTTAATAAAAAATCATCAGGGTCTTCAAAGAAAGAATCTTTATCTTCCGAATCTTCTGAATGGCCTTTTTATCCTAAACGTGTAATGAGTGATCCTGAGCAAGTTTTATATTGGCGTTTAATCGAAGCATTGCCAGATCGTATCGTGTTATGTCAGGTTCAATTATCTAGGTTTCTCGGTGTCCGCAGAGGACATCAACGGCATTGGTTCAATCGTATTAATCAAAAGAGCGCAGACTTTGTTGTGTGCGCTAAGGATTCTTCCGTTATAGCTGTTATTGAATTGGATGATGCTACACATTTGAGAGAGTCACGCAAGAAGGCTGATTTTGATAAAAGTAAAGCTATTGAAAATGCGGGATTACGGTTAATTCGATGGGATGTAAGTGCGATTCCTTCTACTGATCAGATTCGCAATACTTTTAAAGTGACTTTGGAAGCGACTTCGATTGATAGTCCAGGAACTATAAAAGTGACATAGAAAGGAAAAGAAGCGTAACGATGACGAGTTCTTTGAAGGATGCGGAGGTGGCCTGAGCAGTTCTTACACCGCATAGATACTTGGGCAGCTATAATTACGTTTCCATTATCAACGCACTCCTGAAGGCCATGGGTCGAGGCCCCTCAATTGAAGCTCGTAAAAATGCTTCTGACAGCAAACGCGGCAAGATTTTCACTAAGATCATTCGTCAAATTGGTGTCGCTGCTCGTGCTGGTGGTGGTGATCCCTCTAACAATCCAAGTTTGCGTGTGGTGATAGACAAGGCATTGGCGTCGAATATGTCCAAGGATGTTATTGAACGCGCAATAAAGAAGGCTATTGGTGAGATGGAGGGCGTTCAATACGAGGAAGTACGTTACGAGGGCTATGCTCCAGGGGGAGTTGCAGTCATTGTTGACTGTCTGACTGACAATCGGCTGCGTACTGTGTCTGATGTGCGCCATGCTTTCTCCAAATGTGGAGGTAATATGGGGACTGAAGGTTCGGTTGCCTTCATGTTCAAGCGTTTGGGGGTACTCAGCTACGCTCATGCCATTGCTGATGAAGAGCGTATCACAGAGGCAGCAATTGATGCTGGTGCTGAAGATGTAATGGTCTACATAGAAGATGATGAGATTGAGGTCATAACTACTCCAGAAGCTTTCTCACGTGTTAAGGAAGAGATGGCTGCGTTAGGTTTGATGCCGTATCATGCTGAGATTACTTTCCGTGCCGATAGTGACATTGTGGTGGATGGGGATACTGCAATACAGGTACGTAAGCTCCTGGATATACTGGAAGACTTGGATGATGTTCAGGACGTGTATTCCAACGTTGATCAAGTGACGTTGGGCAAGCGTTGAGATGAATACTTACAAGATCCATCGCAATGTTGATTGCTATGGATACGCTCCATCTTTGTCTTAACTGTTCTTCCATCATTGATCACTTTGTCTTAATGTGTTCTCGTATCGCTTATCAGATGACGCGTATCCTCGGTATTGATCCTGGATCACAGCGCACTGGAGTTGGTGTCATTGATGTCGATGAGTATGGATGTAGTCACCATGTCTACCATGCACCATTGGTACTACTAGGTCAGAGTAGTTTTGCGGGGCGACTGAAGCAGTTGTTGTTGGGTCTGAGCGCAGTGATTGAGGAGTACAGCCCAAAGGAAGTGGCCATTGAGAAGGTGTTTATGTCTAAAAATGCTGATTCAGCACTTAAGCTTGGTCAGGCGCGCGGTGTGGCAATCAGTGCGGTAGTGCTACGTGATTTACCTGTGCATGAGTACGCTGCTAGGCAAATCAAACTGGCTGTGGTTGGTCGCGGTGGTGCCGACAAGCAACAGATCCAGCATATGGTTGGTGTCATGCTGAATCTGCAAGGTAGGTTACAGTCTGATGCAGCAGATGCATTGGCGGTCGCTATTACGCATGCTCATGTGAGTGCTACTGCTCAGCGCTTAGGCGTCAGTACGAAGCAGGCGTGGAGCCGGAAATGATTAAAGGCCTGTGGGTGGTTTGGGGTCTCCTCATTAGAGCGGCGACCTGTGATGAGCATACGGCTTTTTGTAAAGAGCATCACGTATGATTGGTCGCTTGCGAGGGGTTTTGACTAGCAAAACGCCACCGTGGCTCGTGGTTGATGTGTGTGGAGTTGGCTACGAACTAGAGGTGCCGATGAGCACTTTTTGCGAATTGCCAGACGTCGGTTACGAGGTGAATTTGTTTACTCACTATACGCAGAAGGATGATAGTGCCGCGTTGTACGGTTTTCTGAGCGAAAGTGAGCGGCGGCTATTCCGCCACCTGCAGCGGGTGAGTGGTATCGGTACCAAGATCGCTTTGGCGATTCTATCCAGCGTCAGCGTGGATACATTTGCGGGGTTAATCCAGGCTGGTGACGCTAATGCATTAACGGTTATCCCAGGAGTTGGGAAGAAAACCGCTGAACGTATGCTGGTGGAGTTGAGAGACCGTGCTGCAGACTTCAACAATGGTATTTCCACCTCAGGCAAGCTCAATCTTGATACGGTATCTGAAGCTGCCTTGGCTTTGCAGCAACTCGGTTATAAGCCAGCTGAGGCTGCACGTATGGCACGTGATGCCGGTACTGAGAGCGATGATGTTGCTATTGTCATCAAAAAAGCGCTTCAAACCGTATTACGTTGATCTTGGTTTATTTTCTACATTCACGTTATTAATGATTAACTTTACTTATTAGCCATGTCTACCTCTTCTCATTCAGGTGATTGCGCAGCAATCACCTCTAATAGCAATAGTACCATCATACTTTCAGCAATCGGTGTCGTATTTGGTGATATCGGTACTAGTCCGCTATATACGTTGAAGGAGGCGTTTTCACCCAACTATGGCTTGGCTCCAAACCATGACACGGTTTTGGGTATTCTGTCGTTAATCTTTTGGGCAATGATGTTAGTGGTAACAATTAAGTATGTGACTGTCATTATGCGCGTCGATAATGACGGTGAGGGGGGCATCATGGCGTTGACTGCACTGACTCAGCGTACGATGCCATTTGGTAGCCGTTCGATCTACATTGTGGGTATTTTGGGCATCTTTGGTACTTCATTGTTTTTTGGCGATGGGATCATTACTCCGGCGATCTCGGTGTTGTCAGCAGTTGAAGGTTTGGAAGTGGCTGAGCCTCATATGAAAGCGTTCGTAGTGCCGATTACTCTGGCAGTATTGATCTTACTTTTCCTTTGTCAGCGCTTCGGTACTGAACGTGTCGGTAAAACCTTTGGGCCGATTACTTTTCTTTGGTTCATTGCCATTGGTGTGGTTGGCGTATACAACATCATTCAGGCCCCAGAGGTACTATATGCGATTAATCCCTGGTGGGGACTGCATTTCTTCTTAGAACACGGTTGGCATTCAATGTTTGTGCTTGGCGCTGTTGTTCTTGCAGTGACTGGGGGTGAGGCACTTTATGCGGATATGGGCCATTTTGGAGCTAAAGCAATCCGCCATGCTTGGATGTATGTTGTGCTGCCGATGCTGGCTCTGAATTATCTTGGGCAAGGTGCATTGGTACTAAGCAATCCCACGGCGATCGGTAATCCTTTTTATCAGTCGATACCAGATTGGGGGCTGTATCCGATGATTGCGCTTGCTACCGCTGCTGCCGTGATTGCTTCGCAAGCATTGATTACAGGGTCCTACTCGCTTTCCAGTCAAGCGATGCAACTTGGCTATATCCCGCGCATGAATGTTCGTCATACTTCACAGTCCACAATTGGACAAATCTACGTACCAACGGTCAATTGGACTCTTCTGATGCTGGTCATCTTAACAGTGATCGGTTTTGGCGACTCGACCTCAATGGCGAGTGCCTACGGTGTTGCAGTCACTGGAACAATGATGATTACTACCGTTTTAATGATTATCTATGCCCGCGCTAATCCTCGCGTGCCGCGTCTGATGCTGTTGATGATTGCTATTGTGTTCATCGCAGTAGATGGTGCGTTCTTCTACGCTAACATTATCAAGTTCATGGACGGTGCATGGTTTCCATTATTGCTTGGTGTGGTGATATTCACCTTTATGCGCACTTGGTTGCGTGGTCGTAAGTTGCTTCACGAGGAGATGCGCAAAGATGGGATCAATCTGGACAACTTTCTGCCTGGATTGATGCTTGCTCCGCCAGTAAAGGTGCCTGGTACTGCAGTATTCTTGACTGCTGATTCAACGGTGGTACCCCATGCGTTGATGCATAACCTTAAGCACAACAAGGTATTGCATGAGCGCAATGTGTTCTTGACTGTTAAAACGTTGAAGATACCTTACGCTGCCAACAGTGAGCGCTTGAAGATCGAGCCGATCAGCAACGGGTTTTATCGCGTCCATATACGCTTTGGTTTTATGGAAACACCGGATGTGCCATCAGCGCTAATGTGTTCAAAGGATCATGCAGGAATTGACTTTGATCCGATGCATACGACGTTTTTCGTCAGCCGCGAAACCGTTATTCCTAGTGCTAATCGAGGCATGCCGATCTGGCGCGACAAGCTATTCGTATTGATGCACCGTAATGCGGCACCAGCGAACGCATTTTTCAGAATCCCAGGAAACCGTTTGGTTGAACTTGGTACGCAAGTGGAAATCTGAGTAATGTTTATTCTCTAGCATTTCCGATTCCGTACTCTCCTACCTTTCCTTACTTTATTTATGGATCGCATCATCGACAGCGCAGCCACCCGTGAGGATGAAGCGATTGAGGTCAGTATTCGTCCCAAGCGTTTGGCTGATTATCTCGGTCAACAACCTGTACGTGAGCAGATGGATATCTACATCCAAGCCACTAAGGCGCGTGCTGAGGCATTGGATCACGTACTCATTTTTGGTCCACCTGGATTGGGCAAGACCACCTTGAGCCATGTCATTGCTTACGAACTCGGGGTCAAGCTACGTGTGACTTCTGGTCCAGTGATCGAGAAAGCAGGAGATCTGGCCGCACTGCTTACCAATCTACAGCCTTACGATGTGCTGTTTATTGATGAGATTCATCGGCTATCACCAGTGGTTGAGGAGGTGTTATATCCAGCAATGGAGGACTTCCAGATCGATATTATGATTGGCGAGGGGCCGGCTGCGCGGTCGATAAAGATCGACTTGCCACCTTTCACTCTCATAGGTGCTACTACTCGTACAGGTTTGCTGACTGCGCCGCTGCGCGACCGTTTTGGTATCGTCCAGCGTTTGGAGTTCTATAGTCCTGAGGATCTTGCTAGGATCGTAAGACGCTCGGCAGGCATTCTCAATATCGACTGTACTACGGAGGGTGCAGCTGAGATTGCGCAACGTGCACGCGGTACGCCTCGCATTGCTAATCGTTTGTTGCGGCGGGTACGCGATTATGCCGAGGTTAAGGCGGATGGGCAGATTACAATTGAGGTGGCGCAAGCAGCGATGCAGATGCTCAAGGTTGATCAAGGAGGCTTTGATGAACTAGACCGACGCTTGCTTCACACCATCGTTGAGTATTTCGACGGCGGTCCTGTCGGAATCGAGTCACTCGCTGCCTCGTTGTCGGAGGAGCGTGGTACCCTTGAGGATGTCGTTGAGCCTTACCTAATTCAACAAGGTTTCTTGGTACGTACTGCACGTGGACGTATGGCCACAGATAAGGCCTACCAGCATCTCGCTCTGCAGCCTCGTGAGCGAGTTTCGGCTTTCACTGATCCAGAAGATTTGTTTTGAACCATGAGAACTCCACTATGAGTAGCACTGTTACTCCACAGTTCAGTTGGATGACCCGTGTCTACTGGGAAGATACAGGTGCTGACGGTGTTGTTTATCATGCTCGCTACGTGGCTTTCATCGAACGGGCACGGACTGAATGGATGCGAACGATGGGATATGGACAAGAGCGTATGCGTCAAGAGTACGATTTGGTGTTTGCTGTGCGTGCGATGCGTCTGGATTTTCTCCGCCCTGCGTATCTTGACGATGCGCTGGAAGTGTCTGTGGCGTTGATCCATTGTAAGCATGCTAGCTTACTGTTGGCACAGTCGATCCGGCGTGACGGGGAGTTGTTACTTGAGGCGGAAGTTCAGCTTGCAGCATTATCGGCTAAACGTTTCCGTCCTCGTGCGATCAACAGTGCGCTATATGATCGATTGAAGTCTTTAGAACTCTCATAATCTGAATTACCGAGGAACAACGGATGATGACATGGCTCCTGGCCTTACAGGATACGGTGGAAGCTTTGCCGCAAGACATCACCGGGGTAGCAACTCAAGCACTCGCGGGAACAACGCATGGGGGGATCAACTATATCGATCTCATGCTTAAAGCCAGTATTCCCGTCAAAATTATTGTGCTGTTGTTGTTGCTTGGATCATTCACTAGCTGGTTGATTATTTTTCGCAAAGCACGGGTATTTAAGCAGGCCAACCGTGAGGCCGATCAGTTTGAAAATCGTTTTTGGTCTGGGACTGACCTCAGTAAGCTTTATGCTTCCACGAACAGTCGTAAACACATGGTTAGTGGATTGGAAGCCATCTTTGAAGGCGGCTTCCGGGAATTCACGCGCTTGCGGGAGCGTCGTCGACTCGATCCACGCATCCAAATAGAAGGTGCTCAGCGGGTGATGCGCACTAACTTCATGCGCGAGATGGATCAGCTAGAACGGAACTTGGAGTTGCTGGCAAATATCGGTTCCACTGCACCTTACGTTGGTTTGGTCGGTACAGTGTTTGGGATCATGGTCACTATGCATGACATGATCAGTAGTGGCGATCAAGCAGGTATTGCTGCGGTTGCCCCTGGTATTTCCGAAGCGCTGTTTGCCACCGCAGTTGGTTTGTTTGTTGCGATTCCGGCGGTGTGGGCTTACAACCGTTTTACCACTCGTTTGGAGCGTCTTTCTGTGCGTTATGAAACTTTTGCCGAGGAATTCAGCGCTATCCTGCAACGGCAGGTTGGTATCGACGAATAACCATATCGCACACGACGCAGGAGCCTGATAGTAGTGTTCAGCATGTATCGCCGTAAACGCCGCAAGCTCAAATCTGAGATTAACGTTGTGCCGTATATCGACGTGATGTTGGTATTGCTGGTCATTTTTATGGTCACCGCACCGCTGTTGACATTGAGCATCAATGTAGATTTACCAGTTGCAAACGCCAAGGCACTGGAGAATAAGCAGGATCCGATTGTAGTCATCGTCAATAGTGATGGAAAGCTCGCTTTGCAGTTACCCAAAAGTAAGCCTGAAAACATAAATGTGGATGCGTTGGGTAAAAAATTGACTTCAGTCGTCTCTCAAGACAAGAACGTGCGTGTCGTGGTTGCCGCTGATGGGGCTGTTGCTTATAAGGACGTGATTGCCGCAATGAATGCAATCAAGGATGCCAAGATTGAGAAAGTCAGCCTACTGACTCAAGCAGAGGCCAATGCACGCTGACTCACGCTTGGGCCGCTCACGGCGCCGCGAAGGGGTTGTGTTGCCCGTGCTGATGGCCCTATTGCTACATGCCTTTATTGGGGGGTGTTTTTGCTTTCTTGGTTATGGTCCCCGCAACATAAGGTGTCTTCTTCTGATGCTGATTCAAGTATCGAAGCAAGTTTGGATGTATCCATTAACGATACCCGTATTGCACGTCAAGCGTTGCGTAACTTGCAAGTTCAAGCTCCTATGCCGATGCAACTACCACTGCAAGATACAACTCCACCACAACCAATTTTTGCGTCGCAGCCGCAGAATGCGCTTACCTCACCTCAGACTGAGGCACAGGAGCGCATTATCCAACCTGACAAGGTTGATCAGAAACAAGTTAGCGCACTCGCTGAATCGCAAGAGATGGCTAAACGGGAGCAGGAAGCCAAGCATCGTCAGGAGCAGATCGATCTCACTGAGGAACGCAAACGTCAGCAACAAGCCGAGCAGAAGTTGCGTTTGGCCCGCCAGCAACAAGAAATCATGCGGAAGCAGGTTGAGGAGCATGCTCAGATTGATCGCCTGAAAAAATTGACTGAATTGCGTAAACGTCGTGAGCAATTGGAAACACAGATACAAAGCGACGCTAAACAGGCCGATCTAGCCGAACAAAAGTTGCGTCAGCTAGCTGCTGAACGTTCTCAGCAATCCTCTCCCTCTCCAGTCAACAACACAAACGGGGTGCAGGGATCTGGGAAAAACGTTGACAATAAAGGGCTGCGTGATAAGTACAAGGCAGCAATTCAGCAGGCAGTGAGTGGCCAGTGGAGCCGCCCCCCCTCCGTTCCTCTCGGTCAGAAGTGCATGATTCACATTACCCAGTTACCTGGTGGGCGTGTACTTAGTGCTGAGGTCGCACCCGATTGTCCGTACGATGATGCAGGACGGCGTTCGATTGAGAGTGCGGTGATGCGCGCACAGCCGCTACCTTATCGTGGTTTTGAACCGGTATTTGAGCGTGATGTGTATTTCAAATTTATTCCTGAAGACCACTGAATAAATCCGTAATCTCTAGCAATGTTTGCATTTCTACTGGGTGCGACTTCGATACAGGCAAACTCGCTGCATTGAGCTTGCCTTCTGTTCTCATTCTTGCAAAACGATGGATGCTGGCCAGGCAGTTGAATCTTCCCTATAAACAAGATACTGAGATATGTAGTAACGATATTCTTTAGCTAGTGACTGACTTTGATCTCTACTTGTCGCGTTTGCACATCTTGGTCATCATTTCCAATGGCTGCGTTCACGCTTTTGTTGTTAACGATTGCTAAAATATTCGTTCTGGGGCATCCGTTTAAATTTTCATCCATTATTTTTCTTAAAGTTATAGATCTACACATGACGAAATTTCCACGCTGGCTGGCCATGTTGGTCGGTTTATTGTTCCCCTTATCAGCTCTGACGCAGCAACAGGGGTTGACGATCGATATCGTTGGCGGCAACACCGCAGCGACTCCTATTGCAGTTTTACCTATGCCTTATCATGACAGTGCAGGTGCTCCAGCTACGGATGTTTCGGGTGTTGTTGCTGCTGACTTGAACCGTTCAGGTCAGTTCCGTACGTTGCCTCTAGGGCAAATTACTGAGCGCCCTACTCATGGAAGCGAGATTCGATTTCCGACTTGGCAAGCACTGAAACAGGACTACATCGTGGTTGGTCGTGTGCTTGATGCCAGGCAAGGGACTTACCGTGTCGAGTATGAACTATTCGATGTTCGCAACGGCAAACGAATGCTTGGATTGGCGATGACTGCACGCGCTAGCGCGATGCGTGACGTTGCACACCAAATGGCCGATGCAATCTACGAAAAAATTACCGGTTTGCGCGGTGCATTCTTTACCCGCATTGCTTATGTCACTGCCAGTGGTTCACACGGAGCAATGCGGTACGCACTGATGGTTGCTGACTCAGACGGCTACAATCCACAAACCATCGTGCGTTCAGCCGAACCACTGTTATCACCTGATTGGAGCTCTGATGGTAAGAAACTGGCGTACGTTAGTTTTGAGAAAGGGGGGTCTTCAATCTACATTCAAGACATTGCTACAGGTTCCCGTGAATTGGTGTCAAGCTTCCGGGGTATCAATGCTGCACCATCGTTTGCTCCCGATGGCCATCGAATCGCTTTATCTCTGTCAAGAAGTGGTAATCCTGAAATCTACGTCATGGACTTGGTTAGCAAACAGTTAATTCAGTTGACCAATAGTTTCGGAATTGATACTGAACCGGTTTGGTCGTCAGATGGGAAATTTATTTATTTCACTTCTGACCGCGGTGGGCGTCCACAGATATATAAAGTCGCCTCTGTTGGAGGCGCAGCGACACGTGTTACATTTCAAGGCAACTACAATGCTAGTGCTAGCGTCTCCTATGACGACAAGAAGATTGTCGTAGCACAAGGGAGCGGTAACGTATACCGAATTGCAATGATGGACCAAAGTTCGGGATCTACGGTTTGGAACACTTTATCTACTGGTTCATTGGATGAATCTCCGAGCTTTGCTCCCAATGCAAGTATGGTCCTTTATGCAGCACGTGAAGGAGGCCGTGGAGTACTTTATGCAGTCTCTGCGGATGCGCGTGTGCGCCAGCGCCTAGTATCGGTTGATAGTGATGTAAGAGAGCCTGCTTGGGGGCCTTACCGGAGCGTACATTAATAAATAATGTTAATATTTTGATGTGTTAACCACTCATTGGCTTGGGAGCTACCATAGGTATCTTTATGAATAATTCCACACGTTTTCTCCTAATCTCATTGCTTTCTACCAGCGCGCTTGTCGCTTGTTCAAAAAAAGTTAAGGAGCAACCACATGTGCCTGTCAAACCTATGGCACCAACTGTTTCTACGCCCACACCACCCACCGCTACGGCGCCAACCGATTCTTCTGGGCTTTACACAGCTGCTGACTTAGATACCGATGCTTGCTTGCGTCAACGTGTCGTCTATTTCGACTTTGATAAAGATGATGTGAAAAAAGAATTTCAGACGGTTCTTAGTTGCCATGCAAAATATCTTCGCAACCGTCCCTCTGCACACATCACATTACAGGGCAATACCGATGAGCGCGGTTCGCGTGAGTATAATATAGCTCTAGGTGAACGGCGGGGTAACTCTGTGTTGTATTCATTACAGGCGAATGGTGCTTCGTCGGGGCAGTTGAACGTTGTTAGTTACGGTGAAGAGCGTCCGGTTTGCACTGAATCAACAGAAAGTTGCTGGTCACGTAACCGGCGCGTTGAAATCGTTTATACAGCGAAGTAAGCCATGCGTTTGGGGGGATCTACATTTTGTGTCGTCGCGATGGCCCTCGGGACCGTCGCGCCCTCTTCTGCTCAGATGTCCAGCTTGGCCGACCGTGTCATGGCACTAGAGCAGCGCGCTTCTGACCCGCAAGTTAATATCGATCTAATTAACCAAATCAATGATTTGCGCTCGCAGATTCGTCAGATGCAAGGTTCCATTGAAGAGATGCAGCATGGCTATGAGCAGCTGAAGCAACAATCCAAGGATCAGTATCTGGATTTAGACAGTCGCTTGAAGCCTATTGAAAGTGGTTCAGTCAGAGAGCCATCTAGGGTTCCAGCTAACCCGGTTTCTCAAGTTTCCCCATCTCACTCTAATCAACTTATAGCAATGAGCGAGCAATCGCCTAACGTACATGGCGATGCGAGTGCATTAACCATCAGTAACGAAGAGCGCATTGCTTACAATGTTGCGTTTGACGCTTTAAAGAACAGTAAATACGCTGATGCCGCCGAGTTGTTTATGAGTTTCTTACAGCTCTACCCGAATGGAGTTTACACCCCTAATGCTCTTTACTGGCTTGGGGAGAGTTACTATGCCATGCATGATTTCGTCTCTGCTGAAGCTCAGTTTCGCACTTTACTTAGCCGTTATCCAACCCACGATAAAGCATCAGGAAGCTTACTTAAAGAGGCCTTATGCCAAGCTAATCAGGGGAAAAATGATGCTGCACAGCATTCTTTAGAGCAGGTTTTATCCCAATATCCAGGTACCGATGCGGCGCGTCTAGCACAAGAGCGCTTACAATCAATGAAGTTAAGTCAGGCAATGCGCTGAATAATCGTATCTTTTTTTCATCGCTTTGAATGACCAGAGCGGCATAATAATCAATTAATGAATGCCACCAGGTCACAGTTAAAGATCTCCGAAATATTTTTATCCCTCCAAGGCGAAGCTAATAGCGTTGGTTGGCCAACAGTATTTGTACGCCTGACGGGTTGTCCACTGCGCTGTCAATACTGCGATACTTCTTATGCCTTTCACGGCGGTGAGTGGCGCAGTATCGACACTATTGTTAATGAGGTGCGCAGTTATGGTGTGCGTCACGTTTGTGTCACTGGGGGTGAACCACTTGCTCAAAAACGTTGTTTGCTATTACTTGAAAAATTATGTGATGCCGGCTTTGAGGTTTCATTAGAAACCTCAGGTGCGCTCGATATTGCTGCAGTTGATTCACGGGTATCGCGTGTAGTCGACATTAAAACTCCTGGATCTGGAGAGGCACATCGCAATCACTGGCCCAATCTGACGTTACTAACCCCCAACGACCAAATCAAGTTTGTGCTATGCAGCCGTGTCGACTATGAGTGGGCACGTACTTGTGTTGCTGAGCATGAATTAGAACGACGTTGTATGGTCTGGTTTTCTCCGAGCAAGCAAGACATAGCACCCACTTTACTCGCTGATTGGATTATTTCCGACCGTCTAGGAGTACGCTTCCAGTTGCAATTACACAAGTTGTTATGGAACGACGAGCCGGGACGCTGAGGTGATTCACTACTCCTTTTGGAAACTGCAAAATACTCCGATACCTACCACAACTGCTTAGTCAAAGTTTTTATTGCAGTCTAGCGTTTCGGTAGTACGCCTGTATTTATTGTGATCGTGAAAAACTGCGTATTACTTCGCCTTACCTTGGTTTGCTACCATTTCGGCAGCGCGTTGTGCTGCATCTGGATCGCCAAGGTAACGGTAACTCACTACTTGTAGTGTATCGCTCAGTTCAAATAGAAGTGGAATGCCAGTAGGGATATTGACATTTAGGATTTTCTCATCACTTTCTTTATTAAGGTACTTGTACAACGCACGCAATGAGTTGCCGTGGGCGCTAATAAGTACCGTCTTGTTGTCATTTAGTTGTGGTGCGATGGCATCATTCCAGTACGGTAATACTCGTTCGAGTGTATTTTTCAGCGATTCCCTCACAGGTAATACTTTGCGGTCCAAAGCGGCGTAACGGCGGTCTCGCATTGGATGGCTTGGGTCATCTAGATCAATCGGTGGCGGCTGGATGTCATAGGAGCGGCGCCAAATATTGACTTGCTCTTCACCATGTTTAGCTGCGGTATCTATTTTATCAAGGCCTTGTAGAGCACCGTAGTGACGCTCATTGAGACGCCAGCTTTTATAAATTGGTAACCAGTCCTGGTCCAATGCTTTAAGTGCGTCTTGTAATGTATGGATCGCCCGCTTAAGTAAAGAAGTATGAGCGACATCAAACTCTAGTCCTTCTTTTTTCATCAGATGACCAGCCATAGTGGCTTCTTGATGACCTTGTTCGGTCAGCCCTATATCCACCCAGCCAGTAAAACGGTTCATTGAGTTCCATTGACTCTGTCCATGGCGTAGCAATACAAGTTTACGAGTCATGCGGCTTTCCTGAATTGAAAGTATCTAAAACATGATTGTAACGTCAGGTCGAGATTGCCTGTATACGCTCTTAATATCTGATATAGGCATGATGGTATTTATGAAGATTTCATCCATTGATTCTATCTTTGCAGCCTGGGATGGCAGTATTACCGAGGCGCGACGCTTGCAAAGCGATATGGCCGAACGCATTGTGCTTAAGGACGAGCCTAATCTATTGTCTGAACCAACATTACTGGCTGGTTTTGACGTTGGCTTTGAGGACGAAGGACGCACGACACGGGCTGCTGCTGTTTTAATGAATGCAGGCGATTTAAGGTTGTTAGAAACCCATGTCGTACGTGTACCAACGTCAATGCCCTATGTGCCTGGACTCCTCAGCTTTCGCGAGTTGCCTGCACTCCTGCAAGCTCTGACCCAATTGTCACGAATTCCAGCACTTGTATTTGTAGATGGACATGGAATCGCGCATCCACGTCGGCTCGGGATCGCCGCGCATTTTGGCTTAGTGACCAACCTACCTTGTATCGGCGTAGCTAAAAAGCGCCTCGTTGGCGACTTTGTCGAACCAGGTACCGCCTTCGGTGAGCACACTCCGATCCTATTACATGGGACCCAGGTTGGCTGGGCATTGCGCAGCAAGATGCACTGCAAACCGCTGATTATTTCACCAGGCCATAAAGTTTCACTTCATAGCGCGCTTACATGGACCCAGCGCTGTCTTACCGGCTATCGTCTACCAGAACCCACTCGGCAAGCGGATCGTCTGGCATCGCGACGTGGTCAAAAAATCGTCAGTGACTTACCGTCCCTACTATAAAATACCCCTGGTGAAAAAATATCTTAGGTATCCACAACACAACACCATTTCATTACGCGTTTTACCTGTGATTTGTAACGATGCCGGTACTCACACCTACAGAAGAATTGTAGGTGCGAGTGCTCATCAAAGCGAAGATCGTCGAATCATGTTTTATTCGACTATTTAACTCCATGCATCAAGCGATTAATCAGAGGAGAGATTAGAAAAAGCAGTATTCCGGAACCAATGAGTGACCAGAAACCGAAGGTATAGCCACGCAACGCTGAACTGACAGTCATCCCTTCTTCACCACTCACAAAACTTGCGAAAACACCGGAAAGATTGTTACCTATTGCAGTGGATAAGAACCACCCGCCCATTGCAAAACCGACCAAACGTACCGGTGCCAATTTGGTCACCATCGATAAACCGATAGGAGAAAGGCATAATTCACCTACTGTCTGTATAACGTAGACAGCGATGAGTGACCAGAAGGGAATCATGTTAGATGCATTCAAAAGGTTAGATAGTGCATACATTAGGATTAAGAATCCGAATCCATTAAACATCAGACCAAAACTAAACTTACGTGGAATCGAGGGTTCTATTCTATATTTATCAAGTAATGACCAAATAACCGCAATGATGGGAGCAAGTAAAATAATGGCAAGTGGATTCACTGACTGGAACCATCCAACAGGGAACTCCCAATTGCTTAATATTTGTCGATCCACAATATTTTTTGCAAGAAAGTTGAAAGAACTTCCTGCTTGTTCAAAAAACATCCAGAACATGACATTAAAAACAAAGATAATCAGCATTGCGATGACACGATCTCTTTGAATCTTCCCATTACGTAATGCGGTTACTATCAATAATGTTGCCAAAACAGCAAAAAGCAGGCCAAGAATCCATGCCAGTGTTGTAGCGTTTAATTTGGCTAATAATAGATAGGCTAGTGGAATAGCCAATAGTGCCCCAAAGACGATTAAAAACGTCCGGAATATACTTTCCCCACCTTTTGGTGATAAACCGATCCCTTTTAATTGACGCTTTCCTATCCAGAACCACAATAGGCTTAAAAACATACCTATTCCTGATGCGATGAACACCACTTTGTAGTTTTGTTGCATCGGTGTACCGAATACTTGTCCTGCAAGCCAACTCGTTATTAGTGGGGAGATAAGAGAACCAGCATTGATGCCCATATAAAAAATGGTAAAACCACGATCACGACGTGTATCACCTTCAGCATATAATTGCCCAACCAACGACGAAATATTGGGTTTAAAAAGGCCATTACCAATCACGATAGTCGCTAGGCCTATCTCAAACATGGTTCTACTTGGTACTGTGATCAGAAATAGTCCACAAGCCATGATAACGGCACCAATAATAATTGAACGTTGATAACCAATAATTCGATCTGCTATAAAGCCGCCAAAGATCGCACTGGCATAAACCAACGCTAAATAAGCACCATATGTACTGTTTGCATTCCCTTCGCCAATAGCATTTCCATCAAAGAATTGAGTGACAATGTATAGTGTGAGTGCCCAACGGATGCCATAGAACGCAAATCTTTCCCAGAACTCGGCCATGAATAACATCCAGAGTGGCTTAGGATGGCCAAAAATAGTTTCAAATTCTGGAAGCTGTGTTGGTGGTATCGCAGGATACACCCTGTTTTTCACGGTAGTGTCGACGCTCATTGAAGATCTCTCGTATATTCAGGATGAAAAGGAATGGTCACTGATTTATATGAATAAAACATGAGCATCACCAAAGATGAGATTCATGTCAAACTCATCTTGACGATAAATTTTTTACGAAAATAAGTAATACATGGATGAATGAATTCCAATATTGACCCTGCGTTTTCTATGACTTTCTCGCATAAATGAATAACAATCAGTAGGGCATGATATCTGTATTGGTGATGTCGTTTTAGGCTGTTGCAACGTACTGAGATTATTTATATATCCACTGAACTAAACATGCTTGGCGGTTGTTAGAGTTCAGAATAACTCAACCAGGATGCACACACATGTAAGCCATACTTTTGCTAGCAAACTGTCACTTCTATCGTGAGATAGGTTTCCTATGAGCAGTATCTACACATTCACTTTCACACGTCTTGACGGACGGCCTCAAGCATTAGCAGATTGGCGTGGACAAGTACTGTTATTGGTCAACGTGGCATCGCGTTGCGGCTTTACTCCACAATATGCTGGGTTGGAGATGCTATGGCAACGTTACCGCGATGCAGGTTTGATTGTTATTGGCTTTCCATGCGATCAATTCGCTGGGCAGGAACCTGGGGATGAGGCCAAAATCGCTGAGTTTTGCACGCTGACCTATGGGGTGGATTTCCCAATGGCGGCGAAGATCAAAGTCAATGGAGCAGATGCACATCCACTTTGGCAATGGTTGAAGCACCGCCGCCGTGGTTTGTTCGGTGTGGCCGCGATTAAGTGGAACTTCACTAAATTTCTGATCGGACGCAACGGGCAACCCATTGCCCGTTATTCGCCAATCAAGTCACCGGAGCAATTGGAGGTGCATATCGTTCGTGCCTTAGGGGAGGAAGGGGGAGGGAATACTCATTGATCAACGAAAGCACGTTCAAATACGTAATCGCCGGGGCTACCTATACGTACTGAGGCATTGAAGCTACGTGCGTTCAATAAGGTGCGTAGATCAGCCAGCATTTGCGGGTTTCCACATAGCATGAAACGGTCGTTGGCCGGATCAATGATTGGTAAACCAAGCGTCTTTTGCATCGCGCCACTTTCAATCAGGTGGGTTAAGCGGCCACGGTTAGGGAAGTCCTCACGGGTTACCGCAGGGTAATAGAGAAGCTTCTTGCTAATCGTCTCGCCAAGCAATTCATGCTGCGGTAGTTCCTTTTCGAAGTAGTCACGGTAAGCAAGATCCTTACTGTAGCGCACACCATGAGTCAGGATGACTTTGTCAAATCGCTCATAGGTTTCTGGGTCCTTGATGATTGAGAGCCAGGGTGCAAGCCCAGTACCAGTCCCCAGTAAATACAGATGGCGTCCCGGATGTAAATCGTGAATCAATAGTGTGCCGGTGGGTTTTTTACCAACCAGAATTTTGTCTCCAGGTTTGATGTGTTGTAGCCGTGAGGTCAGCAGGCCGTTTTTTACCTTAATGCTTAAAAATTCCAGTTGCTCCTCCCAGTTGGCACTTGCAATGGAGTAAGCGCGTAAAAGCGGTCTTGTTTCTGTTTCCAAACCAATCATTACAAATTGGCCGTTTTCGAAGCGAAATCCAGTGTCACGGGTAGTAATGAAACTGAAGTAGGCATCGGTCCAGTGATGGACATGGATCACCGTTTCGGTACCGAAGGCGGGAGACATGGTGTGCGTTCTTCGAGAAAAATTAGGGTAGGAAAGGGTAGAAATTTTAGTGTAATGAACATCAATGAGAGTCAATCTAGAACATAAAGTGATTGACACCGGAAAAGATCATTCGTTCCGATGCCAAAGACACAGTGAATGCTAGATGCCGTCGCTGGTATTGATATCCGTATTTGCATCTGACAATTCGCTGGAGGAAGCGTCACGGACCTCTTGAGAGATTTTCATTGAACAAAATTGCGGTCCGCACATCGAACAGAATGCTGCTCGTTTATGCGCTTCTTTAGGGAGGCTCTCATCATGCAGTGCCAGTGCTTTTTCTGGATCCAAGCTGAGATGGAATTGATCTTGCCAGCGGAATTCAAAGCGTGCTTTAGAGAGTGCATCGTCACGTGCCTGTGCCGCTGGATGCCCTTTGGCAAGATCAGCCGCATGTGCCGCAATTTTGTAGGCGATGATGCCATCATGGACATCTTGCAAATTAGGCAGGCCAAGGTGCTCCTTGGGAGTCACGTAACATAGCATCGCTGTCCCATACCAGCCGATCATTGCCGCGCCAATTGCACTAGTAATGTGGTCGTAACCTGGGGCGATATCTGTAGTTAATGGACCTAGCGTGTAGAAAGGTGCCTCACCACAGGCGGCTAATTGCTTATCCATATTGGCCTTGATTAGCTGCATTGGGACGTGTCCAGGACCTTCTACCATCACCTGTACTTGGTGATTCCAGGCGATGTGGGTCAACTTGCCAAGAATCTCCAATTCAGCAAATTGAGCTGCATCATTCGCATCAGCGATGCAGCCTGGGCGCAATCCATCACCCAGAGAGAATGCCACGTCGTAGGCACGCATGATTTCACAGAGTTCCTCGAAATGCGTGTATAGGAAGTTTTCGCTGCGGTGTGCCTGACACCATCTAGCCATGATGGAACCGCCACGCGAGACGATTCCTGTTAAACGTGAAGCAGTCAGTGGGATAAAGTCTCGAAGGACTCCTGCATGCACGGTGACATAGTCCACACCTTGTTCGGCCTGTTCGATCAAAGTGTCACGAAACACGTCCCAACTCAGAGCATCAACATGTCCATCGACTTTCTCCAACGCTTGATAAATTGGCACCGTCCCCACAGGAACAGGTGAATTACGCAGAATCCATTCTCTAGTAGCATGGATGTCACGGCCAGTAGAGAGGTCCATGATTGTGTCTGCGCCCCAGCGGATCGCCCAAACCAGCTTCTCCACTTCTTCGGCAATACTGGAAGACAGGGCTGATGTTCCAATATTGGCATTGATTTTTGTCAAAAAGTTGCGGCCAATAATCATTGGCTCGCTTTCAGGATGGTTGATGTTATTAGGAAGAATGGCCCGGCCACGCGCGATTTCATCACGTACGAATTCAGGAGTGATGGGTGTGCCAACCAAAGCCCCCCAGGCATCACCCGCATGGCGCTGGCCGCGAAGATTTTCGACAGTTTGTTCACGGCGTTGTTGCTCACGGATAGCGACAAACTCCATTTCTGGAGTGACGAGACCACGTCGTGCATATTCCAGTTGCGTTACCGCGACATTGTCACGTGCACGCAGTGGCTGTGGCGGTGTAGGAAAAGGCGGTGCGGTGACAGATACCGACTCAGGTACTTTGAAATGCAACTTAGCTTCTACGGTATCGGCACGCTCATCAATCCAAGCAGTGCGTAATCGAGGTAGACCACACGCTAAGTCAATCGTAGCTTGCGGATCAGTGTAAATTCCCGAAGTGTCATAGAGCACCAGTGATAGATTCTCGTTTCCGCCGTATCGAGCTGAGCTGGGTGTGAGTGCGATTTCGCGCATTGGCACACGTATATCTTGGCGTGATCCGGTAACGTAAATTTTGCGTGCGCCAAGTAAAGGTGCAGTCACCTTCTCCGACAGCAAGTGGGTGGGAAGGGGGAGGGCAGTGGTGATGTTCACGATGGTTCGTCCAGAGAGTGACGGGACGAAGCGGCGGCGCGGCACCTTACGCCTGCCAGGGTGGCCATGCGGCGCGGTCCACGAAGCTTTCCTACGCCGGTGTAAACCGGATCAGGTTCGAAGGGTGTGTCTCAACCGCAGCTTGGCTACGGTACCCCCGCTTCAAAGTAAATTAGAACATAACAGTGAACAAAACTGGATGAGGTGTGGCTAAATTAAACGTCGAATGAAAGTAAATACTTCTAAGCGACATAGTTGAAGATGTTATCTTCAGTAAGCTTTTCTCGGTAGTTTCAGCAAACTCGAATCCCTTGAATCAGTTGAATCTTTTTCAGCCAACAGCCCACTTTTTCATATCTTCGCAGTCAATGGACTTCCGCTCAGAGTTACACTATTGCAATACCTACTGTGTGCCATGGAGTGATTACTGATGCGTTTTAACCTGTTGTCGCTTTTCGTTTTAGCTACATTGATAGCTATCGACTCCACTCATGCGGGCGAGGGCATGTGGGTTCCACAACAGCTTCCGGAAATTGCTGGCCCTCTAAAGCAGGCTGGCCTACAACTGTCACCAGAACAATTGTCCAATTTGACAGGTGACCCCATGGGGGCAGTGGTCTCTCTCGGCAATTGCACCGCGAGTCTGGTTTCACCAGAAGGACTTGTGATCACTAACCATCATTGCGCTTATGGTGCGATTCAGTTGAACTCCACGCCTAAAAAGAACTTAATCAAAGAAGGGTTCAATGCGTTGACTCAGGCTGATGAAGTCAGTGCCGGTCCGAATGCGCGTATTTACGTGCTTGAGCAGATTACCGATGTCACCGCTCAAGCTAAAGCTGCTCTGGCTGCTGCCGGTAATGACCCCTTCAAGCGTACGACGGCATTGGAGACATTCAGCAAACAAGAAATCGCCAAATGCGAGGAAGAGCAGGGTTATCGCTGCCAATTCTTCAGTTTCGCTGGTGGAAATACCTACAGAGTGTTCAAGAACCTGGAGATCAAAGACGTGCGTTTGGTTTACGCACCGCAGGGGAGTGTGGGTAAGTTCGGGGGCGACGTCGATAACTGGATGTGGCCGCGTCATACCGGTGACTTTTCTTTCTACCGTGCCTACGTCGGTAAAGACGGTAAACCAGCGAGCTTCTCTAAAGAGAACATACGCTACCGTCCCAAACACTGGCTGAAATTTAGCGATCAACCATTAGGTGATGGTGACTTCGTGATGGTCGCTGGTTACCCAGGACGTACCAATCGTTATGCTTTGGTGGCCGAATTTGAGAATACTGCTCAGTGGACTTATCCGGTGATTGGCCAGCATTTCAAGAATCTCATTGCTTTGATCGAGGCGGCTGGCAAACAGAATCCAGAAATTCAAGTGAAATATGCGAGCACTTTAGCTGGATTGAATAACACATCGAAAAACTTTGATGGTCAATTGGATGGCTTCCGACGCATTAATGCTATAGGTCAGAAACAGAGTGAAGAAACAGCAGTATTAGCTTGGTTGAAACAGCAGGGCATACGTGGACACGAAGCATTGGCTGCGCATCAAACATTGGTTGATCTGACAGAACAATACAAAGCAAATCAGGATCGTGATTTTGTATTGGGTCAGTTCAACGGAAGTGGTGTCATTGGTGTAGCGGTGAACCTATATCGCTTGGCAATCGAGCGCACAAAATCTGATGCCCAACGTGAAGCGGGATATCAGGAGCGCGATCTGCCAACCATTGAAGGCAACTTAAAGCAGATGGAGCGACGTTACTTACCGGAAATGGATCGCCAGATGCAGCAATACTGGCTCACCGAATACAACAAGCTTCCTGTCAAACAGCGTGTGGCTGCAATTGATGTTTGGTTGGGAGATGGCATCCCAGCAACCCTCAAGCGCTTGGATGACACCAAATTAAGCAGTTCTGAGGAAAGGCTGAAGTGGTTTAATGCCGACCGTGCAGCCTTCGAAAGCAGTCAAGATCCAGCGATCCGTTATGCGGTGGCCATCATGCCAGCATTACTGGAGATTGAACGTCAGAATAAAATCCGTACTGGAGAACTACTTAAAGCGCGTCCGATCTACTTGCAAGCCTTAGCTGACTACAACAAGAGTCATGGCAAATTTGTTTACCCAGACGCCAACTCATCATTACGTATTACCTTCGGCCACGTGAAAGGCTATTCACCCAAAGATGGCGTCCAGTACACACCGTTTACGACACTGCAGGGTGTCATGGCAAAGAATACAGGTGTCGAGCCGTTCGATTCACCGAAGTCACTGATTGATGCGATAAAGGCAAAGAGCTACGCTAATTTAGCTGATCAGCGTATTGGCACTGTCCCTGTGAATTTTCTATCTGACTTGGACATTACTGGCGGCAACTCCGGATCGCCAGTCTTAGATGCCCACGGAAAATTGGTGGGTTTAGCATTTGACGGTAATTGGGAGTCTGTCAGTAGTAATTGGGTATTTGATCCTGTGATGACTCGAACAATTGCAGTTGATAGTCGTTATGTACAGTGGATCATGACTGAAGTTGCACCAGCACCACGCCTACTAAAGGAATTGAATTTGTATCGTTAAACTGCTGCAAAATACAGCAGATATTCTTTCAGCCGCCGTCATTGCGGTGATGGCGGCTTTCCCATCATTAAGAGACTTTTTATAGCATGCGTATTTTGCTTGCTCGGCATGGAGAGACACTTTGGAATGCTGAAGGTCGCTATCAAGGCCAAATTGATATTCCTCTTTCTTCTGTTGGTGAGGCTCAGGCGCGTGCCCTTGGTGAGCGCCTACGGGATGTAGTCATTGCTCGTGCCGTGGCGTCCCCCTTACTACGGGCCCAATACACTGCACAACTGGCCTTGGGTGAAAGCCGCATAGCACAGTTATTGATTGAGCCGGATCTGAAAGAAATTGCCCACGGTGACTGGGAGGGCCTTTTAGATACTGAGATTCATGCAATGGATCCCACACGGCTGCACGCTTGGCGTAAAGCACCTGAGACAGTCATCATGCCTAACGGTGAATCACTGCACCAAGTCCTAGAACGCAGCTGGCGTGGTTTAACAACCGCCGCTGTTGGATTAGGGATTGACGATATCTTATTAGTCGTTGCGCATGATGCAGTCAACCGAGTGATCCTATGTCGAGTGCTGGGATTGCCATTGGCTCATTTATGGCGCTTCCATCAAGCACCGACTACGCTGAACCTCTTGGAAGGAAAGAATATTGACCAACTACAAGTAGTACGCTTAAACGATTGCAGTCATCACACCCCGTTCTTTGGTGAAGCTAAACATCGCGCTTTATAAGCGCCCACCTGATGGACATAATATGCATTATGTGAATTTTCATTGCTGAATTTTTCACTTATTGACTGTGCTTGAGATGGGTTAGGGCAGGTGATTCCTGCGCCTATTAATAGTGTCGCGGCAGTGGCTGTTAGTCGTTTGTATAGTGTTTTCCATGCTTTTTTTTCCTCTTCTGTTCTTGCCGTTTCTTCGCGTATTAGTACTGCTATTGATGGGTCTTCTTTCGCTAGTTTTATCGCTGCCATTAGGTGTTCATCTGTAATTCTTCGCTCATCTTTTCGCCATTGCATTATTGTTTGTCCCGATACTTTTAGTGCTTCTGCTATGGCTGCGTCGCTTTTTCTTGAGCATGATTCTTTTGCTTTGTCAAGCAATTTATTTAGTGTACTCATATCACCTGCCTGTTGACAATCATCACCTCCTAGTTTACGTTATCTGATATCACCTATAGGGTGATATCACCTTCCCATTCATCCTACCCTGGATGGGGAGGTGTTCTAGACAGGGTAGGGCACGGTAGGAGTGTTGAAATGTTGAAAATTGTTGAGCATTACCCAGCTGAAGGGATGTCTTTTAAGTCTTTGGGTGATCAAAGCGAAATATCTGCGCCTTCTGGTGTTCCGGTGACTGATCAGGCTGATTCTTGTGATCTGTCCCCTAGAGTCGGTCCTTTACTTGCTGGTATTAAGGAAGTAATGGATGACTTGAACTCAGCTTTAGATAACTTTCACCTTTTAGATTTTTCAGGATTTGACACTCATAAGGAAGTGTTGTTCAAATGGCTTGATATTGTTGTTGGTTTTCTAGATGCTCGTGATGATTTGGAGTTTCTTGTTAATAAAATACCATCTATAGATATATCTCTTGTGTCTAAGGATGTGTGATATGTCTGGGCTATCAGGTTTTGATAATAATCCTCTTTCTGCTCAGCAGTATATTTCTCTTATGAATACATCTTTTTCTACTATTGAATCTAATGTTGAGATTATTCAAGGTGTTTTAGTGCGCATGTATCGTATTACTTCTAAGGTTTCAAATGAGTTTATATTCGATAAGATTCATTTAATGTATATCAATACAATGGATATTGTTTCTGAGCTTGAAGAATTGAAACACCGTTTATCTTCTCTTTCTTATGCGGATTACTGACACTGAGCGGGGTGCACGTATGGCATTAAATATTGCTGAGATGTACGTTCATCAGTTGGAACTTTGGCCAGATAGTTTGTCTCAGCAGTTTGATTTTTGGATGTCTGTGCGTGCTGCGGCATTAGATCAATTAGATGAGTGTTATTTATTGAGGCAATCATTAGTATGATTGATTTATGGAATTGCGAGAAGCTGAGTTTTGAATGTCTCTTTTTGGTTAGGGTGGCTATTTCTATACTTGTTTCTATTATTGCTGGGGTTTTTGCATGCTTTTTCATTTATCTAATTGTTTGGTGCTTGTCTTCTGCCTTTGGATGGGTATTAATTCCCATATCGTTCGCTTTTTTTGTTTATTACGTTATTCAAAGCATTCATAATCAAATATAGTTTTTTTGGTGAATTTTTGATGGTGCATTTTATTCAGAGTGTCTATTCAAAATATGCTTTGATTCGGTCTTTTTTTTATTTTCCGTTTGCTACGCTTTTTATTAATTTTCTCTTTTCGTGTTTTTTGTTGATGTTGGCGTGTGTTTGTTTGGTTTTATTAGTTCTTGTTCAGCCAACTTCTGGTTTTCAGGATTATTTTTTGCATTCTGTGTCTCATTCTTTGTCTTCACCTGTTGCTTCATTGTGTCTTTACACTTTTGCTTTTTCTCTCTGCAATTGTGTTTTTAGAACCTGTCATCTTCTCTGTTGGGGATTATGGGGGCGTCGTGATTCTTTGGCCTTTAATCGTTCTTAATTTTTATGTGGAGGTATTTAGTGTCTCGTCGCTCTTCTTCTTCTGATTCTGCGGTTTATGTTAATTTTTCGGAGCGTGAGCGTCGTGCTGATGTTGAGAAGGCTGCTCGCTTATATGAGACGCGTCGCGATCGTGTAGAGCCGTCTTATGTGTTTCCTGCTCCGTCCGGTGAAAAGGGGGTTGGCCCGAACAGTAATACGGGCCAAAAGGGTGTTGTTGGGTCTTATCCTGTTTCTATCGATTATTTGACGGTTGTTTTTAGTTATGCCCGTTTGGCAGAGGCGGGTTATTTTGATGAGCCTCGTTTTCTTCTTTACTTGTTATTTGGTTTGAGCGTTGATGATGTCATCGTGGGTTCTCATACCTCTGTGCGTTGGCATTTTTATAATTCAAGTGCTTCTATTATAGATTCTAATGGGGATCTGGTTGGCAAGATTGGTTGGGATGGCAATGCGGATTCGTATTGTATTAGTTTGACGGGTTCGGCTTGCCGTTATATTCATGATTGGTCAAAGGTGAAACGTTCATTGGCTTCTTTGGATGCGCGGATTACTCGTTGTGATGTGGCTTATGATGACTATGACGGTATATTAGGGACGGTTCGGCATCATGAGGCCCTTGCGCGTGAGCATTTAGCTCCTGCCGGTGGTTGTTTGTTGTTTTCTTCTGGTGGGACTCCTCCGCGTACGCGTTTTCTAGATGATCATGGGGGCGGGTCTGGGTGTACGTTGTATGTGGGGCAACGTGGGCATAAGCAATTGTGTATTTATGAGAAAGGCAAGCAGCTTGGTGTAGCTGAATCTCCCTGGGTGCGTTATGAGGTGCGTTTATATGCAAAGCATGCTGTGATTCCTTTTGATTTATTAGAAGAACCTATGCGTTATTTGCGTGGCTCTTATGATTATTTGTGCCAGTTATTTTCTTCTGTTGTTGTTTCTCCTGTGAGTCGTATTCGGACGGTGGTGAAGCATGTGGAGGCGACAGGTGAGGCGTTGGTTCGCTGGCTGCGTCGTCAGGTTGGGCCTGCGTTAGGGGTGTTGCGTCAAGCGTTGGGGTGTGGGTTTTCTGATTTTATTGTTGATCGTGTGGAGCGTGAGGGTTTGCCTTCTCGTTTTCGGCGTATTTGTAGGGGAGGGGATTTACCTGCGTATTTGCGAGAAACGTTAGTGGATTGTTCTGTGGGCGTGTGTGTGTGAGTTAGTGAGGGTTTATTTTATTTTATTTAATGATTAGGTGATTTATGTCTATTGTGAGAGTGAAAGATACTGTTCTTATTGAGCGTTCTGTGAATACTAAGATGGGGCCGCAGGTTTTTCGGGAACAGCGTGCCTCTGTGGTGATGGGAGGGGCGTATGAAACTGTATTTAACTTGAAGTTGGGGACTGATCCATTATATTTCACCGGTGATTATTTAATCCATCCTGATTCTTATGGGACAGATGATTATGGGAACTTGGTATTAAGACGTATTAAGTTGATTTCTTTATCTTCTGCATTAAAGGAGTTTGCTAGTAAGGAATCCGTTTCTCTTGTTTCTTCTAAGGTCGCTTAGGAGAGTTGAACATGGCGGTGGCAGTGTTGCTTGTTCCTGCATGTCGTGATGTGGACATAGATGCAGTGAGCGGCAAATGTGCTGCCGTCGTGTGGGTGCCTCAGCCGTCGATGTTCCCTGAGTTGAGTATTGCCGATGCGCAATCCATCGGTGCTGCTATCTTGTTGTTATGGGCTGTGGCGTATGTGTTTCGTGTGTTACGTAGACTATTTTGAGGTTGAATATGTTAAAACGTGTGTTATCTGTAGCTAGGCCGTCGGTTATTTGGGGTGGTCTTGTTTCTCTGTTATTTTCGCCTGCTGTTTTTGCGGCTGATGCGGGCGGGTCTGGAATTGATGTAGGTGCAATTATCGAGGCAATTAAGGCAGCAATAGGCCCTGTGGGGCAAATTGGTATTGCCGTTCTCAGTGTTACTGTGCTTCTTCATGTTTACAAATGGATTAGAAAGGCATTTTAAGGCGTATTTATTTTTTTTTGTTTGTGTTGAGGTGGGCGGGGAAGGGGTGTTTTGAATAATGCCCCTTCCCAGGGAGAAGGGGGCGTATCGTGTTTGGTTTTATATTTTTGTTCGCGTTGTGTATTGCGGGCATGATTATTTTTTGGGACTAGCCGCGATGCGTCGTGTTATTTTTCTTTTTTTTCTTGTTTTTTGTTCTAGTGTGTTCGCCGCGCCTAAGTGTTCTGCTCCTATTGCTACTCCTGCATCTGGAATATTTTCAGATCAAGCAGAAGCCTATGGGGCTGCTCAAAGTAATCTTCAGTATCAGCTTTGTATGAGTGGCTATACAAATACTGGGCGTGTTAAGACTGGTGATAGGCAATATGTAGTTGTCTTGGATAGTCCTTCTGCTGTTGTCGATTATTATAGTTATTATACGTCTTGTTCTGAAAAGCAGAATGATGTCTATACCTTTTCTGATAATTATTATTCTAATTTTAATAATGGCACGCGTTCTTGTTTTGTTGGTTGGAAGCCGTCTGCAAATTCGTCATCTTGTGAAGTTGTGATGCATGCTGATGCTGCGACGCATAGAATTATTGCGGTTCATACAGGAACAGTATGTGATGCGTTGAATTATAAGGACGACTGTCTTTCACATCCTGGTTATGTATATAAATCGGGCGGGTCTGGTGCCGTTTCGGCTGTGGAAGGATATGGGGATTGTGTTCCGGCAAAGCCTCAATGTTCTTTGGATCAGAAAAACGTAGGCGGTGTCTGTGTTGATAAATGTCCTGATGGGATGTTGGAGGACCCTGTTAGGCATGAGTGCGAATTTGATCGTAAGGAGTGTCCTCTGGGCCAGATGCGTGCTCCTGATGGGACTTGCGTGAAAACTTCTGACTCGTGTCCTAGTGGTCAGGCTCGCGGTGCAGATGGTGCGTGTAAGCGGGATAAAGACGGCGATGGTAAGCCAGATGATGAGCAATCCGGTAAGGATGGGGATGAGGGGAGGTCTTCTTTTTCGTGGTCTGGTGGGTGTGATGTTGCTCCGTCGTGTTCTGGTGATCCGGTGCTGTGTGGTCAAGTGCGTATTCAGTGGCGTATTGAGTGCAATTTGCGTCCTGATGTAAAGGTGAGCGGTGGCGGGTGTGACTCTGTTCCGGTATGTACTGGCAAGAAATGCGATGCGATGGAGTACAGTTCGTTAGTTTTGCAGTGGCGTACGGCGTGCGCTGTGGAGCGTGCTACAGGAGTAGCCTCGGGCGGTAGTGGTGATAGGGATCCCAATGTGGCAGCGATAAAAGATGCGTTAACAGGGAAGGATGGTGTTGTTGATACGGGGGATGAGGGCAAGCCATCTTCAGCTTTTTCGGATGGGTCTTCAGCAGGAGGTGATGACAAGGACGCTTCAAAGTTTGATGACCAGGGGCGGGGGTATTCCCGCTCGTGTTTTGAGCCTTTAACTGTGGATGTGTTCGGCAGTGAGCTCACGATTGATCTTTCGCCTTTGTGCCAGTTTTTTCAGGTAGGTGGCAGGCTGGTTCTTTTATTCTCTGCGCTGTCTAGTTTTCGGATTATTAGCGGTATTTCTAAGGAGTAGCGGTAATGCCTACTTTTTTGGCGGCTCTGCTAACAGGGCTGTTTAATTTATGCAAGTCCAAGCTGGGCTATTTTGTGGCTACTGCATTTGTCTGGTTGGGCATTAATTGGGGGTCTTATCATTTTGTAATTTCTCCCCTAGTTGAGCAGTTATATACGTACGTCGATAGTGTGGGGACTGCTGGCGGGCGGTTTGGCGAACTAGCTTTAAGGGCTTTGGGTCTTCTTAACTTTGATCGTGCTTTGACGATGATTATTTCTGCGTATGTGAGTAGGTTTGCCATGCTCAATGGCCGGTTGTATCTGTTTAAGCGAGGTTATGGAGTGGCTCCTCCAGCTTCTCCAAAGCATGAGCCGTTTATTCCACCAGCGGGGTAATGTTATGCCTATTCATGTTATTACTGCGCTTCCTGGTGGTGGGAAAACAGCCATTATGGTTGAGATGCTAGAGGCAGAAGCCAAGATTGGTGCACGTCCGTTATTTGCGGCGGGTATTGATGGTCTTCAGCCTGGTCTTGCTACTGTGCTTGATGATCCTTCACAGTGGAATGCTAAGGATGCTTATGGCAATTATGTTGTTCCTGATGGTTCTCTAGTTTTTGTGGATGAAGCATGGAAGTGGTTCGGTATGAAGTATGGTGGTAGCGGTATGCGTCAGACTACGCCAGATCATGTGCGGGCGCTTGCCGAGCATCGTCATCGCGGTTTGGATTTTGTATGGACAACACAGCAAGCTCATAAGCAGCTCTATTCTTTTGTTCACGGTTTAATTGGTCGTCATACCTTTATTAAGCGTCGTTTTGGTACGCGTTTTCTTGATGTGTGGGAGTGGGATGAGATGGTGGAGAATGTGAACTCTGTCTCTAATCGTGAGTTTTCACGCCACCAGGTGCGTACACTTCCTAAGCATGTCTATAGTTTGTATGAGTCTGCTGAGATTCATACGATCAAGTCTCGTATTCCCTTGCGGCTTCTTCTCATTCCTTTGTGTGCTGTTTTGTTTTTTGTTTGTGTGTGGAATGCCTGGCGTAGTTTGCGTCCTGATGCTATTGGCACCACGTTGTTTGGCCAGCAGTCCCCACAAAAGGCGGAGCCTGCGAAGCCGGTGGGGACTGCCAGCCGGTCATCTGGGGGGACTGTAGGAGGAGGGCAAGCTCCGCGCTGGGCAACAGCTGTTGCTTATGCGCGAGATCATTTGCCGCGTTTTCCTACGATGCCGTGGACGGCTCCTATTTTTGACAGTCGTTCTTTGACGGCGGACCCTCAATTGATCTGTATGTCTGGCGGTGAAGGTTTGGATGCCCAGGGGCATTATAAGGGGGCATCTTGTACGTGTTACACGGAGCAGGGCACGCTATATGATCTTTTGGAGGCTGAATGTCGGCGTATTGCACGCTCTGGGCCTGTTTACAATCCGTATCGTGAACGTGTTCAGGATCGTGCTGCGGTGCAGCAGTCTGGTTCATCTGGTCCGGTGATGCCTGTCAATACTGAGGTGCGTAGTGTGTCTTTTTCTTCTGCGGGGTCGCTTCCATGAGATTTTGCTACCATAGTTTATTGTCGATGTCAATAGATGCATATATCTTACATCTTGTCAATAGTTTATGAATTGTTCATAATCTGAAAAGTAATTCATACTTTTGATGGATTGTCAATAACGCAATTATCATGCCATTTATGATTCATTCATAATTAATTTATTTTATATTCATAATTGTATGTGCAGGGTAGGGCAGTCTGATTTTTTATTGATGTATTTCTCAGATTAGTGAAATAGTTTGATAAATAAAGTTGCTGCTGTCGCTCCTGCTGCCATGAGTCCGCTAGCTATTACTACTGGATACCATTTTGATTCTTTAGATACTTTTAGTGTTTCTTCTATTAGTTTTTGTGTACGTGCATTCATTTCTTGTGTACGTGCATTCATTTCATTGATGTGTGCGTTCATTTCTTGGGTGTGTGTGGTTACCTCGTGAATTTCAGCTTGAATCTTTGCTGTTTCTGAGATTAATTTTGTAATTTGTATTCTTTGTTCATCTATGATCTCTGCGTTGTGTTCTTTTTGGGTCATTGTCATTTTTCCTAGTGTTTTCTTTACATAGTGTAGATCACTGAGGGGTGTAGGGGGCTAGCCCCCTACGGAGACGCTTTACGCTTTTGTTGGCGTTGTATCAGCACTTGCCTTAATACGATGATCGACGCGGTTCCATTGGCTGTGTGCCTTCTTTTACGCAAAACCGTTTTTTGAGATGCGTTAGTGATGCGCTGCGGATCGGATGCGGCACAGCCGCCTTGTGGCGCTGCCGCTCGCGCTTCTTCCATCATTTTTTGCCATTCTTGCGCTAGTGAGCAGGTCAGCGATAACCATCTCAGTTGCCATTCTTCAATGGCTTTTCTTTCTGGTGTGACTAGCTTTCCGTTGATGAATGCGAATCCTGTCCAGTTTCCTGTTAGTTTTTGATTTGGAATCTCATTGCTAGTCATTGTGCGTGCGCTAGTGGTGTCCCTGTATGTCTCTTTTTGAGACTAATTGCTAGTTCTCGTACCCATCTTCTCCAGCGGACATAATATGCATTATGCGAAGTGAGGGAAAAAGGGAAAAAAGAAAAAAGAAAAAAAAGAAAAACGCACTAATAAAAGGGATACAAAAGAAACTAAACAGCTTAAAAAACATACAAGCCATACAGACAGCCACATAAAGGATGAAATACCCAACCAAGTCCTCACAGGAAACTGGACAGGATTCGCATTCATCAACGGAAAGCTAGTCACACCAGGAAGCGCGAGCAGCAGCTCCACAAGGCGGCTGTGCCGCGTCCGATCCGCAGCGCATCACTAACGCACCTCAAAAAAAACGGTTTTGCGTAAAAGAAGGCACACAGCCAGTGAAACCGCGTCGATCATCCAATTAAGGCAAGTGCTGATACAACGCCAACAAAAGCACAAAACGTCTCCGTAGGGGGCTAGCCCCCTACACCCCCTTAGTGATCTACACTATGTAAAGAAAACACTAGAAAAGATGAAAATGACCCAAAAAGAACACAACGCAGAGATCATAGATGAGCAAAAAATACAAATTGCAAAATTGATCTCAGAAACAGCAAAGATCCAAGCTGAAATTCACGAAGTAAACGCACACACACAAAAAATGATGAAAGAAACCCTAAAACTCACAACAGAATCAAAATGGTATGCAGTAGTAGTAGCTAGTAGCCTGATTGCAGCAGGAGCGACAGCAGCAACCTTATTTATCAAACTATTTCACTAATCTGAGAACTACATCAATAAAAAATCAGGCTGCCCTCCCCTGCATATACAATTATGAATATAAAATAAATGAATTATGAATGAATCATAAATGGCATGATAGTTGCGTTATTGACAGAAGAATAAAAATATGAATGAAAATCTTTTATAGGGACCAAAAAACTAACGCGAAAACGAAGAAACACGCCCTAAATCATCACGATGCTCATAGCCAGGTGATTCCGGAAACGTCCCCATAGCACGCTCCCCTTCTCTATCATACTTCCCTGAACGGCAGGGGCTCCGCTCGCATCACTCGCTGCGCTCGCAATACTCCCTGCGCCCTGTTGATCACGAGATAAATTATATAAACGCGGGTCCGTCTCACGAACAGGCTCCCGCCAAGGCCATGCTGTCGCTACCAAAACATGACTAAGGACAGAAATACGAACCCCATAAGAATGCACAGAGACATCAAAACCCAAAGCACGCAACTGTTCTAAATCAAGCTGCTCAATCACCAAATTCTCCGTATTAATCCATTGCACCCAAGCACGATACTCATGCCCCACCTGGGCAAGCACAGCCAA
This sequence comes from Xylella fastidiosa, assembly GCF_011801475.1. Taxonomy (NCBI): domain Bacteria; kingdom Pseudomonadati; phylum Pseudomonadota; class Gammaproteobacteria; order Lysobacterales; family Lysobacteraceae; genus Xylella; species Xylella fastidiosa. Next base: position 1,877,549 of record NZ_CP044352.1, read on the forward strand.
ACGCAACCGACCCTTAGCATTAAGATCAAAAATATAACGTTGCTCAGGCCCCAAATCTGACAAAGGATCAACAGGAGGTACCACAGGAGCAGACACGTCTTGATGCACAGGACCAGAAACAACCTGACCAGGTTTAAACACTTGTCCTACACCCGAAGAGGAAGAACTAGAAACATCATGAGCAGAAAGACTAGTACTCCGAAAAAAACGAGAATAAAAATGAAACCCCACAACACCAACTGCCAAGAAAAAAATAGCCTTTATTAGCATCACTGCCCAGACTGTTCTCTTACCCTGAGAATACACCTCCGTATTGCGTGCCCCTGGGGCATACCCATCATAAAGAGGAAAAATAGACGCATCATATTTAAACGTCTGACTCCCCACCTTTTCAAACTTACCTGCCGCCACAGTATGGTAATACGTCACACGATAACGATTCTTGAGACCAACAACCGTCAATTTCTGAAAACTATGCTTACGTTCAATACGTGCACGAATCGCAGGATGCATCCGCTTAATCCACTGCGTCATCAGCACTGCATCACCGCCATTCTGACCCAATAACGCCCAGAAATTCTCTATCTGAGGCGCTAACGGTGCACGAGATTCAACATAAAACTCATGCACCTCATCAATAACGATCAACACATCCTTAAAACTATCTTCAATACACCATTCGCCGTCAACTTCATCACGATAACAAACGAATGTATTTAATACATCATCCGTATTGACAACAAAAAGAAGTTCACGAATACGAGCCTCTGACATCACGCAAACCATTCAAACGTGCATAAACACGACGCCCCTCACGAAGAGCAGGAAGAATATGATGCTTCACTGCATCGTAACTTTTCCCAGAACGAGGCACACCCTCATTAAAGACCAACATCACCAAATACCTAAAGTCAACAAACGCCTAAATATAGAAAAAACAATCGCCGCACTAATCACGCGCATAGAATTAGATAACTGAAATACGTCAGCAAACCACACGACTGTACTACCAGCCTTACCTAACATATCCCCCAAGCTTTGCTGCTTCAGAAAATCAGGCCAAGGCAATACACCCACAACAAATAAAATCAATGAAAAACAAAAATCACAAAACAAAACAAAAACATCAGAGACAAAATCAGCTAAAGCAAGAAACATCTTAGTGATTAAATCCCAAATCCACTGCGTAAGATCAGTTAACCACGCAACCCTTAATATAAACATGATTCCTCCAACCTAACGCAAGGTAGCAATACGAACAGCAAAATAAGAAGCAATCGCAAAAATAATATAACCAGCGGACCTCAAAAAACTCAAAAAAACACCGCTGCAATGATAATCAAATGTCATTTCTGGCCAATACGCAGAAGCAGACAACGTAAATATAGGACATTCCCCAGATGCGGAAATGGTTAAAAAGGAAGAAATACCAGAAATAAAAGGAAGATCATTTACCTTAGCCTGATATCCTGATACGACGGTATCCAATGTCTTACCATTACGTTTATAAAGAACACCAGTCCCTGAAGGTGAACCACTACCAGGTGTATCCTTATCACCACCTGATTTATCACCGCCACCCGACTTATCACTACCGCCGCCACTACTCTGACCACCAGAACTACTAGAACCACCGCTAGAACCGCCACCAGAAGAACCAGTAGAAGCAAATGTAGTTGTATTATAATTGTTATAAGTATTATTAATAATCTGAGTAGATGTGCCCTTACCATCTACACGCCAATCACCCTTATCCTTAGGCGCGTCCACAGGAGCAATAACTGGAACATCAACTTTATTCAATGTTGCTGCATGATTACCATCAGAAGCAATCTGAGTTCCCACCTCACCTGGTTTCCAACAATACTGATGCCCAGTCGATGAAGTAGCACAATATTTACCGTCCGGCCTCACACACTGCGTTAATGTGCCCATATGTGTACATTCATCTTTAACGACATCCTGAACAGGAGGCGTATCCTGACTAGACTCAGAAGAAGAACCTGGCGGAGAAAGAACACACAAATTCCCATTAGGGGTCATACCAGGCAAAACATACCTAACCTTGCCGTCATCTTGTCCTACACCAATAATCCCATGAGAACGATCCAAATCATAAGAACAACCATCATAACAAGCCGTAGACGGAACACGCACACCAGAAGGAAGCGTTAAACCAAGAAGTGATTTAGGAGAACGCGTAAGACAAGTTTTCCCCTCAGGATAAACCCGCTGAAAATAGACCAGACTATTACTACAACTATCAGAAGAGGGATAACCGGGCGCAGTGGTATACCCCCCAAAACCAATAATATGACCATCATCAGTCATAGGACAATCAACCACCTGCAAACCAGGAATATTACTATCCTTCAATTGATTAGAACGCCACATCTGATAACTTGCACTAGCGATAGCATAAGCCTCGCCCCTATCTAAACACTGACCAGGGTCCCAATGCGGCTCACCAATCTCGCAAGCAAAACTAAAACGAGAAATAAAAAGAATCACAAAAAAAACGAGTATGCGAAAAATACTCATGAAGCATCCAGCCCCTTAACAGCAGCCCATCCGCATAAAGCACCCAAGAAACAAGAGAATAAAGTAATCATCAAAGCACACACCCCCACCAGCCGGTGAAGAGCGACACAAAAAGTGTCGCTCCAATAATTTAACCGAAGAAACCAGCGACTTTTTTCGCACCCCACTTAGTAAAACCTACCAATGCAATTAAAGCAGCAGCACCAATGAGAGCCGCCGCCGCCGATTTAACATCGAGTCCAGATAAAATATCAGCCATACATCACCTCGTTTATTGATTATCGGCTATCAAAAAATGTCGCAACGGTGCCGATAATACGCGCCACGACATACCAACCAATCACAGTAAAAGCCACAGTGGTAGAGGTCTGAATAACAGTTTTTATATCAGGCACCTCAAACACACGTTGCACCAACTGATAAACCCCATACTCTGACCCGCTGACCAATACATACCCCGTACAGTCAGACACACCTTGACCTGTAGCTACCAAGGTACCATCAGCTTTTAAAGAGACGCAGAGGGCCATGACTTAACAAACATTCCCAAGACAAGAAAAAAAACATAATCAACAAAAAACAACAAAAAAAAACTCTACACACCAACACAAAAACAAAGAAATAACTAAAACAAAAAACGATAACACGACACTAATCAGGACACCTTAGAAGAAACAACAGAAAGAGGTTCCTTACTAGCAAACTCCTTTAATGCAGAAGATAAAGAAATCAACTTAAGACGTCTTAATACCAAGTTTCCATAATCATCTATCCCATAAGAATCAGGATGGATTAAATACTCACCAGGGGGATACAAAGGTGCCGAACCCAACTTCAAGCTAAATACAGTTTCATATGCGCCCCCCATCACCACAGCAGCACGCTGTTCCCGAAAAATCTGCGGCCCCGTCTTAGTATTTACAGAACGCTCAATAAGAACATTATCTTTCACTCTCACAATAGACATAAATCACCTAATAATTAAATTTAAAGAAATCCATAATGACTTACACACACACGCCCACAGAACAATCTATTAACGTCTCTCGCAAATACGCAAGCAAATCCCCTCCCCTACAAATACGCCGAAAACGAGAAGGCAAGCCCTCACGCTCCACACGATCAACAATAAAATCAGAAAACCCACACCCCAACGCTTGACGCAACACCCCTAACGCAGGCCCGACCTGACGACGCAGCCAGCGAACCAACGCCTCACCTGTCGCCTCCACATGCTTTACCACCGTCCGAATACGACTCACAGGAGAAACAACAACAGAAGAAAATAACTGGCACAAATAATCATAAGAACCACGCAAATAACGCATGGGTTCCTCTAATAAGTCAAAAGGAATCACAGCATGCTTGGCATATAAACGCACCTCATAACGCACCCAGGGAGATTCAGCCACACCAAGCTGCTTGCCTTTCTCATAAATGCACAATTGCTTATGCCCACGTTGCCCCACATACAACGTACACCCAGACCCGCCTCCATGATCATCTAGAAAACGCGTACGCGGAGGAGTCCCACCAGAAGAAAACAACAAACAACCACCCGCAGGAGCTAAATGCTCACGCGCAAGGGCCTCATGATGCCGAACCGTCCCCAATATACCGTCATAGTCATCATAAGCCACATCACAACGAGTAATCCGCGCATCCAAAGAAGCCAATGAACGTTTCACCTTTGACCAATCATGAATATAACGGCAAGCCGAACCCGTCAAACTAATACAATACGAATCCGCATTGCCATCCCAACCAATCTTGCCAACCAGATCCCCATTAGAATCTATAATAGAAGCACTTGAATTATAAAAATGCCAACGCACAGAGGTATGAGAACCCACGATGACATCATCAACGCTCAAACCAAATAACAAGTAAAGAAGAAAACGAGGCTCATCAAAATAACCCGCCTCTGCCAAACGGGCATAACTAAAAACAACCGTCAAATAATCGATAGAAACAGGATAAGACCCAACAACACCCTTTTGGCCCGTATTACTGTTCGGGCCAACCCTCTTTTCACCGGACGGAGCAGGAAACACATAAGACGGCTCTACACGATCGCGACGCGTCTCATATAAGCGAGCAGCCTTCTCAACATCAGCACGACGCTCACGCTCCAAAAAATTAACATAAACCGCAGAATCAGAAGAAGAAGAGCGACGAGACACTAAACACCTCCACATAAAAATTAAGAACGATTAAAGGCCAAAGAATCACGACGCCCCCATAATCCCCAACAGAGAAGATGACAGGTTCTAAAAACACAATTGCAGAGAGAAAAAGCAAAAGTGTAAAGACACAATGAAGCAACAGGTGAAGACAAAGAATGAGACACAGAATGCAAAAAAATAATCCTGAAAACCAGAAGTTGGCTGAACAAGAACTAATAAAACCAAACAAACACACGCCAACATCAACAAAAAACACGAAAAGAGAAAATTAATAAAAAGCGTAGCAAACGGAAAATAAAAAAAAGACCGAATCAAAGCATATTTTGAATACACACTCCGAATAAAATGCACCATCAAAAATTCACCCAAGAAAACTATATTTGATTATGAATGCTTTGAATAACGTAATAGACAAAAAAAAGCGAACGATATGGGAATTAATACCCAGCTAAAGGGAGAAAACAACAACCAAACAATTAGATAGATGAAAAAGCATGCCAAGGCCCCACAAAGAATAGAAAGAACTGCAACAATAGCCACCCTAACCAAAAAGAGACATTCAAAACTCAGCTTCTCGCAATTCCATAAATTGATCATTGATGAAACCAAAGAATTTTAAAAATTTCAAAACACAAAATAACAGCAGCTACAATAAGAGAATAAAAGGAAGAGATAAAAACAAAAACATGGACTTGACGCTCTCTAGTTAAAAAACGTGCAGCACAAAGATTAAGAATACCGGAAATAACCACTAAAAAAAGAATAAAGACATTAATCATACTAATGATTGCCTTAATAAGTAACACTCATCCAGTTGTTCTAATGCTGCAGCACGGACAGACATCCAAAAATCAAACTGCTGAGACAAACTATCTGGCCAAAGTTCCAACTGATGAACGTACATCTCAGCAATATTTAATGCCATACGTGCACCCCGCTCAGTGTCAGTAATCCGCATAAGAAAGAGAAGATAAACGGTGTTTCAATTCTTCAAGCTCAGAAACAATATCCATTGTATTAATATACATTAAATGGATCTTATCGAATATAAACTCATTTGAAACCTTAGAAGTAATACGATACATGCGCACTAAAACACCTTGAATAATCTCAATATTAGATTCAATAGTAGAAAAAGATGCAGTCATAAGAGAAATATACTGCTGAGGTGAAAGAGAATCACTATAAAAAACTGATAGATTAGACATGCGAAAGCGCCTTGAATAAACAGACTATTTATACTCTCTTATATTCTTAAGAAGAAACTCTAAATTGCTACAAGCATCCAGAATACAAACAGTAATATCACGCCTTCTATGAAACATCCCTATATCACATTCCCGAAAACCTAAAGTGTCAAAATTCCTTTGAGCTATAATCAAGTCACCTAATACTTTTTCAATACCAGCAATTAAAAAAACCAATACCCGAAGACGCATTAGAAGCCCGCTCCTGATCAGTAACAGAAACCTTAGAAGCCGCAGATACTTGGCTTTGATCCCCCAAAGACTTAAAAGACACCCCCTCAGCTGGATAACGCTTAAAAGTTTTCAACATCTCAACACTCCTACCCTGCCTAGAATACCTCCCCATCCAGGGTAGGATGAATGAGGAGGTGATGTGGAGTATCACTCCACAATTACGTTGTAAACTAGAATTCAACATGCGTCAACTACCAATCCACATGAAAGCTAAAAAAATACTACTTGACAAAGCAATATCAATGTGCATTCCGGCAAATGGAGAAACGCTAGGAAAAAAAATAGGTGTCAGCCGATCAGCAGTTAGCAAATGGCGAAAAGGCGGAGTGATAACCGAAAAACACGCAGCAGAACTAGCAGCCATAGCAAAACTCAATGGCGAGATAGTTGTAAAAGTGCTGGAAGAACAAGCAGAAACAAGAGCACAGAGGCAGGTATGGCAATCAATACTAAACCTGATAAATGCAACGGCAAAAGTAGAAACAACGGACTCTGCGAACGAGCCAATTAAACTGGTGGGCCGTGCTGGAATCGAACCAGCGACCAGCGGATTAAAAGTCCGATGCTCTACCGACTGAGCTAACGGCCCAAGACCACAATCTTCCGCACATTGAAATGCAGCTGTCTATTTTACAGCAAGAGTAACGAGCAGGGTAACTCCATATAGCGAGTCGGGTCGACAACACCAGCATCAGCGAATCCGGCCACACGTAGTTTGCAAGCGTCGCAGCGCCCGCAAGCGCGCCCGTCGACATCTGCACGATAACAAGACACGGTCAATCCAAAGTCCACGCCATGCAGCAGACCTTCATGAACAATCTCCGCTTTACTGAGAAACTGTAATGGCGCATGTACGTGTAACTGAGTCCCCTCAACGCCGACTTTGGTTGCCAGATTAGCCAGCGTTTCGAAGGCCGTGATGAACTGCGGGCGGCAATCGGGATAACCTGAATAATCAACGGCGTTAACACCGCAGAATATATCGGCCGCACCGATGACTTCAGCCCAACCTAATGCGAGTGACAACATGATGGTATTACGTGCTGGCACATAGGTCACGGGAATACCCTCGCCACCTGCGTCTGGTATTTCGATGTCGTCAGTCAGTGCCGAACCACCGATGCTGCGTAGATCCACGTCCACAACTTTATGTGCAACCACGTTTAGCGCCCTGGCGATCCGTACGGCTGCGTCCAACTCGGAAGTATGGCGCTGACCGTAACGTATGCTTAAAGCGTGCACCATAAATCCCTGCGATTGGGCGATGGCGGTGACCACAGCAGAGTCCATACCTCCGGATAACAAGATAACAGCTTTCTTCATATAGAAACTTTAGAGTCAAAGTTTGAAAAATCAGGGGGATAGAAACAAGAGGGATAGAAACATCTAACAGCAATCATAAGCAAACGTCGCTATGACAATAAGCTGTTTCAACTTGATAACGAACTTCAAAGAGCACAGGCGTCTATCAGCATTGCAGTTGTTGTATCAGCTTCATTTCCAATATTGCTTGTATTAACAAGCCCTTTGGCAGCATTTCATTTATGACCTAGGCTACCAACGGGAACAGCACCAGATAGCAAATGACCGGATGCCAACACGTATATAACGATAATGTGTGACGCTCAACGCATAAAGTAAGTGATCTTTTTGATATTCAAGAATCCCCAAGATTACGGCGGGCATTCCCTTTAGTTGATTTAAGCCTATCCTATTTTCAAAGATACCCATGTTTTGCGCCCCAGACACCAGCCAGAATTTGCCGAGGTGAAGCGTGAGCCGCAGAATATGCAGCTATCCGACTTCATTCTGAGTCGATCGTTCATTGGGGAATTCCGATGCGTACCCATTTCTGCGGCTTGATTAATGAAACATTGATCGGCCACACCGTTACCCTTGCTGGCTGGACCGATGTGGCCCGTAACCTGGGTGGAGTTTGCTTTATCGATTTACGTGACCACGAAGGGATCGTACAAATCACGGTAGATTCACGTGCCATCGACCAAAACAACTCAGAACTGTTCAGGGTTGCTAGTGGCTTGAGTTATGAGGATGTACTACAAGTTGAAGGCGTTGTGCACGCCCGTCATGCGGTCAACGATAAGATCAAGACCGGCAAGGTCGAAGTGATTGCTACAAAAATCAAGATACTCAATAAGGCTGCACCTTTACCGTTCCATGCTCACGAAAACCCAGGCGAAGATATACGTCTGAAATACCGCTACCTGGATCTGCGCCGCCCGGAAATGCAGCGTATGCAACGTACGCGTATCAAACTGGTACAGGCACTACGTCGCCATCTGGACATGCACGGTTTCCAAGACATTGAAACGCCAATCCTAACGAAAGCAACCCCTGAAGGAGCCCGTGACTTTCTTGTTCCCGCCAGAATGCACCCGGGCGAATTTTACGCCTTACCGCAATCACCACAGCTTTTCAAACAAATACTAATGGTGGCTGGTTTCGATCGTTACTATCAAATCGCACGCTGTTTCCGTGACGAAGCATTGCGTGCGGATCGCCAACTTGAATTCACCCAACTTGATATGGAGTTTGCTTTTGTAAGCGAACGTGACGTCCAGGACTTTGTTGAAGAGATGATTCGGAGAGTTTTCAAAGAGGTCGCCGGGATCGAGCTTGATACAACGTTCCCCCGCATGACATGGAAGGAAGCAATGCGCCGTTTTGGCTCTGACAAACCGGATATGCGCATCAATCTAGAACTGATTGATGTTGCCGCACTCGTTGCTGACAGCACCTTCACCCCATTTACCAATGCCGTTGCGCATCCCAACGGTCGTGTTGCCGCATTGCGTATCCCCAGAGGCGCAGTATTGTCGCGCAAGCAAATTGATGAATATGCCGCCTACACAGCCAAGTATGGTGCCACAGGACTTGCTTACGCCAAACTCGCCCCTACAGGCGAAATCACTTCGCCAATCGCTAAATTTTTTTCCGAGGATGCCTTTGCTGCACTACTCTCACACATCGGAGCGGAGAAAGGCGACATCGTGTTTTTCGGTGCTGGAAACTACAACAAAGTCTCCGACTTCATGGGCGCGTTACGCCTGAAAGCCGGCAAAGATTTCGCCCTAATCACCGCAGACTGGCGCCCATTGTGGGTCACCGACTTTCCAATGTTTGAGTGGGACGAAGAAGCGCAGCGTTACGTTGCCTTACATCACCCCTTCACTGCACCAGCAGCCATTAACGATATTGACGAATTACGCACACACGCCAGGACAGCCTTGTCCCGCGGCTATGACATGGTACTCAATGGCAACGAAATTGGCGGCGGCTCTATCCGTATTCACCGTCCGGAAATGCAACGTGCAGTCTTTGAACTACTCGGCATTACTGAAGATGAAGCACGCGCCAAATTTGGTTTCCTCCTTGACGCACTGAATTATGGTGCCCCACCACACGGAGGGATTGCCTTTGGCATTGACCGCATCGCCGCACTGATCGCCGGCACTGAATCAATCCGCGATGTTATTCCTTTTCCAAAGACCACCGGCGCACAATGCCTGATGACCGATGCACCCTCCCCCATCTCGGAAGAGCAACTCTCTGAGATCCATGTGATAACGAAGAAACTCACGCCATGATGCAAAAACAATAGAGGCGATCCGTAATTGCTTGATTCCCCATATCCAACCAATTGCATAACGGCTAAAAGCAGAACATTGGACCCGGGGACTCCTCCCCGGGCAATATCTCATCAACACAACAATGCAGAGCACATGGCATCTCACATCGACCATTGTGTTCCCAGCCTCGCCTGCTGACCTGCCTCATAAAACGCGTCATGTGGCCAGCCTCACCCTGTCGCCCACATGACGCACCAACCCGATGCAACACCGTAGAGAACGCACCACCTGACAATGAACCCACTGTTCCAGTGCTTCCAAGCGTTGCGCCATTCCTACTCCACAACAACCGGAATTTTCCCGATCCGGCTTCGCCACTCACGCGGCCCAGTTGTATGTATCGACTCACCGTTGCAATCAACCGCCACTGTTACAGGCATCTCCTTGACTTCAAACTCATAAATTGCCTCCATGCCAAGGTCTTCAAAAGCCAGTATCCGGCTCGTTTTGATCGCCTTGGAGACAAGATAAGCCGCCCCTCCCACCGCCATCAGATACACGGCTTTGTTGTCACGGATTGCAGCGATGGCAGTAGGACCACGCTCGGCCTTGCCCACCATACCGAGCAACCCGCCCTGCTCCAGCATCTGACGCGTAAACTTATCCATACGCGTTGCTGTGGTTGGACCCGCAGGACCGACGACTTCATCACGCACAGGATCCACTGGACCCACGTAGTAGATAAAGCGATTCGTGAAATCAACTGGTAATGTCTCCCCCTTGTTGAGCATCTCAACGATGCGCTTATGCGCAGCATCTCGTCCCGTCAACAATTTGCCGCTGAGTAGCAACACCTCACCTGGCTTGAACTGCGCCACCTCATCCCTGGTGATCGTATTCAAATCCACCTGCCGTGCAGACTCCGGGAGATAGCTCAACTTAGGCCAATCCTCTAATGACGGCGGTTCCAGAACAACAGGACCGCTACCGTCCAATGTGAAATGCGCATGGCGTGTGGACGCACAATTAGGGATCATCGCTACCGGCAAATTGGCAGCATGCGTTGGATAATCTTTGACCTTGATATCTAATACCGTCGTCAAACCGCCCACCCCCTGAGCACCGATCCCTAAAGCATTGACCTTCTCGTACAACTCCAAGCGTAATTCTTCAGCACGATTGGAAGGGCCGCGTACCATCAAATCCTGGATGTCAATCGGTTCCATCAACGCTTCCTTAGCGAGCAGCATCGCTTTCTCAGCCGTACCACCGATACCAATCCCAAGCATCCCTGGTGGGCACCAGCCAGCCCCCATGGTTGGCACAGTGTCCAGAACCCAATCAACGATGGAATCCGATGGATTTAGCATTGCAAATTTGCTCTTGGCCTCAGATCCCCCTCCCTTGGCAGCAACAATCACTTCAACATGGCCCCCAGAAACAACCTTGACGTTAACGACTGCTGGCGTATTGTCCCTCGTATTGCAGCGCTTGCCGGCAGGATCAGCAAGCACAGACGCACGTAGCGTGTTATCCGGATGACGATAGGCACGGCGAACCCCCTCATTCACCATCTCTTCCACATCCATCGTGACGTCATCCCAACGTACATCCATCCCGATGCTAAGGAACACCGTGACAATCCCTGTATCTTGGCAAATCGGGCGGCGCCCCTCAGCACACATACGTGAGTTAATCAAAATCTGCGCCATTGCATCTTTAGCGGCGGGCGATTTCTCGCACCCATACGCCAAAGCCAGATTCTTGATGTAATCGACCGGATGGTAGTAACTGATGTATTGCAGCGCATCAGCGATGGACTGGATAAAGTCTTCTTGTTTGATCAATGACACCGGCTGGCCCTTATGGCTGACTAAAAAACGTTGCCATTGTAATCCCCCTGAATACATCAGCCATAGGATAAACATTGCGATCCACACCCACTGAAACCGCTTACATCCCTACCCTACTTATCACTTAAATTTTCTTCCAATCATCAAAAATAAATTTATTTTTAGATTAGAACGTATAAATAAAATCGCTGCATTGAGTGAGATCACAGCTGGGTGTGGAGGTACTTAGTATGAGTAGGATTAGTGACATTGTCCGCCGGACAGGTCCGTTAAGGCGCATTCCAACACTGGATCACGGCCGGCACGCACATCGCTTAAGGTTTTCCATTTTTTCACATCCGGCATCACGCCATACCACTCAATAGGCTTCCCTGCTGGGTCCAGTAAATTGGTATCCGCAATTTGCATATACGTCCCATCCGTTAGTTTATAAAAACGGGACGTGAGTACCTGTCCCGAAGATTGGGCACCGTAAATACGCGCACGGTGGTGAAATTGCAGAGTTCTTGCCGCTAGTTCCGCGCCACTTGCAGACAACAGACTGATTAACACCGCCGTCGGTTTATCCGTCGGTGTATATCCGGCAGGGACGTTTATTTCATTGGTTTTTTTGCCTCGTATTTCGGTTGCGATGCGGGTTCCAGAAGCTAAAAATCCAGCCAATAACTTCTCTCCTGCGATGCCTGAACCTCCTGTGTTGTAGCGCAAATCGAGCAGGATCGCTGTTGCAGGGGTATTTTTGATCTGTTGCAATGCCCATTGGGTATTTTCATCGCTCATCTCATTGAATGTGATGACCAGTGTTTTTCCGATGAGCTGTGCGGAACGGATTCCCTCAATGTCATTCAATTTAGGAATTATTTTATTAATAGAGAAGGTGACTTTTCTCCCATCAGGGAGGACAACTTCATACCTCGAATCGGTTTTTATTACTTTTTTCCCACCGATATTTTCAGGGCCTGCTTTAATATTGGTTCCATTTCCTATGAAGGATCCGATTTCAACACCTGCTTTATCGGCTTCTGAATCTTTAACCACATCAATGACTTTATTTTTAGGGAGGTGAAGCGCCGTGGTCACAGCCCCTAAAGAAATATAATGCAGCTGGGTGATGGATGAATTGCGATCTTCACTCACGTGTTTAAGCGCTTGTATTTCGCCCTGATCAAAGCGTGCGATGTGCAGCACATGATCCCCCGAAGGCACCGCAGTCTGTTGCGCGCCAAGAGGTGGTGCCGGGAGGTCGAACTCAAATTCTTTTTTTACCCCTGCTGTATTAATGTGATAGCAATACAGCCGCACAGGTTTATTCTTATCAGAAATATCAGTATCAAGTGTGTCTAGAAGAATACGGTCGCCCACACGGACGCCATGCGCATACAGTGGGGACCAGGTTTCTAGAGACAGTACTCTAGAAATCCTGGGTAACATATCCATGACCATCACCATCCCTGATATATCGCGCAGTTCTGGGAAATAACTTGCTAATACAGCTGTCTTCTTTTTTTCTTCTGGAACCAGAAACGCTGGGAAGTGCTGCAAATGAGAGACTTCAAGCAGCGACAACATGTCATTAATGATGGGGGAGGTTTTCTGACCATCCGAGTCGAACCGAGGCAGCTGCTTTTTATAGGTCGCTAAGACGGCAGGCCAGTCAAAGCCAGCAAACGTTCTGTCGTAATACACTTCATCCACTTTTTTCCATGCATAAAACAGTCTGGACTGTGGAAGGCGGATATAAAACCGATGCGCGGCGATTGCAACCAGTGACACCAGCACTACAGAAAGTATCAGGATCAGTGCTTTTTTTATTCCGGTTTTTATTCGCATATGCCCCTTCATCCATGGATTCCTATTATTTAATAAATAAACTTCCGGAGATGTAGTGCCGATATTACATACCGCTGCATTGAGTGAGATCACAGCTGGGTGTGGAGGTACTCAGTATGCGCAGGATTAGTGACATTGTCCGCCGGACAGGTCCGTTAAGGCGCATTCCAACACTGGATCACGCCCGGCACGCACATCACTTAAGGTTTTCCATTTTTTCACATCCGGCATGACGCCATACCACTCAAGCGGCTTCCCTGCTGGATCTAGTAAATTTGCATGTGGAATTTGTATATAAGAGCCATCAGTCAGTTTATAAAAACGGGACATGAGTACCTGTCCCGAGGATTGGGCGCCGTAAATACGCGCACGGCGGTGAAATTGCAGGGTTCTTGCCGTCACTTCAGCCCCACTGGCAGAGACTAGACCAATTAACACCGCCATGGGTTTATCAGTCGGTGTATATCCGGTAGGGACATTTATTTCATTGGTTTTTTTACCTCGTATTTCGGTTGCGATGCGGGTTCCAGAAGCTAAAAATCCAGCCAATAACTTCGGTACTGCGATGGATGAACCTCCGGTGTTGTCGCGTAAATCCAGAACGATCGCTGTTGCAGGGGTATTTTTGATCTGTTGCAATGCCCATTGGGTATTTTCATCGGTCATCTCATTAAATGCGATAACCAGTGTTTGGCCGATCAGCTGTGCGGAACGGATTCCTTCAAAGTTACTCAATGTAATTTCTTTATTAATAGAGAAAGTGACTTTTTTACCATCAGGGAGGATCATTTTATAAATACCATTGCTTTTTACGACTGTTTTCCCGCCTATATTTTTAGACTCTGTTTTAGGATCGGTTCCGTCCCCAATGAAGGATCCGATTTCAACACCTGCTTTATCGGCTTCTGAATCTTTAACCACATCAATGACTTTAGTTCTGATGAGGTGAGGACGCGTAGTAACGGCCCCTAAAGGAATATAATGTAACTGGGTCATCGGTGAATTCCGATCCTCGATCACGTGTTTAAGCGCTTGTATTTCGCCCTGATCAAAGCGTGCAAAGCGTGCGATGTGCAGCACATGATCCCCCGCAGGCACCGCAGTCTGTTGCGCGCCAAGAGGTGGTGCCGGGAGGTCGAACTCAAATTCTTTTTTTACCCCTGCTGTATTAATGTGATAGCAATACAGCCGCACAGGTTTATTCTTATCAGAAATATCAGTATCAAGTGTGTCTAGAAGAATACGGTCGCCCACACGGACGCCATGCGCATACAGTGGGGACCAGGTCTCTAAGGAGAGTACTTTTGACATCTTGAATAATGTTTCTTGCACCAGAACCATTCCTGATATATCACGCAGTTCTGGGAAATAATTTGCTAATACAGCTTCCTCCTTAATTTTTTCTGGAGCCATAAAACCTGGAATGTGCCGCAAATGAGAGACTTCAAGGAGCGACAGCATATTGTGAATAAATGGAGAGGTTTCTCTCCCATCCCAGTCGAACCGAGGCAGATGCTTTTTATAGGTCGCTAAGACGGCAGGCCAGTCAAAGCCAGCAAACGTTCTGTCGTAATACACTTCATCCACTTTTTTCCATGCATAAAACAGTCTGGACTGTGGAAGGCGGATATAAAACCGATGCGCGGCGATTGCAACCAGTGACACCAGCACTACAGAAAGCATCAGGATCAGTGCTTTTTTTATTCCGGTTTTTATTCGCATATGTCCCGTCATCCATGGATGACTACGATTTTGAGAAATGAAATTTCAAAGCAGAGATAACGATGTCCACTCAGCCATCGCACTTTTATCTGTCTCAGAATATCTATCTGAAATGACCTGAGTGGCTTGCCACTCAGGTTAAAAACAAAGCTGACGTTACGCTGTGCTCTCAGTGACGCCGCTGCGGCATTATGCACGATCCGCTGGAATAGCCGATGTTTACGCTAGCCGAAGCTCCCGGACGCCCACCAACACCAGCAGATACTGAGGTATTAAACGAACTTCCTTGGAATGATCCACCTTGGTTAGTACATGCGATCATAGCATCGTAAATGTTAGCTGTTCCCCCTCCTCCCCCTCCTCCACCAGGACTGATACTGGCCTGCATAGAGTTCTGACTTACCCAGTTTTTAAAATCGTCCCACCAGCTATGCTCAGGAGCACCAGCACCAGCCACTAACGAAAGCTCTGCAACGTTGAGTTCACGCATTGTCACAACTCCATATGTGTTAAGGGTTTTTTACTTGAGTTCGCCCTCTATGGTGATCTAATGAGCCTATAACTCTCATTAGAACTATAGATGTCAAGTGCATTTTTAATGCATTAAATGTGATTCATGTGTTAAATAAAAGTAAAGAATTAAAAAAAATTTTCTCGCCGATGGGGGCGTCTCAGAAAACGGAAAATAAAGCACGCTAAGCCTTGCTTGTTATTTGGGGTAGACCCAACAATCGTGTTAGCCAGCCACCATCTTGAGATGGCGTGGGCCAGGAGCCCCTCGCCCGCGGTTCGATCAGGAGGGGACACTTATCGCTAGTTTGCTGCTTTGATTATTAAACCCGCTGAATTGGGCCTGGATATTCAGAGACACGCGCATCCGCAGTGAATAGCGTGATGCCCGATCGCCTGAAAGGGTGCTTGTGGAGTGAAGGCAAGGTCTCAATGGCTACTGCATGTTTGCTTAGATCGGCAACTCGTTGTACCCGTTGCCCAATATGCTTGGGCGTAGTACATGTGGATCGACCTTGAAGCGGCATTACGTGGAGTGTGGTGCAAAAGACGGTGGGCTGTGGTAGCGGAAGTACCATCAGCAGAGCCGTCAAACACGCACAAAATTCCTCCAAGATGTAACTGAAGCAACTGATGATGCGCTGGATTTCAAACGGCCATTATGGGCTACTCGCACGCGAGGCACGCAATGTACAGCTCTGTCTAGCACACGCATTACTAAACACCGCCGATGCACGGCACTACCGTGCATCGGCTTCCATACTCAGACTAGAAACTCAGCTGATAACGCAAACCCAAGCTATCACTGCGTTTACGGGCACCAAAGAAGTGTTCTACACCCATGCTCCACTCTCCTGCCGTCATCCCCACGGGCCAGACCATTGATAAGCCAAGAAGTCCGCCAGAACGACTAGACCAGGGGGATGCCACCAAGGGCGTCCATGACGATGTCGCCGTAAAGCTAGCCTGTGGATTCAACCCACTCTGACGCAAGGTCTGCTGCCACTCACCATAGCCACGTAGCTTCACTCCACGCCACCCTAATTCAGTACGAACACCAGCCAGTAACTGGCTCCGAATAGCTTGGGACGCCTGTACCTGTAAGCCAAAGCCCGCCCCTCCCTGCTCACGGAATCCATCCGTCTTCAGCTGCGTTTGATCTACACCCACATACGGCGTCAAGGCCCATGCACCACGGCGCCAATGATACCCAGCCTCTACACTCCCACTGAAAAATTGACCACGGTAGCGACTGCTTGCCCAGTCACTCCAATGACCCAATTGCAACTGCCGGTCCAGACGGCGTTGAAAACTGCCAAAACCAAGCTGACCCAATACATACAAGGGGCCTTGGCTACGCTGTACATACATACGCCCTTGCACTTGTCTGTCAAGACCACGTAGCCCTGACACGCTGCCGGATGGACTGGCCTCAGACTGACCAAAAGCAAAACCCACAATGTCGCCAGAGGCCAGTTGTGTATCGCGCCCAAGCAACCAGCCAGACAGTGCAAATGTGCCTCCAGCAGTCCCATCATGACCAGAACCACCCAATGACTGACGCCACGTCACCGTACGTTCGCCCAATGGGCGCTCACCCAGACGGGTGGCAAGGCTGCGTCGTCCCGCATCAACAACATCAAAGCTGGACGCCGTTGCCGCAACATGCCCTTGACCGGACAAACTATGCAGCGAAGCCGATGCCATTTGTGCGCTCCCAGACTGTTGCAGGGCCGCCGCCGCCGCCATAAAGGAAGTCGATAACTGACCGCGGCCTTGGGCCTGCTGAATGTCAATTTCACGGAACGCTTGCTCAACTCGTCGGGCAGAAGCCTGCGCAACAGTATCAACAATCCCCAATGCACGAGCCGCCGCATTGACGTCCAGGCGCTGCAGGGTCACGTTAGCATCGTTGGCACCGTAGTGAAGCTGACCTTCTCCCAGCAGCACCGCCGGACCCCAGGTCAACCCCGAGAACGTCCCGGTCAAACCACCATCCGCATGTAACACGCTGTAGGAGGTATTCAAGCTCACATAATCGCGCTTGCCCAGCACCTGAAGTTCACCCCCTTGGAGGGTGGCATGGCCTGCAACGCTCAGTTGATCACCCACGTTCAACGCAAGACGCCCTGTCTCAGACTGGGTGTAATCGCCTTGAACCTTTAGGCCATCTGTACCAATCTCTAAGGTGCCTGCATTGCTCACTGCACCACCAAAGCGACCACTGCCAATCAAGGTCGCACTGTGGGCAATGCTCACCGCCGACTCACCTAGGCTGCTTACCTGGAGTGTGCCTCCAAGCACTTGGATCGCTCCACTATATTGGTTGGCGCTGCCAGCAAGCACCAAGGTTCCTGTACCGTCTTTGATCAAACCACCGCCGCCGCTAATATCATTGAACCAGGTCGAACGGCTGTCATTGAAGCTGACTTTAACATCGCCCCAATCAAACTTGGCGGGCCCACGCACCGCTTTGCCCACATTCAGGGCGCCATACCCGAATACTTCGTCCACACCAGGAGCACCAAGATCGGTGGCCGTCCCAAGCAATGTCTGACGCACTAGGTCATTGGTGAAGTATGGATATGCCTCCCACACCAAGGCCGCTGCACCAGATACCAAAGGCGCTGAAAAGGACGTGCCGCGTTGTTCTTTGTATTCATCATTGCCAATAGGGGTGGTAGTCACGTTGGAATCAATGACTAGGACATTACCTGGGGCTGCCAAGCAATAGTGCATTGCAACACCACAGTGATTGGAGTAGGAACCCAACTGGTCGGGGTGATCAAAACTGTCCAGTCCAGCGACGGCTAACCATCCCTTTTCCAGATCGGCGGCCAATGGGGAGCCCTCCGCCGTAAGCAAGCTCGGCAGTCTGGCAAGTCCGTTTGGTTGTGATAGCTTTTCGTTACCAGTGCTGAATACCACCAAACCATTGTTGCCGATCACAAAGTCACGGTATGTGTCCGCGAACAAATTCGTGATCTTTGGATCTGTCCACATTCCAGCCCTCGAATGGCCCCATGAGTTGTTTTGGATGCGCACTCCCGCAGCAATCATGTCAGCATTAATAAGCTTTATCTTCGATGCTTCTGCTTCATAAGTATCCACGATGTGTGAGGATGCCATTTGTTCTTCGATGTATGCTTCAAATTCTTCTTCAGACGGGTAAACACGCGCTGAGAAGATGGAGGCACCTGGTGCGATGCCACCAGGCCAGTGTTCAACCGGTTTACCAGCAATTAGCTGCGCCACTAAGGTGCCATGATCGTCAACATCGTCCGGAGCCGAGGGGGCGTGATAATCCGTATAGAAATTATAGACACCGTTGCGAATCACCTTCCCCTGTAACGCAATATTGTTACGATTCACGCCGGTGTCAACCATACCAATAATAAAGCCACTGCCCGTCAAACCAAGCGCATGCGCGGCTTCTGTATTAGTCAATTCAAGATGCCGCCCGATCTTCGCAGCTAATGATGGTTGCAGTGGGGGCAATGTGGGTGTAGGTGTAGGTGTGGGTGTAGGTGTGGGTGTGGGTGTGGGTGTAGGTGTGGGTGTAGGTGTGGGTGTAGGTGTAGGTGTGGGTGTAGGTGTGGGTGTAGGTGTGGGTGTGGGTGTGGGTGTGGGTGTAGGTGTGGGTGTAGGTGTGGGTGTCGGTGTGGGTGTCGGTGTGGGTGTCGGTGTGGGTGTAGGTGTGGGTGTCGGTGTGGGTGTCGGTGTGGGTGTCGGTGTGGGTGTCGGTGTGGGTGTAGGTGTGGGTGTCGGTGTAGGTGTATCTATACGAACTAATCCACCACCACAGGCACTCAAGACAGTAGTTACGGTTGTTGCCAAGATCGTTCTAACAATAAATTTATTTTTAATCTTTTGCATAATTTATTCCTCAATTTTTTCCTTTAATCGACATAACAAAAACACTCTTTAGTTCATGCATTTTTATGTGATATAATTCACATTATAATTATGAAAAAATCTTATTTTTACCAATCTAAATATTTTATAGTCATCCGAGAACCTTCAAATACGAACTCAGGCCAAATAGCCATCAGGAGCCGCACATGCGTTGCATGGCTCGTACCGTTTCATGTTCAACAAGACGGTAAGTCGAGCGGTTAGAAGAAGCTTGGCTATGCTGGGTTGTGCAAGCGGCTTACTGCATGGCGCACTGATGCTCCAGTTCATCCCTGCAACAGTCACTCAAGGATTGGGGACATGCCTACGCCAACCTCTTCGCCAAACGGACCGATTTCCAACGTTTCAAGAAGATACGCTATCGCAACAGCCGTAATGTCTTGGGCACGGTGAAGGACGTTACCGTCAACCAGTCATGCGGCAAGTGGTATGTCAGCATCCAAACAGCCGATGAAATCACTGAACCGGTTCACCCCTCCAACCTTAATCGAGGGATTGATGCTGGTGTTACTCAACTGACCACACAGTCAGATGGCACCATCTACCTTCCGGTGAACAGTTTTAAATCTAGACAGAAACCGCAAATATCCGTCCGTAAGGACTACCTTCACTAAGGTTACAACGACTATCAGCAAAAAATCCCACGCCATGATTGTCATTGAGGATTTGAACGCTCCAAGGCATCTTTGACGGATTCTCCTTGCCGTTTGCCTAGCAGCTCATACGCATTGACTCTGGTGAAGTTCTTGGGAACATCAAGACCTTCGCCGTACTCAATGAACACCGGCACATCACCACTTTGTGCGTCGTTTAGATCAATAGCAGTATCAAGCGCATCTTCCTCGCTCAATGCGTCCTCTACAAACACACCTGCGCAATCTGCCTCGTTCGGATCACATTCGGCCTGAAAGCCTGGAGTCTCGGCATTGATCAACTTTTCACGGAAATTGTCCGTTACGTTCATCGCGTCATCAGAACCAGTTTTTTCGTTATAAATCTTTGGAATGTTCATACTCATGTCTCCTTACGTTGGATGGTGTAGTTAGGGTCTTCCATTGGCGTCGGGATACGTTTGCGAGTAAGTGAGATAGCCACTGCACGATCAGAAATTGGTACCAGTCTTTTTGCCGATTCTTATGCCCGGCATCCACAACATACTTGTAGATATTCTCCATAGCACGTTTCACCGTGCCCTCGGTGAAACGGCTTGGGGCTTTTGTCTTAGCATCCATGCGTGTCGCCTTTACGCATGACACCACATCACCATTCTGCATATTTGGTAACACCTGGTTGTTGCTTCCAGACACAGACTCACCCTAGGCTTCTTCCTCGGCCTCAATGTACACGTCACGCCAACCGTTACGGGTCACGACATTTAAGTCGTAAATGTTGCGCTCTTTCTCGGACAGAATGGTCAAAATAATGCCGTGATGGGCGGTAATTTTGCTGTTATCCCAAGTCTTGGACTTCATGTTCTGATTGGCCCAATCAACAAGCACAGCAACCTCTGGAAAAACTTGCATGATGGCTTCGAGTACGTGTGGAGTATCGGCATGTTGGGATTCATACATGCATACTGTATTTATTTAATATTATAAATCAATCACTTATACAAATTTTCACTCCGCAATGAGTAAAATTACTAATTGTTATTTTCAGGGGATTTTTGATGGAAATGAGAAATTGCGGAGTGGAAACGCCTTTGGATTCCCCCCGTGGGGTTTGGGGTTAACCGATCCACCCATCACCTTTTGTAATGCGCATTGATTAGAACGCGGATCATTTTGTCTGCGGCATCTGGAAGCGCCGCCCTCCCCTCTTCCCAGGCCGCAACCGTCTGAACATTCGTACCCAGACGAGCCGCGAACTCGGGCTGCGATAGCTCGAGTTCCTTTCTCATAAAACGGATTTCGGAACCTGAAAGGGTGGCCGGTTTTAGCGCCAGCGCTAGGGAAAGGCTTCTATGAAGACTTGGTAAATTATCAATAGCAATGCCGTCACCATAGGGTGTCTTGTGCACCGTAAACCCGTTGCGTAACCACACATTACCTAGGCCTGATTCGGTGTAGTGGTACATGTTGGCTTTATTTTCCCTTGTTTTTTCTAGTTAACTGAATCACTAAGGCAACCCCATATAACTCCGCATCGCGCGGACCTTTCGCAGAAATAGCGCTCGCTCTAAATAATTTAAGGCACCTTGCTGCAATCTCTCTGCAACGTTGAGTTATAGCCGTAAAACTCACGGCCAATTCATTAATAAACGCAATATCAAGAGCGAGTTTCGTTTAACGTGATTTCTTTACAAAAATATTTCGTTAATCAAAGCGGCTAAGCTGCCGGAAAAGGCGCTGCTCCAGCGCCTCGCGGGTTGAGCGGCCTCAATGGCCCCGCGTCCGGCAGGGTTAAGATGCCGCATGAAGCGGGGGCGCTGATATCAGAAGATGCGGCAACGCGATGTAAGGGGTTTCAGTATCTGGCTTGTGGATATATGGTGAGATTTCTAACGATCTAACCTGCTTGGATTACTGGAAATAGGCCAATGAGCAACCCCTTACAGTAGAAAGTTTTTATCTGCTGCCAACAATCCCACTAGAGACAAACAATGGGAGTCGCACCTAGTTTGGAGGGGCGACTCGAATTACACACATTAAATTGGTTAGGTTATGAGGTGGAACAGTAATGATAGAGTGAGCGGATAATGTTTAAAGCAAGCACGTTCCGACATGATTACTAAAGATATGAGGGAATATGAGGGAAAAGACAGTCAAAACGTACTTGCCGCTGGTGGTATATCCTACAAAACTATTCGTCGTGTTGGGCCCGATCCCAAGCACCATGAGCAGCAGTCTCCCAATAAGTAAATGCAACCGAACCAGAACTTGATATGTAGGATTTCACATTTCCTGTTTGATATGTTCCGTCTGGTAATGTCTGCATCACAGGCCCCCCCGAAGTCCCACCAGAAAAATCTCTACAGTTGCTACCAATACGCAACTCCGGGCCTGGCCTGAGCACTGGATTTTCAATGGGATGTACTGTTGAGCATTTGTAAGGAAACTCGCCTCCTTGGATCGCACCTGGATAACCATACATATAGAAGTTACCGAGCAATGGTGGGGCGAAGAATCGAATTGGTGATGCCATAACGAGATTTCCGACCTTAGTTCCGTAGTTATCGTATGCAGCACTCAAAAAAGCAAAGTCAAATCCATCTTCTTCACGTGCATCCCAACCGACCACCGTAAAGACATTACGTATAGGAAAACGTCCAGCCCACTCCCCTTTACGATAGTGGGCTAAAAATACCAAATGTTCGATTTTAACACGTCAGCAATAACGCTTTTCGTCGCCGATTCCACAGCATTCGCAGTACAAAACGAATTACGACCGTTACGAATAAAAAATAGTCGCCCTGTCGACATCATCTCGGTACCTCCAGCGGGATCAACCCGATCTGGTTTGAAATCATAGGCTTTATTTTGTGCCAATGTTTGTTCAATCCGCTCATCCGTCCAATAATTGAGAGCAGCACTTTGCTCCTCTTTAGAAATTGATTTCACTATTACCTCATCCCTTGGCGTTGCTTGGACTCCCAGGGACAACAACACAAGCAAGGTAAAAACAACTGTATTACCAAAATAAAACGGATTTTTCTGAAACTGACTCATAAACCCTCCAGAGATCAATAGAAATAACAGAAGCCGATAAATCGATAGCCAAGGTATTATTCTCATCATTGAAATAGGACTTTTTTGTTTCGAATTACGACAAGTACAACACAAAAAAATCCTGAGATGTCTGATTCAAATTTAAGCTTTAAGTGGTCTGACAGACTATATAGCCCCCTATATATAGCCCCTCTGGTTGTATTGGGTAGTGGCGAGGTGCCGGTAGAGGCGCTGCTCCAGCGCCTCGCGGGTTGAGCGGCCTCAATGGCCCCGCGTCCGGCAGGATACGACTGCATCAGTTTTATTGAGGTAATAAAGACGCCGTGCACAGGGAAAAACAGGAGAAACCCCATTAGATGCCAAACCAATTAGCATGCAGTATTCCCATTCGTTGTTGGTCCATTGTGCGGGTAACCTTAAACATCAAGCTTAATTATGACAACAATGCAGAGATTACAAATCTTATGTTTTACAAAGGATATTTTATTATCTCCCAAAATCATCAACCGTTTTATAAAGACTATACTCAACCTCTCCCCAAGGAACGAAAATTAGCAAGGGAGTCCCATCTTTTGCCTTTCTCTGTTCCGTGATCACTCCGACCTGATTTCCGTTAGGTCCTTCTTTAGATGTGTGATAAACGGGTCCACCAGAAGATCCCCCAGGAACAGTACAACCCGGTATCTCTAGCTCTGGATATTTCGATATTCCCCAAAAATGCCTGCCTTCACCTTGACAAGTGAAAAGTGGAGTATTGTTAAATCCACTTAAGTTTTTATAGCCAAATGCTTGATAATGTAGCCCTGACTTCCCTAATGAAAAGCTAGGCGTTTGAGCTCCCGCTTTATCAGCAAGATACTCTTTCTTGCCGTACCAATCATTAAGTGGCCTAAACTTAATGAAAGCTGCATCATGTCCACGGTCTTCTTCATATCTCCATACACGCGAGACTTGATAATAGATAGCTCCCCAAGTTAATAAAGGTTTATTCACACCATCCCATGCAGGTATAAAAACTACACGAGTTGACCATTCTCCTTTTTCATAGAGGCAATGTGCAGCGGTTGCGACGATGCTTTTTGAATCGGATTCAATTGACGCACCTGTACAAGAGTATTGGCGACCGCGGACATCAAAATATATCCGGCCTATCCAGTAAACCGCCTCATAGCTTCCTTGATTATTAATTTTATTTTCATTCAAATATTCTTTAACGTTCTTTTCAGCACTCAAATCTTGATCTGAATCTAATGGTATTGCTGAAGCAATTCTTTCTGGAGTCCAATAACGCTGAGCTTCTTCTGCTTCTTGATCAGAAAAATTAATACCTACTCCAACATCATTTTCAGATAACACATGGCTGCCGGTCATTCTGTTTTTAAATAGAACTTGGCCCTCTTGAGATTTAGCTATGCTAAGGGAAGGAATTAACGTCAGACTGAAAATTCCTAATAAACCTAAAGATAACTTATTTAATTTTATTGCCCGCATTTTATTTCCTTAAATTTTAATTTCACGTTTCCACTCTAATTCATTTGCCAGGAAATTTAATTGAATTCTATTGCAAATATGTTTATTAATGCGGTCACGCTTACGCCGCTAGCAGGATGAGCAGCCATCATGGCCCCGCGTCCGGCAGCAAAGGCGAGTTCATCTGCGCAGCAGCGCACCCGCCCGATGCGGGCTGGCACGAAGCAGCAGCGCCACCTGCTCAGCCAACTCCGGCTCAGTGCCCCGGTACTTCCTGACCAACCTCGCAGCGAAGAGATGCACATCCTCCGCCTGCTCGGCGAGCGCCAGCCGAACAAGCTGGGCTAAATCAGCCTTTAATCCTGTCAATTCGCCCATAAAATTTTTAAATTATTGATTAAAAATGAATTTTCACTAAACAAAAACGGACTATTAATTAATAATTAGTCTCACACTTTCAAATTAAGCTGCCGGAAAAGGCACTGCCCTAGCGCCTCGCGGGTGGAGCAGCCTCAATGGCCCCGCGTCCGGCAGGGTTAAGATTCCTGCCTGACACAGGCAGGAAATATCAGAAAATACCGCAACGCGATGTAAGGGGTTTTGTAGGCACTGATACCGCACCGCTTCCTGTTCTGCTCATCAATCTTTCCATCATGAAGCTGGAGAGGTGCTATCTGTAATTAAATATTCCCACTATTACCCTTAGTGTAATAGTGGTATATCCAGGCTATTAAGCAACATGGAAGTAAAGTAAAGATGACACAAGAAAACTAGTCATCATTGTCTCAATTGTCGATTACCACTGAACTCTAGTGCATGGCATGAACACGTTTAAAGGTGATGGAGGAGCAAAGGCTCATCGAAAAAAATGCGATGCATCAATGTCGCTGATCAATACGCGATACACGCCATGACGCGCAGTCCAGCGGGCAGGTTGTGGTGTTCTCCAAAGCGATCAATGGACACAGTGTGGCCATGCCTGCCTGCCGATTCGGCTGTTGCCGCGTGAGCATGATCTGCCTCTGCTGTTACAGCAATGTCATGCACATGAAACCCTGCGGCCTGCATGCTGATGTTATGGGCATGCTTGCCGTTTGCATCGGTGGTGAATCTGTGTAGATGCCCGCCAGTGACATTGGTCGTGACTTTGCCTTGATTTTGCTCATAAAAACCCATGTCTCTTCCAGAGGCATAGATCGCTCTGAAAGAACCCAAGATATGCGCGTGGTCACCGTCCCAAGAGGTGCTGCCTGTATGCTGGTGCAATCCTTGTTCGTCGCTCCATGCCTGGTGTAGATGATTGCCCGCCGCTGCTGCGCTGGCAGGGTGTGTATGGCGGCCTGCGGGATGGACTGTGACAGGATGGAGATGCCTACCGCCCTCCTCGGCCGTCGCGGTGTGCGCATGGGAGATCACCTGCCCGCTGGTGAAGGTGCCGACCAAGGCAGGGTCGGCGGTGTGAACGCCGACGGTGCCTTCAAGAAAATTGGGAATGTTGAAGGTGCTGACACCATCACCGGCACCATAACTGGTGTTGATTTCCTCAAACAGGCGTGGGTACATGGCACGCGATACAGCGCGGCCATCACACAACAGGGTGCCGGGTAAGGCGCGTTTGCCTGCGGTGTAGACAATCTGTCCAGGCTCGTACCTGGAGAGTGCCGTCCAGCGGTTGGGTTCATTCTGTAGCGGTGTATCGGTGTTGTTGTCAGCCGTGGACAGATACAGCCCGTAACGGCTTGCGTGATCCGGGCGGTATCGGACGATCACCCCACGCATGTATGAAAATGGCGTGCCGTTATTCTGTTCGGCGGTGATGAATTCAGGGCTGCCGTATTCCTGGTAGCCTTTAAGCACCGTGGTGATGGCGTGCAGCACGGCATTCATGACAGTGCGTTCTACGGGTTTAGCCGTCGGCTCCTTGGTTAAATCTTTTTGATAGTCCGGCCCCCATCCTTGGGTGTAGCTCACAAAGCCGTGACTGTCTTTGGCTTCGGGCACGTGGATCCTGTCCCCTTGCTGGGCAAAGGGGGTACGGAAGTAGTGTTCTGTCATGGGTTATCGCTCGGGTGGGTCGCCAAAGGTGCCGTGTGTGTAGTTACGGTTGCTGCGCTCGTATCCGAAGGGCAGATGCGTCACAAGGTTGTAGCGAACCCGCACGCCTGCTGGACGAGGCAAAATGTCCAGCACGGTGATGGCATGGCCGATGACGTCTGAAATCATTGCAGTACTGACAAACACGGTATAGCTCATGTCGTAGTGGTCCAGCACTGCGGCGCTGCCGGGAAAGATGAAGTCCAGGACTTCCTCCATATTGGGCGCGGTGCCGGTCATGTGATTTTTGGCAATGCGGCACTTGATGAGAAAGCGGTAGGCTGCATCGTCCAAGCTCAGATCGTGCCGTACGGGGGTGCGTTCACTGGATAAAATACGGGATTGACCGACATGCTGGCCGATGAGGTCAAGGTGTGTTCCGGTGGCGCGTTCGATATCCAATGTCTGGCGCAGATCGGCTAAGCCGTTCCAGGTGGTGCCGAAGGTATCGCTGATCAATGCAGCGGTGGCGGTGGCCTTGGGTTGGCCCTTGTACTGCCAGATCAACAGGTCCGCGTAGCTCATCGCACGATGACCTGGAGATCATTCATTGCAAAGCGCGCCATGCTTCTCACGTCGATAGGAATATTCTGCTCAGACAACGCTTGGCCTGCTTGACCGATCATCAGCGATGTCACCCAAAAGCCTGGGACACTATTAATTTGGGTATACAGTCGGCTGCGGTGGACGTGCTCGCCAATCAGAAAGGAGCGCTCGGCCAATGCCTGTTTGATCGCATGGGTATCAATACCGGACGTGCTGCTATCGCGCTCTACTTCGATGCGGGCGGCGCAACGGACCGGTCAAAATAGATCTCTCTAGGTTGGCCGTGTTTGTTTTTAATCTCTACCCGTACCTCACCACGCATGTTTGTCCCGAGTGTTTTATGGTGATAGATCACTTCAGCAATGGCCTCATCCCGGCCCCCCTCCACAATGACGTTAATGCCGTGGGCGGGGACTCCCGCAGCATCCACGGTATCGGTGAAGTTTTCTAAGCAGACGACGTGGCGCACGTCGGGCAGCCCCCAGAGCGTGGCCTGGATGCTGTCAGCATTGTTGGTGGATGTCTTGGCACGGCTTTTAAAGAAGCGGGCGCGCAGCGCCGCATCGGACTCTTCTTCTGTCCCTGCTTCGGCGTCCTCGGTCGTGAGGGCCGAGTCCCAGCCCAGGGCCACGGTTTCAATGGTCAGGGCGGTGTGTGCCGGGACGTCAAAACGGCCTAAGGTATCGCTGCGAAAGTCTGCATATGCGTGGCCAGTGGCATCCAGGCGCACGGGTGACACGAGCTGCCAGCGGCAGCGATTGGGATCTGAAACAACATACCCTGCCGGGATCAAGGCATCGGGTGTGCCGGTCAAAGTGACATTGCGTAAGTAGCTGTAGCTGGCTCGCCTGCGGGTGAGGCCCGCATAGGCCACGCGTTGTTCTAGCCATGCGCCACTGGCGTAATCCGGGTCCAGTTGCCGGTGGATGTCCGTGCCCAGTTCTTCCAGATCGGCTTTGATCTGTGCAATCAGGCCAATCAACTGGCCATCGGGGCTGTCTGGATCAACGTTGATATCGTTGCCGTAAATCCAGCGGAAGCCTTCTTGCAAGCGGGCAATGATCGTATCCAGCCGCTCGGCTTCGTATCCGCTGGTGGTGACTTTTCCCATGGTTTACTCAATCGCCAAGGTGGCGGGTGTGGTCGTTCATTTCATTTACATTATCAACTGTGGTTGATACTTAACGACATGCAAACTATAGTTTGCACATGGTCGAACTCATCAAAACCAGCACTTTTGATGCTTGGATAAACAGCTTACGTGACCGCAAAGCAGCCGCCAGAATTCAAGCGCGTCTTGATCGGCTCGCACTTGGCAATCCCGGCGACGTGAAGCCTGTGGGTGCTGGCATCTCAGAAATGAGGATCGACCATGGGCCCGGATATCGGATCTATTTTATGAAGCATGGTGCAGTACTGATTCTCTTACTTTGCGGTGGCGATAAATCGTCACAAGTACGAGATATAGAGCAGGCTAAGGCACTGGCTGCACTGTGGAAGGATTAGAGCATGAATAATGAGACTTTTAGTCGATACGACACCGCTGACTATCTCAAAACCGAAGAAGATATTGCGGCTTATATGGAAGCCGTCATGGAAGAAGGTGGTAGGGATAATCCTGCTTTTATTGCACGGGCACTTGGTGCTGTCGCTCGTGCTCGTAATTTAAGTCAGCTTGCTCGTGACGTTGGCATGTCCAGGCAAGGACTAGACAAGGCACTCTCTAACGACGGCAACCCAAGCTTCTCAACCATCTTAAAAGTGGCTAAAGCGCTTGGTTTACGGATGTCATTCACACCTTCCTCTATGAGTTAAGCGCATCCCCTCACAGCGTGGTGCTAACGGTCATCGCCTGCTGGTCCACATCCAGCAAGGTGACCTGGATGGTTAAGGTGCGGGTGTCAGCCTCCAAGGCCATTGAGAAGGCGGTGAGGCGGCGCACCCCTTCGGTGCTGAGGATGGTTCGCTTGACCTCCTGCTCCAGGTGTACCAGGTCGGCAGGCCGCTCCATCAGCTCCAGCCACGGCAGGCCGTGGTCCAGATCCAGGAACCAGTTGCCACGCAAGGAGCGCAGCCGTGTTTTTACGCGCTGTGCCAGGCAATCGCTGGCGGCAGCATAGTTGCCGCGCCCGTTGCCGAAGGTCCAATCCCCTTGGCTGTCCAAGCGCCGCACTCTCATTGGGCCGGGCCTGTCTGTCCTGGGCCGTTCTCCACGTTGTCGTGGGTGTGTGTCTCCAGGCCGATGCGGTTTGATACGACGTCGCCATGACCACGCAGTCCCTGGGTGAATTCCACGGGAAGATCAAGAACCAGTTTGCTGCCGCGCAGCGTGATCACGCCTTGGGTATCCAGTTTGAATGAGGCGCGGCCATCCAGGGTGCGCAGTACCACGCCGTCCATTTCAAACCTCGGAATGACATTGGGTAAGGAAGCAATTCCCACGCAGGCAACGGCATCAGACAGGTCATGCAGGCGATAGTCCACAGGCTCGGACGCACGGCCAGACTGGAACCAGGCATCCATGCAGCGATCTTGGAAGATGAGTTCGCATTCATCCCCAGCAGCCACGGGGAAGGTGATCACAAAGCCGCCGCCCCGCGGGAAGGATACCGGCACATCCTGGAGTACCGGTAAGGGCTGAAGGGAGCCATCGTTCCTCTTCTGCTGGATCAACGGCTGTACGGTCGCCGTTTGGGTGACTGGGTTAAAGCGGACGATCTGCCCAGGCAAGGCCACACGCAGGCGCTGGGCCAGCGCTTCGGTACTGCGTTGCAGTACGGCACTGAGGGAGGCGTTATTCCAGTCATCCAGACTCATACAGACGGCCTCACGTTCTGAAAATCACCGCCCACACAGGTCACCGTACTGAACCAGGCTTCGGCCATGACATCGCCCATGTCTTGCAGTGAGGTGATTTTGTAGTCGCCGTTGTAGATAGGGATGATCGAGTCCACGCGCACCAGGCCGCCGATGCGCAAGGCCGGATTGAGCAAGGTGGTGATTTTTAATCCATCATCGGTCACTTCGGGGGAGCCAATCATGCCGCTGCTTTGAGACAGCAGCACGGCGTCACCGGCCAGGACGGTATCGGCAGGCAGTAACATCAGTGCGCCATCCTGGATGGACCAGTCCGCACCATGATTGTTGGCCATTGCATCCAGCAGGTCGCGGGTATTGCCCGACAGGACTTTGCCGCGGGTCAAGCCACGTTGTCCCTGCATCTGGATAGGTCCCAGCCGGGTAGACGGCATGGAGGTACTCAGTGCCCGCAGTACCTGGGCATCGGTCGCCCCTGCGGCCAACGATAAGCAAACATGCCCATGGCGGTAGTCGTGATCGCCATCGCCGCATTCCAGTTCAATGATGTAATCGGTTCCATCGCGTCTCACAGAAGGCTTGATGATGTCACCGACAAATAACAGGCGCAGGTCGGCATAACCGGCGAGTAGCCGGACCCTGTTGTACTGTCGGCTGGTGAGCAAGCTCAGGTGATCGCGGTTGAGATTCCAGACGGTGATCTTGGCGGGGTTGGGGGTGGAGTCGCTGGTTTTACGGATGTCAAAGGCGATGCGCAGGGTGTCGATGGCAATCCCATCGTGGCTGGACCCCAGCTCCAGGCGATACTGGCGGCCAAACTGTTTCATGGGCGGACCTGCTCTTTTAATCCAACAAACAGCAAGCAGCGTTCGCCCAGGTCATCGTGGCGCATCGGGTCCATCTCTAAACCGCTTTCATCTGTCAGCCAAAAGAAGTAATCCACAGGACGCCGCCACAGCAGGGGGACGCCCACCACCAGGGGGACGCCTTGCGCCACGGGCTGATCTAGGGTCGCGGTGTACAGGTCCATCGACCAGCAACACGGGACCGGATTCCATCGCAGGATCAAGCGTAGGGACTCGGCACCTACGCGAAACGACTGGGTCTGATACGCGCTGCTATCCACGGGAATCTGCCACATCAGAACAGTCCAGACATCTGACGCAGTAAGGAGCGGTTCTTCTCGGTGTCCACCGGCTTAGGGTGGGTCTGGCCGCTGTGGCGTTGCGCCGCGCCTTGGGAGGCGCTCCTGCCGCGTTTGGGGGCGGGCAATGAGACACCAGAAATCGATGTTGTCTTGACGATGAACAGTTCTCGCACTGTCAGCACGCATTCAATCGAACCATCCTGGGTTTGTCTGGACGCAATGGAGAGAATCAACATGTCTTGATACGTCTGGACGCCGGTGTGTACCTCCAGGGTCTGTCCGCTGCGTTGTAGATTCCGTAGGGCGGTGTACACCTGGGCAATGCGGCCTGTGGTGGCAGAATCATCACGGGGGGTGATGGGCTGGTAATCCGGCAGCCAATCGGCCAGAGGGCGCACGGCGTGCTGGCCGTCGCTCTGGGGTGCAGTGGCTTGGCTGATCACCGAGGGCAGCTCACGTTGGGCCACACGCAGCGCCTGAGCGGTGAAGGGCAGCAGGTCCGTGGGGAATGGGACGCGATCGGTCAGGAAATTCAATGGCTCGGCCCTGTGTTCCTCTGCGGCAGGGGCTGGGCTGCGCTGGGGGTGGTAGTCCACCACAATGCCAGCAATGGTGACGGTCTGCGGCATCAGAACGGCGTGATCGCCAATCATCGCGCCAGACTCTATCGGGTTTTCAGTGATGCGCAGCTCGGCTTGGTGCGTTTCTTCAAGCACTGCATCCAGGGTGATGGTGCCGATGTGGCGGTGGGTCAGGGTGATCATGAGGGGGTGGAAACCTGTTTCGGTGAAGCAGGGAGTCAGCTTTGGAGATGCCCATTGGGCGATCTCATCTGCGATACAATGAATACATGCATCTAAGTGGGGGTTTTGACATGGCGACTTCGATTCGCCTCTCTCCTGAAATGGAGCAAAGGCTGAACTCTCTTGCCTCCCATACGGGACGCACAAAGGCTTACTACCTACGTGAAATCATTGAGCATGGCATTGAGGAAATGGAGGATTACTACCTTGCTGCCGATGTGTTGGAACGTGTCCGTCATGGACAAGAACAGGTGCATTCTGCTGCCGATGTGAGGAAAACGCTTGGCCTGGACGATTGATTACACCGACACGGCCAAGCAGCAGTTACGCAAGCTCGACAAGCACATGGCGCGGCGCATTGTCGATTTCATGGATGAGCGCATCGCCGGACTAGAAAACCCACGCAGCAGTGGTAAAGCATTAACCGGACCACTTGGCGGCTTTTGGCGTTATCGTGTTGGTGATTTCCGGGTCGTCTGCGCCATTCAAGATAGCGTTTTGCGCGTCCTTGTAGTGCGTGTTGGTCACCGGGGTGAGATTTACCGATAGGCTGGACGGATCAAAACGCCACAGCACTACCGGTATTGCGCAGCGCCATCTGGTGGTGTCTGTTGATGTCGGCGGCGGCTTGGCGACCGGCCAGGATCGGGTCGGCGGTGTGGATATCGATCTTTACTTCCTGTTGGGAATGCACGTTGGGCTGAGAACGGGCGGGCGTGGCGGCCTGAGCAGCGGCGTGACGCGCTGTCGTCTGGGCGGCCTGCACCTGTGCATTGACGCGCTGTGCCACGTCTTGGGTGTCACGACCGGCCTGCTTCAGTGTTGGAGCAATCGCTCGGAAAAAGCCTTTGATCCGCTCGGCCCCCTGGGCGATACGCCCGACGGTACGGTCCCACAGCGTCATGAGGGTGTCGAAGGCGCTGGTCAGGGCGGCGCTGATACGGCTGCCCATGGCGCTGAACACGGCCCGCAAGCGGTTTACGGCACTATCGGCGCTGGCGATGCTGTGGCTAAAGGCCAGCGCACAGGCGTCCTTGACGCTGGCCCAGGTGGTCTTGGCGGCGGCGGCAGCCTCTTGCAGCGTGTGTTGGATGGACCCAACCGCGGCATGGGTGGTGCGGGTGCACCAGTCCCAAGCGGTGCCCACCGCCTGCTTGATCTTGTCAAAGTGGGTATAGATCGCATAGGCCAACAGGGCCACGCTTGCAATCACTACTCCAATGGGGTTGGACAAAAACGCGACCCGCAACGCCAGCGCGGCAACCTGGAGCGCTTTCACCAACGGCCCCGCCAGCCACAGCGCCAGGGTGCGGCCTGCACCCAAAAGGCGGCCAATATGACTCACCACGTGACCGATGGCCAGTCCCGCTAAGAGGACGCCAAGGGCGTTGAGTGCGGGCGTAAGGTGTTCAATCACGGCCTTGGCGCGCTTGGCGTAGGCAATCAGTGGACCCCAGAAGGCACCGAGCAAGGACTCTCCGCCGTCCAGGTAGGTTATGAAGTCATCGACCAAGGCCACGAGGGCCACGATCCCCGCAATCAGCCAGGTGAGTGGGTTCAGTGCAAAGGCCCGGGCCAGCACCGCGCCCACGGCCAGCAGCGCCGCTTTCCAACCAATGGTTTGGTTCACCGCGCTGTTCACGGCACGGATGACGTTCCATACGGCGGTGCCCGCTGCAATGAGGATCTTGACGACTTTGCCGATGCCATCACGCAGTTGCTCTTTATTGGCAATCAACCAGTGTTTGGAGTGCTCAATCAGCCGGGTGAAGGCCGGTGCCACCCCAATGGCGATGTTGGTCCGTAACGCCCCCAGCACCACGCGCAGGCGTTCCATCGCATCGCCATACTCCAGCGCGGTATCGGCACCATCCGCGGTGATGACGCCTAGATCGTGTGCCTCTTGGAAGACGCTGTTTAACTCTTCACGACTCAGGCGCAGGGTTTGCAGCATCGTGGCATCCATGCCCAGGTTGGCTAGGATGGACTGCTGTTGTGGTGCCGACAAGCCACGGATTTTTTCTTGCACATCGCCCAGCATGTCGCCAACGGATTTAACGGAGCCATCGGCCTGTCGGGCCTGCAAGCCCAGCTTTTGGAACAGCATGGCCCCGCGCCCCACTCCATTGGCGGCTTCGCCTATTTTTTGGGACAAGGATTCAATAGAACGGGTCGAGGCCTCCACAGAGGAGCCATTCAAACGCGCCGCATAGCCCAGCTCCTGGAGCAAGGACAGGCTGGCTCCGGTGCGCTGGCTGGCACTGTTGAGGGCATTGAGTTCGCTTAAGGCGCTGCCGACAAAGCGATTCATTCCCGCCAGCGCCCCGCCCATGGCGGCGGCGGCCACCGTCACGAGGCCCGTAACGCGGGTCAGGCCGGTGCTAAAGGTGTTGAAGCCTGAGGTGTCAGCGACCGCGCCAAGGCGGATCAGGAATTCGTCGAGAATCATCGCAGGGGGTTAGTGCGTCATGCTGGAGGGCATCCCATTCCACCATCGCGGTGTGGAAGCTACATAAGTCACTGAGGCAGTACACGGTGCGCAGTTGGTCAAGATCGCAATAGCCGCGCATGATCGGTGCCCAGACAAACCAGTCGGTTACGGTTGCTCGGCGCTTGGCATGGGATTCAGCTCCTGAAAGGCCGCCATGCCGCCAGCGAAAAAATCGCTGTATTGATACTTGACTCCTTCCATCAAGACGCGCAGCAGATGGGTACGGCGGGTGTTGAAGTGCTCATTGAGCCGATCTGGGCTGAGCCGGTAGGTGGTGCCCTCGGGGGTCTTGATCGCGGTCTGTTCAAACACCAGGGCTTCTATCTCGGTCACCGCAGGGTCGCCCAGATGGCTCAGCAGCGTCCCCAGGGCAACGGAGGCGGCGCCTTGGGCGTTGGCCAATGCGTCTGCATCCATCCCCCGCAGTAGCACCCCGGCGCGTTTGAGTGATTGCCAGGCCGCCATCGCATTGGCCGGGGTCATGACGTAGGTGAGGCCCTGTATTTCAAAACGATGTTCATTGTTCATGCGTTGCCAAAGCCTTTTTCTAGAGTGATGTCCATCACTTCAAACACCAGTGTCCAGGTTTCTGGATTGTGTCCGGCGCCCCGGGTAAATCCTGGGGGGGGGTGAAATACCCTTGGGTGGCTGTCACCACGTCCTGATTCAACAGGTCACGGATATCCAGGGTGAAGGGGGTGAAGGACTGGATCGCGCCGCGTTGCTGCGCCAGTCGCCTGCTCAAAAAGGCGTTGTCGGCGCTGTGCTGTTTGATTTTCAAGGTTAAGGTGCCGGATCGATCCGCGTTGGCGACAAACACGCCCGTGCCGCTGGCCCCGATGGTGTAGGCACCGGCATCGGCATTGTGTTTGGCGTCGATGACGTCCGTGCCATCGGCCCAGTCTTTGATCTGGGTTCCATTGAGCAGCACCGACACTTGTTTGGGGTCGAAGACGGACATGGGATTCCTTTATCGGTCAAAGTGGATGATGACGTCCACCGCATGGATGGCACCGGCCAGCTTCACGGCGATCTGGATGGGCGGTGCCCGGCGTGCTTGGCGATCAGAGGTCGATAAGGTGTCCACTGAATCGGCCCAGACATAAAAACCAGCGTCCAGGTAATCGCCGGTGGCCAGCGCACCGAGGGCCTGCCCGTTCCAGAGGCCAGGGGCAAAGGCGCCGTTACGGACCCCTTCTTGGCAGACTTTTTTGCAGGCCGCGATCAGCAGGTGGGTGCCTGCATCCGTCAGCGGCACCTTCGTTGGGCTGCGATGCAGGACGGCAAACACTTCCTTTTGCACCGCATCCACCAGCCAATCCAGCAGATGGACTTCATCAAAGAAGCGCCCGCCAAGACAGGTGCCTTCGGCCACCATCGCCACATCATCAACGTAGGCGTAATAGTTGATGCCTAAACGCAGGCACTGGGCCACCTGGGTCTGTGTCAATTGATCTGCGGCCACGCCGGGCAGGTGCTTAAATTTCATGGTCAGGGCGGCGTTGTTGGCACTGAAGTTCACCGACAAGGCACGGGCCAACCACGAGATCACCGCGTAGGGGTCCGTGGTGTCGTACAGCACCACGGTGCGATCACACCCTGATGCGTTGAGCTGTCTGAACACATTGGTTTTTTTAAAGTCCAAATGCGCCGGATCACGGGTCGTCCATCCCATGATTTTTTTGTCTGCCGCTTGGATCCAGGTGGAGGCGGATCGGATCTGCGTGTCTGTCAATGTCTCATCGGCCACTGCGGCGGCATACCAGCCGGTGGTGAGTGCCTGCAAGGCCGCAAAGGCATCCGGTAATGTCTCGGCCTCAATGGTGTCAGCGTTGTTACCGATGTTCAGGCGGGCCTGATCGGCTTCAAGCTTCAGCCAGTGCCCGACATAGGTGCCAGAGGGACTGCGCTGCTGTGCATAGCCAATGGCGTTATTTCCTCCGGCCACGGCAGCATAGAGTTCAAAGCAGTCATTTAAGAATCGGCAATTCACTCCAAACTCATCCAGTGCCTTATTCAACACCGTCGCCACTTGGGAGAATGAGGTGGCCGTGGTGAAATTCAGCTTGGATAAGGTGACATCCACACCATAGATGCGGATGGAAAAACAGCCGTCATCCACGCCCTTGTACCACGTATCGGCCTGAGCAATCGGCCCGGAGGTGAGTGTCGTTGGGGAGGCGGCAATGTGTTGTTTAAATCGATTCCAGCGCGCCACCATGAGCTGTTTGGGGCGGGGGCTTTGTGCAAAAAAGCGACGTGTGGCGGCTGCGGTTTTGGAGTAGCTGCCAAAGGCGTGTTCCACCTGCTGCTGCGTGCTGGCATACATGAAGCGTGTTTTGGTATCGACAAACACGCTGCCCGCTTCGGGGGTGAACACGGCCAGCATCCCAAAGTCACGACGGGGTGCTGACTGGGGCTGTCCATTGAGTTGCACAGTGACAATGTTTGAAAGCGCTAGCGCCATTTACTGGGTCTCCGGTGCCGTCATGGTCACGCTGGCGATGTGACCGGTGCGGGTGTGAATATGGATGTCTGCGCTGTCCACAGCCGCCAGGGTGGTCACCACACGGTGGTGGTGGGTGATCTGTAATTCGATCCGGGCGCGGGCTTCATAGCCGCCGCCCACAATGGCGGTCAGGTCCTGGGGGGCGCTGACGGATACTAGGCCCGCCCGCAGTGCCCGCAGCCCCGCCATGCCTGCTTCGCAGGACAGGAACGCACGGGCCTGCAAGAGTTGGGCGTAGGCGTCGCCGCCATAGGCATTGACGCTGATCTGGTGTAGGTAGGTGCAGGTGATCACTTGCTGCGCTCCGTCAGTGTCGACACGCGCCGCCCCCAATGGGGTGCTGCTGACGCACTTCACCGTCACAAACGGTGCGGCTCCACAGGGGGCGGCTTGGTCGGCAGGGCGGACGGTTCCTTCAGGTAAGGCCAAAAGCATCCGCAGCAGGTTGCGCAGTCCCGTCATGTCGAACGGCGATACCGTGGTAGTAGCCATACTCGGACCAGTCAGAAAGCTGCACGATGCGCCAGGTGGTGTCCTGGTAGTGCACCAGATCACCGACGCATAGCGCGTGCTGGCTCATGATTTTTTTGGAGGGAAAATAGCGCTGCCCTTCTGGAAGCAATTGCAGGTCATCGGGTTTGACCGGATGCAGGATCGCTCGCACAGGGTGCGCAACGCTGGCCTGGATCCAGGTGCCATCGGCGCGATAGTGCCCGTGGTCACGGTGTACCGTGACGGTCTGGGCAAAGCGTGGATTGCCAAACAGCGCGCTAATCTTCAGCATCGCGCACCTCATAGGTGATCGACTGGAGCATCTGCCCGGTGTCAATCAGCGGGGCGCTGGAGCCTTTGCGCTGAATGGTCTGTTGCCTCAGCGGCGGTAAGTCCGCGTGACGAATCGTCGCCTTGACATCACCGGCGGCCACCGTCCCTAGCAGGTTCAGGGCGGTTTCTACGGTCATCGCATCACGCAGCACTGCGCGCA
Source organism: Xylella fastidiosa (assembly GCF_011801475.1). Classification (NCBI taxonomy): domain Bacteria; kingdom Pseudomonadati; phylum Pseudomonadota; class Gammaproteobacteria; order Lysobacterales; family Lysobacteraceae; genus Xylella; species Xylella fastidiosa. The sequence continues at coordinate 1,915,707 of NZ_CP044352.1, forward strand.
GGTGCTGCCTGTGCAGGGCCACATACTTGTCCTGATGTTCGCTGATGGAACGCCGCACCACCGAGCGTTCCGGAATGCCCCGCTCTGGTGCACCCAATTCATGCACCGCCAACAGTCCAGCCGAGCCGATCCCGTCTTCCGTCCGGGCGTTGTGCGCGGCAGGAATGCCCACCACCACAGCGCGCTCCCCCAGCGTCTGAAGCCGCTGCGCCAGGGCCTTCCACTTTTGGGGATCGGCGGGCCGAAGGATCGTGACCGCACTCATGGGGCGACCAAGGCCCCCAGGCCGATCATCCGACGCAGCGCCAGGTAACGTTGTCCATACACCGAGGTGGCTAGCCAAGCGTCACTGGCACTGTCAGAGGGCAGCGCCGCGTAGCTGATGTGCAGATCACCGGCCCGCTCGGACACTACCGCGCCTGTGGTGGCGGCGCTGTCGCCCAGCCCTGGGGTGGACCACACAAAATGGGCCGCCAGGCTCGCGATTCCTTGCGCATACGCCGCTCCCCATCGGGACGCGTCCAGCCAGGGATGGGCATCCTCCAGGGCCTGAGCCACCCGTTCCGGGGGCTGGGTGGCAAACTCCGGATAGCGTGCCAGGAACGTGTGAAGCGTCAGTGACTCGGACATCATCCCTTCCTTCCGGGTTTGCCAGATTTGACCGGCGTGCTGTCATGGCTGCCGGTCCCCGGAAGGACAGCCGCGCTCCCTTCACCAGAAACCTGCCCTTCACTGTTGGGTGGGCCCGCCCCCTCAGGGGGGCTGTGCGGCTGGAGCGGCTTCTCCTGCTGTTCCTCCCGCTGGACCGGCTCCTGCTGCTGCTCCACCAAATAGCCATTGTCAAACCACAGGCCAATGCCAGGGTGCTGCCGCAGCTGCTCCACGTGTGCGGCCTCCAGGGCCTGCGTGCGTCCGGCCTGGATCGTCACGCCATCCAGGGTGACATCACAGCTGCGGGTGTTCTTGAGCATGATCGTGGTCATGGTGCTGCGTTCTCCCAAAAAAAAGCGCCTCAGGGCGCTGGTGTCATGTGTGTGGCCTCAGACTCAAATGCCGTCGGCATACAGGGCGGACTTGGGATAACGGAACTCCACGCCGCTGTATTTGTATTCGCCTGGAATATCAAACGTCAGGCCCTTGGGTTGCGGGGGCAAAAACCGGATCGGCATGGGCAGATGCAGCACCAGCTTGGTGGGGTTCTTCGTATACAGCATGGCGCGGGTCGTGCCGCCTTCCCCTGCCGTCTCTAAGCCGTAGCCGGTGCGGACGGTCAGATCAAGGCCACGCTCAGCTTTGGCAATGTTGTTTTCCAGCACGTAATGCAGAATGGTTTTATCGCTGTTGTCACTGCGCGGGGTGGACACCAGATAGTTCATCACGCTACCAGGCAAGAGAACGGTATCGATCATCTCCACATAGTGGGTGTTCATCCAAGCGCTGGAGATCAGGGCGTTGAACAAGGCTAGCACCTGGGCGGGCGATTGACCGATCCAAGGTCCGGCGGTGTTCAACAGGACCGGCACGCCAGGATGGGTATACAGGCCGGTGAGTTCGTCCTCACCAAACAACGCCACATCGTTGATATGGCGCTCATAGGCATCCATCGCCGCATCGGCCCGCGCGGTGTTGAGGGGTTTACGCAGAAAGGCCGATTGGCGCAGTTCCTCGGTGGTGTAATCGTAGCCAATGGTGCCCAACACGACAGGCACGCTCTTTTGTGCGTAGGCCACATCGACCGTCGGAATATCTTCGCCCCGTCCAGAATGCCGCTTGCCCCGTCCGGAATAGTCATACATTTGATAGGTCACCGAGGTGGCGTACTCGCACGCTTCGGTGCTGATGGGCACCAAATCCCGGTACTGGATGCCTTGGCGCTGGCGGGCGTAGATCGTCGATTCAACATGGGTCAGTTGCGACACCAAAAACGCCAGCGCTTGGGTGGCATCACAGGTCTGATACCGTGCATCGGTCAGCAACATCGGGTTCAACGCATCGGCTATCTGACGGCGGCGTATGTCAATCATGTTCATGCAGGTCCCTTATTTAAGAATGCGGATTACGCCCAGCGCTCCGGGGGCGCTCGTGCTATCCCAGATGGCCTGGGGGTAGGGAATGGTGTCTGAAGCGATGGCGGCAGATCGGGCCGCGCCCCAGGCCCCCGTTCCCGCAATGCGGATAAACACCGGATCATCCGGGCGGCAGCCATCCTCGCAGATCACCCAGATGCGACCGATCTCCAACACCGGCACCATCGCATGGGGGGCATAGCGGACCTGTCCGGCCGCATCAGCCACCATCGTGACATGGCGGACACTGATCCCCAGGATGGCGGCATCTGCCCCATCGGGGGCTTTGCAGGTGGCGTCTTTGGGGCCGCGTGCCACAAATAAGCCAAAATCAATCGGGGTTTCTCCGGCGTTTTTGTAGTTGCACAGGCCGCTGGTGTTCAAGTCGATCACTTGCCCCGCAACGCCAAGATCAAGTAAGCGCCCACCATAGGTGGATAAGTCAATTCCGGACATGCGTGTTCCTTAGGGTGCTGAAGTGCTATAGGTGGCGTGGGTGAGCTGCTGGATATACGCCGCTCGCGGGTCCAGGTCGGCATCCGATGTCTTGACGATCTGACGCCGTAACGCCTCGTTCACCGCCTCAGCAGCCAGCCCTGCCGAAGCCGTCACCGGCGCGGACGCCAGAACGTTAAACGCCAGGTCCACCGCCGTCTGCGCGGCATCGGCCACACGGACCCCGTGCAGTAAGGTGTCAATCATGGCCGAATACGTGGGGTGGAGACGGCTGACCACTTCACGGCGGATTGCGCTGCACGGCTTGCCGTCGGTCACCAGGCCCGGCACCAGCCGCCGCGCATCGCCGATCTGTCGTGACATGGCTTCAATCGCTTGATCCCGCTGTTGCGGGTCTTCGTCCGCAGCGCGGGCCGCTTCCAGCGCCGCCAATTGCTTGGACAGGTCCGCTATGTTGGCCACCAGCTGTTCCTTGGTCAGCGCTTGGCCGCTGTCCAGTTTGATGGGGGCCTGGGCGGCGTGCAGATCCTCTTCCAGGGCATCCACTTTCTCGGTGGCCGTCTTGAGTTTGGCCGCCAGGTGTTCAACCGCGCTGGCCTCGGTCTCTTCAAGCTCCAGGCTGATACCGTCAACACTAATGCGGCGTTTGGTCATGGGGTGTTCTCCAAAGGGTGGGGGTAAGGCAATGTCACGATCGGCCACGCGGCACTGGGGTCCAGCACGGCCCGCGGCAACGGTGGCAATGTGGTTGCCACGGATCCGGATCTGTTTGACGTCGTAAGGTTCTCCCTCAGCCGTCAGGCCCGGGGTCCAGTCGTACTCAGCGCTGTAGCCGCCGGAGAGTTCTTGTTTTCCAGCTTCAATCTTTTCGATGGTCGCCTCATCGGTAATGGTGAGATCGGCCACCAGATACTCCCCTTCGCGCCGTGGATTGCGGGCAAAGCCCACCGCATGGGCGCGCCAGTTCTCGGCGGTCACCTCCTCATCCGGATGCTCATCGGTGATCGGGCGACCATCAAAGCTGGCGATAGCCTCAGCAGCAAACACTTCTTCAGGCGGTCGGTAGACGCGAATCACCCGCTGGGGATCCGCATCGCTTACCCCCAGTTCGTGGGCGGCATAGTGCTGTATGCCGGTGCGCGCAAATCGGGCAGGTACGATCAGATACCCTTCCGGCGTCTTGCGACGTTGGGTCAGTTGGACATCTAGGGTGATCATCAAGGGCCTTCCAGCGTCACGTTCGGAATCGCCACACAGCGGCAGTTGTAGTCCTGTCCCGGATGCCCCGTCGCGGGGGGATCGCTCCATCGAAAGACGGTGCCATCATGGGCGGCATGATCCTCACGCACCCGTTCATCTCCTGAGGTCTGCCAGGTGTAGCTTTCAATCCCCAACCCCACTTGCCGGATTTCATTGAATGCGGCATTCATTTTTGATGTCTGATCCCGTGCAATGAATGTGGCCCGTGATGCCGTGGCATCGGTGATTTGTTCAATCTCCTTGGCAACATCTTTGGCGCGTCTGCCCTGCATGACGCCTTGCAACACGGCCGTACCGATCTTGTCGAAATACTGTCGCTGAATGGAGGTAATCAACTGGACATTGACGGCACGGGCCGCGTGTATCTGCGTGCGCACCTGCTGGGCCAGCATCAATGACGTGATGTCGATGCCGAAGGCGGTACGCACGGCGCTGCCAATCGTCTGTACGACCTGACGGTCCACACGCTGCACCTGCTGGGCGGCCATCCGCTCGGCCCATTGAGGCAAGCCACCACAGCGCAACGCCGCCCGCAGCAAGGCCGCTTCAATGGCCTGCATGAACTGGGAGGCCAGATAGCCTTGTGGGGCGTTGCCGTCAGGCGCATCACGTGTCATGTGGGGCTGCGATGCGTTGAGCACCGGCAGCACCTCCTCCCGCACTGCTTGGTGCAGCACCCGCACCAAGGCCAGCAGTTCGTTCCTATACATCGCCTCAGCGTGGCGGCTGGGTCGCGGCGGGCGTAACTGCCGCTTCTTGACCCGGCGTCCCTGCAAGCGCAGTAGCTCCGGTAATGTCAACATCTGGAACCTACATTCCGTGGGCCGACAAAGATATCCTTGCGCTCATACAAAGTTTTGTATCATGGCGCATGGAAGGGGCCAAACCGATTGAATTCAGAGGCAGTGCTCTTGACGATTTACGCACTTTTCCAGTGAGCGTAAGACGTGAGGCCGGGTACCAGCTTCACCAAGTGCAAAACGGACGCGACGCTGACGACTGGAAGCCCATGCCTACGGTAGGGCGTGGAGTCCGCGAGATTCGCATCCGTGACGCAGACGGCGCTTTCCGCGTTATCTACGTCGCCACGCTGCCCGAGGCTGTCTATGTGTTGCATTGCTTCCAAAAGAAAACTGAGAAAACCACCAAAGGCGATCTTGATGTAGCGGCTAAACGCTACCGTGATCTGTTTAATGAGGTAGGACAATGAGCAACGAGCGATTCACAAGTGTGTGGGATGCCATTGAGGACACTCCCGAAGCCGCCGAAAACATGAAGTTACGTTCCGCACTCATGATGGCCCTGAAACAACACATCGAAACGGCTGCGCTGAGTCAGTCTCAAGCCGCTACGCTGTTCGGTGTCACGCAGCCTCGCGTGTCAGATTTAATGCGCGGCAAAATCAACCTGTTCGGCTTGGATGCACTGGTCAACATGGCTGCGGCGGCTGGGATGCATGTGGAAATGCGCGTACTGAAAGCGGCGTGAGTGCTTCGCCGGTTTTTTATCTGACCATTGCATGATTCCAATCGCAGCCTATGTATTGGAAGCCGATGCTGTCGTTTCCACCAATGGCCACACATCTGGAGGCTCCATCGCCTGAGACAGTTCCGCCGCCAGCGTCACATCGCGTTCGGTGATCTTTGAATAAGTTTTTTGTTCCAGCAGCTCAGCACAGGGCACGTCTGGACCGATCACACCATGCGCCAGGTAAATCTGATCACGCTCGGCGCGCAGCTTCTCAATGCTTGCCTGTTCTGTCTGGCTCATCTGCCATAGCGAATTGAACTGGATCTCCAGATCATGAGGACACTCCCCCACAGAGGCCCGAAACAGCACCTCATACAACACCCTCAGCACAGGCCGCAGCTCATCCTCCTGCTGCGCCTTGATGCGGTCGTAATAATTGCGAATATCACTGTCACCGGTGGCGTTCATGCCTTGGGGGGACTGACCAAACAACCGGGTTGCCGGAATATCCGCCGCCCCTGAAATATCCATCATGAATTGCTCAATCACATCCTTCACACCCGCAAAGTGATTGGTTTTTTGGGTGTATTCATCCTTAGCATCCAGCAGCAGCATCCGATTGAATGATTTCATCATGGCCGCTAACTGAAAGCGCTTGTGTACCTCTTGCGTCCCTTGGTCTGAGGCGAGCGTGTCGCTGAGTCCAGAGATCCGCAATACATCCACCACCGCCTCAAAAAACATCGACGCCGTGCCCTGGGTCGCGGTGTCATAGCGGCTGAGCGCGTTATACATGGCCTGCAATACCGAGTCATGCCAGTAGCCGTTCCCCCTGAATGCCTCCCAGGGCAGTTCCGCCCCAGAAAAAGCAATCATCCGTGAATGGTCCACCCGCTCCACCGATCCGGCAATCTGATAACAGCGCGGTTGCCCGTAGGTCTCACTCAAGGGGTCCTGGTCCATCTGACCACTGCCCAGCGCCACCCGCCAGCGATCCAACACCGTCAGCGATAGCCTGGTCCCCGGCATGACCGAGGCCGGATCAAACGGCAAGCACGGGTCTTGCCCATGCACATTGATAAACAGCACCGCACCCCCGTACAACCGGGCCCAGGCCAGCGCATCACGTACCTTGGCGCGCACGTTCAACACCTGTTCCAGACGATGCATCGGCTCCAGCGCATCGGCGTGCAGCGCCGTATTCAACGTGACCCATTCCCGCGTCATGTCGGTGGCCGGAATATCCACCACCTTGCGCGCCAGCCAATTGGTCCGGTACATCGCCTCCAGTTCGACACGATCAATCACCCGGGGCAGCAGGTACCGCCCATAGCTCATCTTGTCGCGCTGATCGCCCAATCCGGCCACCAGGTTCTGCAAGGTGTCCACGACATGCTGAGGCGCCGCACCGGATCTGGCCCGCGCGGCGCGCTTGTTGCGATTGCGGCCACTCACACCCAGCGACTCCAATCACTTGCCGGATTGGCCAGCAGATCATTAATCGCATCCACCATCGGATCAATCTGATCATCGTGCGCATGCGTGCCATCGGCGCTGAACGCTTCACACTCAGCCACAAAATCCTTCACCCACCCCGCCTGCTCTGGAATCACCACCCATCCCGCATCGATGTAGGACACCACATCCATCACCCGCGTGAGCTTGTCGGTGACACGTGCAATGCCCGTGACTGGAATACGCCCCTGACCAGCCCCACCTCTGGCGATGTCCTGAATTAAGCCCGTGCCGCTAGATTTGTCCTCAATCTTCATCTGACGGATCGGCGCTGAAACCTTATGGTCGTAGGCGCGATGCGCATTCCAAAAATCAATCGCCCGCCGCTTGAGTTCCGGCGCTTCCCACTTGCCGCGAATCATGTCCAACAGATACAGACGCTTGTCCTCTCCCAACCCCCACAGTTGGAAGACGCTGTAATCATTGCGCTCAGCCGTCTTCTGCGCCGTATCGCCATACACCGTGCGCGAGAGAATGCGCGGCAGCACCGTATAGCGCCCAAATTGATCCCCTTTGATGATCCCACCGCCCAGCGGACTGGGCCGCTGCTGATATTGACCACTGAACACATAACGATCCGTGGCTTCCAACGCCAGCAACTCGGCTAACGGTTCTTTGTACGGCCAGTAGCTGTAGCGTCCGTCCTGGTCCTGCACATCACGCACCACCTGCCCTTGCACCTGCTCCGGCAAACCGGACACGTAGGCATCATCAATCAATGCAGGAATCTCAATACACTCCCACGCCCCCGGGAATCCCCCAGACTGGATGAACCCCGTCGGATCGTCCTGCGCCAACCGTTGCATGATCACAATAATTGGTGTGTCCGGACTGGCTTTACGACTCTTCACCGTGGACACCAGCTTACGGTTGGCCTTACTGCGTCCGGTCTTGCTGTAGGCATCTTCCACCTTCAGCGGATCATCAATAATGATCGCCCCCTGCCATCCCGGGGCCATGTGTCCGGCACGAAACCCCGTCACCTGTCCCCCCAGACTCACCGCATACACCCCACCGGCTTTCTTGCCATCCACCACCACATTCCAACGCTTCTTGGACTTGGCATCATCGGCAATCTCCAACGGCCACAACGCACGATACTCATCAGACTGCACAATCTCCCGCGCCGTCTCTGAATTCAGCAGCGCCAAATCATCCGAATAACTAATATGCAAAAACCGCGCATACGGATTCAGCGCCAACCCACGCGCCATCAAATTAATCGCCACAAGCTCCGTTTTCGACGACCCAGGAGGCACGTTAATCACCACATCCTTGCGCCGCCCTGCAATCACATCATCCACCACCCCAGCAATCACCTGATGGTGCCAATTCACCCTAAACCGCAGTTGCTGACGCTGTTTGAAAAAATACCGCGTGAAAAATAAATGATCTGCTTCGCACCTAGCCTTGATCACCGCTTGATCAATGGCCTGTTCAGTACTCAGCCTCAAGCCGCTTGAGGGCCGAGGCGATTTATTTTTCATCGACTAACGCCAATCCAACCTTCTGTTCAATCGCCTCCCCATCGCGACCGGACACCTCAACGCGTTGCGTGTCTTTCCAGCCAGCTCGCGTCCTCAGCCAAAAGATGATGGCTGTAATATTCGGATTGGTGCTATGCGTGGCTAACCGGAACAAACTTTTAGCCACCTTTGCATTGGCTTGGATATGCCCAGTATCTAACTCCACGCGGTAGTGCTTGCGCAGCGTCGGCGCACTGATTTGCATCAACAAGGCAATCTCCGCATGCGGTATGCCAAACGACGTCAATTGTTTCGCCAGCAAGCGACTCTTATCCGTTGGCACATGTGACTTTCTTCCCGTCTCTGCCATCAACGATCTCTTTAGGAGAAATAAAACATCCGCGTTTTTTTCGTTTCATCGCCCTTCTTTTAATAGACGAAAAAAACTAAAAAAACTGGCCTCATTCGGCCTCTTCACCACAGCCATCTGCGGACCACAGCTGCCCGACGCTGGCCGCCTGTCCCCATGCCGCAACACAGCGCACTTGCGCCGCACACTGCTCATACGCCAAACGCCATGCCAGCGTCTGGCTCAGTAAGTCGCGGACGGTCTCTACACGCGGCAATGGCGGCTCCTCACACGGCTGCAACAACCCCTGCGGCGGGGTGATTACCTCAACGCGGGTCTGCGTGACGATAACTGGCTTGACAGGAACCCCCGTCGAGCAAGCACCCAAGCACGTCAGGCACATCCATATCCAAAAAAGCTTTCGCCTCATCGCTGTGTTGCTCCAAATGCGTAATGCGCTGCCGTAACACACGATCGCGCACCGTGATCCGATTCAAATCCGTATGCAGCCCCGCAATCGCCTGCCTGTCGATCTCCCGTAACGCACGTAGCCGCGCAATCGCCGCATCTTGATCGCGATTCATCGCAACCTGCGCATCCAACGTGCTTTCCACCGTCGCTAACTGGCCTTCCAGCTGCGCCGCACGTTGCGCTAATTGACTGCGCTCGGACCAGGCCAGCACTGCATGCGCCACCAACGCCACCAACGCACCAATCATCATGTACTCAACCAACAGCCGCACACTGGGCAAACCTCGCCCCACACGGCGCAGTGTATTAACGATCATCTGTGTTCCTTCTCCCCGTGCCGAGCTTGGGCACAATCACGTTCTGAATCAGCTCTAAGGTCTGTGGTGTATCAATTAAACCGGAGGCAATCACCGCCGCCACCGTGAACGCTTGGCTCATCTCCAACCATTCACACACACACATCACAAATAAACCAACAAACCCCGCAATCCCCGCCTCAATCAACACGCGGGAAACCGCCAGCCTCTCCTTAGCGTCCAGTGCACGCATTAAATAACTCAGCGTCCCCGTGGCCATCGCCAAGCACACATAAAACGCCTCCTTCCACCAGGTAGGCAGCGCCGCAATATCAATCACGTGATGCCTTCTTCACCGCCGCATGCTCGGCTGCTAATGCGGCCTGCCAATCTTTACCTTCAAATAGCCAACGTTCGGCTTTTCGACGCCGAACTAAACCAGACTGCACACGACCGCCCGCCCATTTCCACACATGAAACTGCTCCGCCGCACCAGCCACATCACCGGCATTAAGCTTGCGTAACAGCGTCGAGCGGTGAAACGCGCCCACACCAATGTTGAAGCTCAGCGACACCAGCGCATCAAATTGATGTTGCGCCAAAGTCACCTTCACATGTCGCCGTACCGCCGGCTCAAATTCTTTCGCTAAGCGTGCACGTAACCGCGCATCTGCTTCCTGCTCATTGGTAAGCCGCAACCCTGGTACGACGTGCTTGCCCGTCTCACCATAGCCAATCGTCAACACACCACCAGGACAGGTGTACGGACTCAGCTTACAACCCTCAAAAAACTTGATGAGTGCAATGCCTTCTTCACCAATGGTCTGCATGGGGGGACTCCAGTACGCAAAAAACCGCCCGAAGGCGGTCGCTGGCTTTGAATAAAAAAAAGCCCTGCTGAGGTGGGCAGGGCGCGAGTAAATCATTCGATGAGGACATAGCACCACTCAGGCGCGTAGATTAGGGGGGGAAGTGTTGCAGTATCAATGCAACACTACGCGACGACTCAGGGTAGTTGCATCGCTACAGATACTTATCGGTTGAGCGGATGCTCGGCGATGAACTGACGCAAGGCCGCATTCACACGAGTTTGCCAACCCTTGCCTGTGGCCTTGAAGGCTTCCAGCAGATCAGCATCCAGGCGAATGGCAGTGAACACCTTGGTTTGGTCTGCCTTCGGGCGACCTCGGGGGCGCTTCATGGCGACCAAAGCAGTGTATATCTCAGGGGAGAATGCTTCGCAGGCAAGCTTGGCCCCCTTATGCCATTGGCTATCGAGTTCACGCGCATCTACATCAGCGGCGATGCCCGCATTAATTACCTCTGTTTCGTCGTGAGTGGGGATCATCGTCCCCTGTTTAAGTGTCGGCATAGCTTCTCACCTCTCTTGAGTTGGCCTTACGCAGACTGATGACCCGTACAGCATCACCACGAAGGCAAAACACCATCACATGCAGACGGTTGCCGATATACCCCTTTGCTTCAAAACGGGGTTCTGCATACTGTTTACGTGTGTCTTCACGAACCACGGCGGTTTCCCACTCAAAACCATCGGCATCAGCGAGCGACAATCCATGCTTGTCAAGATTGCTTTTGCTTTTAGCAGAATCGAATTCGTAGTTCATTTAAATTATTGTATAAATAATAAATTGATGTTACCAGGCTTTTTTATATAAACAATTAAGTTAATTTAACTAACACTGCACCTAACAACTCATCTCGGGAAAGCGCCTGACTCATACGTTCGATGGTTGCCTTTGCAAGATCATGCAAATGCCAGGATGGAAAGTGAGGGTAAGTACAGCGTTAGCCATCACGCGGCATTTCTGTGCAATGCCTCTTGCAACTGCGTCGCCGCCTGTCGTTCCGCAACACCCATCCGCTCCAACAGCCACTCATACAGGCCGCGCCATGTCGTGCGGTAGGTGGATTCGTCCCGGCCAAGGGCAGCGGCACGCTTGCGGTCACTGGCGGGAACCGCACCGCTGCCCCCGCACGCCGTGCACACCTTCACCAACGCCCCTACACGCCGTTCCCCCCGACCATGACAGCAGGGGCATAACTGCGGCGTGGACAGCTCACCCACCACCGCCGCAACCAGTACCGGTAACATCTCCAACGTCGCCTGCGGCCACAGGTGGGCTTTGAGCTTGTCCAGCCGCTCCTGCGCACGCCTGAGCGCCGCCTGCTGTGTGCTTGTCGTTACTCGGGTCCACCCCATGCACGCTTTGACAATGCCCACATCGGTACGCGCTTCCAGCAAGCGCTGCTGCTGCCGTCGAATCTCCGGCACCACCAAGGCCACCGCCGCATCGCGCAAGGGGCTACGGCGCAACGCTGCGCCATCCGGCCACCAGCACGCTTGCAGTACCTCACGCCCCAACCCCGCAGGCACCAGCCCCAGGGCATGGGCAATGTCTTGCGCTGTCAACTCAGGCACTCCACCAGGTAGCGTGTCGTAGCGGATCGTGCTCGGGTTCAAACGAGCCAGTAAGCGTCGCGGATCAGTCATGGCGGATGTCCTGTGGGTTTTACGTCAAAAGCGGTGACCAGAAGCAGTCACCAGGCGCTTCATAGCGCTCAGGTAGGCATCACCTGAATAAACGTTGGTCACACGGCCATCACCACGGATGGGGAGGATCAGAATGCAGGATGGGCGTGCAGGCGTGGCCCTCCGTTGCTTGCTTGCTGCGTGATGCCCGTGATGGTGATGACCACCTGTCCGGCGTGGCGTACCTCATCCTCAATCAACGGATGCGATACAAAACGCCGGTCATCAATGCCCAGGGCATCGGCAATGCCATCCCGGTACGGCTTAAACCGCGCCAGCATGTTGTCATCGTCAGGCAGACAGCGTGTGGGCGGATAGAAGCTAATCCATAAATCCAGACGCCCCTCAACAGGCAGTGACAGGCCACTCCATCCGGCACGCCGTGCCATCACCTCGGCGTAGCCTCTGGCCTGTTTTACGGCTTTGCTGCGCCGTGTCCAATGCACCCGTGCGTTCGGTGACAGGTCCTTGGAGGGCCACGGCAATGTTAAAGATTGCATCTGCTTCACTCCTGCCATGGCGCAGGCAGCCATAGGCATCGCCTTGCTCATACCACCCCCGATTCAATCAGCTCATGCGCCTGATTCCGGCTGATGTGGAATTCGGCCATGAGCTTTTCCTCACGGGCGGCCAGCTCAGGGTGATGAAACATGCTGCTAATTTCCTCCAGCGCTGCGTGAGCCACGTCAGGGGAGGCCGGTTGGGGCGCTGCGGGCTGTTGCGCCTCAATCAGGGCAACAGGCACCTCTGGCAGGACGCCGCCACGCATGACAAAGTCTCGCGCTTGCTCGTAGGCCTCACGCAGCATCCGATCAGCCTCAGCACGGCTGGACTGGCAATAGCTCCATGAGTCGATGAACTCCCAGCATTTGGCTACAAACGGCGTATTGCGTTGCGTGGTGCCTGCGGTGAAGTGACTCCGTACCGCCGCCAGGGATGGGACGCCTAAACACATGCTACGGAACCGCGGCGCACTGGGCGGAAACTCGCCGCCTTCAGCAATGCACGCCGCCAACCCGTCCGCAAACTGAGACGCCTCCAGCCCAACCAGCGCCTTCTGCCAGGTTTCACCAGCCACGGTCAGGGCGCCTTCTTCGTCTTGGGCCGACTGACCATGAACATTCACCCAGGCGTGGCCATAGAACGCAGTCATCCGCTCCCATAAGCGGCGCAGCCAGGGGAACGGGATCACCGTGGCTTGCGCAAGGGAAGCGGTGTTACTGGAGCGATCCGTCACGCAGGTCAAATTGTCTATGGAAGGCGCGGGCTTGATCTGCAAGGCCGAGTCGCATAGGTCTTGAATTGTATTCATGGCGTTGATATCCGTGCTTCATGGAGCTGGTTTTGTCTTCGGCAGCGCGGCGAATCCAGTTACGCCAAGTGGCCTCCCAATCCTGTTTACGCCCCTTGGCTCCGGCCACGCTGCGCCAGTAATCGCGGAATTTCTCGGCTTCGTAGCGTCCATCCACACCCTGCTGGGTGGCGTACAACACATCAACCTCACTGGGTACCCAGTCATCGGGCAGGCGTGAGCCGTGAGGCGAGCGCTTGGGTTTTCCCGTGCTGCCGGTGGCGTTGCCGTCCTCGGCGAATACCAAACTCTCTTCCGAACACAGTGAGGAAGAGATAATGGGATCTGGAGTCTGGTGTCTGGTGGGCTTTTGATTGGGTTCTATCTGGGTTTCATTTGGGTTTGTGTTGGCTTTTGATTGGGTTTCATTTGGGTTATCTAAATCAAAGTCAGCGGGTTTCTGTTGGGTTTGTGTCTGGCTATCATGATGAGCAGAATTTCTAGGCCGCCCTCCCTTTTTGCCGTTCTCCTGCTGTGCTGCTGCCCTTGCATGAAAGCGAGCGATTTCCTCATCACATCGCTTGTTATGCCAGCCGTCCTCTTGCAATAAGAAGAATTCATCAAGCACCACATCAACAGCGCTTTTCTCTTTTTTGCTATGGGCACGCGCGATGCGGTGCGCCTTGTTAGCCGGAATCGGTTGTTCTGTGGCGTAGTAGCGATCTAACAGCAGGCAGTAAATGCCATGTTCGAGCACCGAGAGGTACCCCGTGTCACGGGCGTAATCGCCAATGTGGCGTTCGTAATAATTCATGCCGCCTCCCTCAGACACGCGATGACGTCTGGATTCCACAAGAGTTGATAACTGCTGTGCCCGTTGCGCGAGTACGGAATGGCTTCACACCACACGCGACCGGCTTCGGTTAATTCCCATTCGTCGCGTTCATTACGGAACTGAAAGCCTCTGGAGGCTAATAATTGGTTCACCGCCTTGGCCGAGCAATGCAGCCGCTTGCCTAGTTGCGTGGCGTTGAGCAGGCAAAGCGGTTCCTGCAACGCAGGCAATGCGCGGCGTATCTCTTCGGTCGTTAAATTCGTATTGCTTTTGATACAGGCCAATGTCGCGGCGGCAGCAATTCCTGGTTTTACGCCAGTCACTTTGGAAACGAATTGGCCGATTAACAGGAGTGCGGCAACGCGATCCTGTGTCGGCCCAGGCAAGGTGGGCAGTGCTCCTGGTGTGGAGTAGGTGCCTGTCTTGCGCAGGGTGGGCAGAACTTCCTCAAACACCCAACGCTCGAACCGCTCTGCGGCAGGGAGTTTGCTGCTCACAATCAAGCGGAGCATGTCAGGCTCGGAGATGATCCGGATTTCTTGAATCCCGCCTGGTGTCTGAAGGGGTGTGCGTTTCGCACACCCCTTGCAGTGGGCATCCAACGCTTTATGGGGATTGGCGTAGCCTAATACCGTAGCAACGTCTGTGCCGACAAACCACACTTCGCCGTGATCATCGACCACGGTGCGCACGGCATGAGATTCAAACTGGAAAGGTGTCATTGCATTCATACCAGCTCCTGGTTCGTTGCTGTTGTTGTTCATTGGATATGTCTCCTTGCATTGCCCATGACCTTTTGGGCGGCCTGTTCCATGTGTGGGCCGAGGGCTTTTTCTATTCTGAGAACACCTCCATCCATGCCATCCACTAAATGGGTGTAAAGCCTTCCGCCCATTTTCCTGGCTCCAAGACAAGACAATGCTTGCGGAATCTTGTTTTCAAAAGACATTTCGTACAGTCCTTTAAAGTGGCAGCACAGAAACCAGATGTTGTAGAGCACATCGTCATTCACGAGCGCTCCGGTAGCGGTATAGCTCCCCGTCTTGCGGATCGAGGGAAGGACTTCCAGCACATCCAGCACCCAGCGACGAAACGCGGCGGCGACTGAAGTACGGGCGAACATCGCCACCAGGTGGCAGCCGCGGGGGCTGAAGATACGGACAGGTTTTTCTGAGTTGCCACTTCCGAACCCCTTGGTGGTCAAATTGACCACCAAGCTCATCTCGACGGTGAACTCTTCGGAATGACGGTTATAGATACGGGAAACCGCGCGCTCATCGGCGTAACCAAGCGCTCGTGCCAGATCGGCAGCCGTCAAGTACGGCGTACCGTCACGGTCAATGATGGAAAGGGATTGGCCGGAAAAACACACGGCAGAAGGTAACTGCGTCATAGAACGTCTCCTAGGCTGTGAGAAGAACACAGGGAGACGTTCTTACGCGCCGCACCTGTGGGTGTCGGGAGGTTAAGAACCGAGCCTAGACGGCGGGCAGCTTTCCCCTTGCGGGTGTTGTATGGCTGCCGCCCTCCCGACGTAAAACGTGCGGGCACAAAAAAACCGCATGATTTTCGGATGCGGGTACCGCTAGGCTCGGAGTTCTTAAGCTCCTTACCAGCGACGGTACCGCAGCGGTGGGCAGTGGTCAAGCTCACGCTGTCACCGCTTGCTTTCATTCTTGATTCCTTAAGGGCTTTTTAAGTCCCTTCAAATAAATCACCACGCCTTCTTCAAGAGGCGAATGCCCATTCTTGGCCCGTAGCAGATAAGCGTCCTTTAGTGCTTGTTTTGCAGCGTGTTCTACCGCTTCATCAACGCAAGCCAGTCCATAGATTTTTGTGTATTGCTCAAACATTTTTCGATCAGCAGGGCTTAGATTAATTTTCACAGGGCCTCCAAAGGGCCTGGTTAGGCACTTCAAGCCGCGTCTGCTTGCCGCTTATCATTCTTTATCGCAGCAGTTGCTACCGATAACGCCAGTGCACGAACTAACTCCGCCGGTTGCATCCCGTTGTACTGAGCCAACGCATTGATCAAATCGCGTTCGGCATCGTTAAAACGCACCTTCACCGGGTGACTACGAATGTGAGTTGGATCGGCGTACATAGATTCATTACCAAGGGTTATTCAATGTCATTGAAAAGATCGAATACAGCGCATCAAAATCGGGTTGGAGCCGATCTGCCAGTAGAATTGGTGTTTCCAAGCAACCAAATCACTACCGGAGATCGGCATGAGCGAATTAGAGGAGCTATACGACTCGAAGTTGGCCTTGTACATGGCCATGCGCTTAGGGCGATTAGCGATAGTCTTCATATTCGTCATGTTTCATCTTGCTTTGTGGATGTGTGCGTTGACGTTGCTTTGGGTTTTTCAGATTTCCCCAACATCCATCGCATCGGCTTGCCTGCGAATCCTCGACTCAAATCTAATTCAAGCAATAAGTCTTTCCGGGCTTTCACTTGTGACCGTGGCGGTCGTTTACAGAAAAGTGGCAAGGCGGGCTTGGATGATCGTCCTCCACAAATGGATAAAAGGGTACGTAAAGAAGCACCCCACAGCGAAGTAAAAAAAGTGCCTTTCTCACGCCGCATCGGACACCTCCTGCCTGTGGGCTGTGGGGGGAGCGCCGAAGATGTCTGGGCGAAGATCGTAACGAGAAACACGGCCACCACTGGCTTCATCAAGGCGTCGCGCCAGTGCACCATCAAATCGCTGTCCCTTGCAGAGAGCCTTTCGCAGGTAACCAATGGTGGTATTCGCTTTACGAGCGTAGTGCGCCTGTTCGGTTGGGCTGAGTGTTGTGAGGTAAGTACGCAGGGTTTCCATGACGTGAATATACCCTAGGGTAATTACCCAATTCAATACCCATAGACAATTTACTTAAAGGTAACGAAATTGTCGAATAGCAACATGGATAAATACGAAATGCGCCGATTAGCGCTTAAAGCTCTATCTGACAAGCTTGGCTATGGCGGTAAAGCGATGATTGCCGCGAAGATAGGTAAAGATTCCAGTTACGTGTCGCGGATGCTTTATCCGCCAAAGAAAGCTGGTCGCAAGCGAATCGGTGAAGATATGTTTGAGCTTCTGGTTAGAGCGTATCCAGATGCATTCAAGGAAATTGCTACCATGTCAAGGGCATTAGATAATCGGGAGGATACTAACTATGTTCGTGTTCAGCATATTGAAGCAGAGGCGCATATGGGACCAGGTCGTATCAATGAGGATTTACCTGAAGTTATAAACTCTGTTGAGTTCCCACCAAATTACATCCGCTCACTCATTGGATTCTTACCACCACCAGGCCGACTCAAGCTGATTACCGGAACCGGTAATTCAATGTCGCCAAAGATTCTCCCAGGTGAAACTGTGCTCGTTGATACTGGTTGCAATACGTTTGTTGGGGATGGGCTTTATTTGGTCAATACAGGTAACGGACAACAAATAAAAGCATTACAGGATAGAAACGGATACATCTACATTACCAGCATGGATAAAGATCTTTATCCTGACTTCGTTGCCGATGAAAATACAATTATTGGTGGGCGCGTTTATCTCATTCAGCACTTAGAAAGAGTTTCTTGATGTCCCTTGCCAGTTCTTCAAAGAGATGAATTGTTTCCAGTATTCGTGGATTACTCATTATCTTTAAAAAGCTGATCAGATATTCCTTCGCGGATGATACTAGCCAATCCACTTGAATCCCCGTTGTAAGCGTCGATTGACGCTTTAATCATATCCGCCTGGCTGACCACGCCCCAGTCGATCCGGTAACCTGCACGCTGAGCCAATTGCGCGATGAATTCCCGTTGCGTCCTGCCATTTCCCTCGCGGAATGGGTGAAGCACATTAATTTCACCAAGATAATCACCTGCCCGTTTGCTGAATTCTTCAGCATCAAGGCCACACAAAAATCGCTCTTTAGCAAGCTGCCCAAAGATCTGCTGCGCCGCACTCTGAATCGCAATCTGCTGGGCAAACATCGTGTTGCCTTTCGAGATTTCAACTTGACGGATTTGACCCGCCCAGTCGTACACATCCTGGAAAAGACGATTATGGATTTCCTGTAAATGCGCTAGATCAAATTTGCCTTTTACGGGTCGCTCACGCAATTCGCTGGTTCGCAAAAAAGAAAGGGTGGACTCTATTTTATCGAGCCCCCCCTGATCCCTGATTCCAAGGAGATTACGAAGAACACCTGTTTCGCTGTCCAGGTAAGGATCACCACGATCCCCTGCGTATTTCATGCAATCTGGAGCCGAACACGCGCTTTGTACTGGTCCACGGCGGCAGCGATAGTCATTTCACCACGCGCCCAGCATTCAGCATCAACCACGGCCTGCGCATCCGGCTCTAACCCCTCAATGCGTTGGCTTGCGAGTGCGCTTTGCACCACAGCACGGCGTTCAGCTTTCTCATGATCTGTCAGCATGATTTTTACCCCTTCAATGTATCTGCATCATAGAACGCCATTTTAATTCGCGCAAAATCCAAGAAATATCAACCCTTTGAGGGTAATCAATCAGCTAAACAATTCTATTTTTTCTTGATGCAGAACTTACCCAAAAGTAATGCCATTTGCATCATGGGAGATCTCAAGACAATGCAAGTTTCACTTGATCTCTACATCCGCCTGGTCACCTACATGCTGAGTCTACTCACGGAGCATCATTACCTGTCGTTATGCCACCAAATCAGACAGAATCTTTCCGAATGGCAAATATTTTTACCTATGGGTATTGACATTATTTATACCCATGGGTAATTTATCTCCATCGCCCCACGACACCCGTAACCAGCGGCAGGGGCCAGGAGATATCGAAATGACATTAAACGTTAGCGAGCAAGCCCAGCCCCAGGCCCGCCCACCCGTATCAGAAACTAAAAAAGAGATTGCTGCTGCTTGGGCTGTATGCGAAGCCGCTAGAAAAGAAGTGCGTGATGCTTTATATGACTGCGAAGACGCTGCTAGGGACGCGTATGAGGCACGCGAAGCCGCTGAAGAAGGAGCGCGTGATGCTGCTTTTGCTTTATACGACGCTGATAAAAAACAAGAAGCGTTTGGTGCTGCTATGGCTGTTGCGCGTGCCGCTTGGGCCTCCTACGAAGCCGCCGAAGAAGAAGCGTTTGATGAGGTTCGTAGTGAATCCGGAGCGGCTATAACAGAATCACATGCTGCGTACATAGCCGCTAGAGAAAAAGCCAGTGCTGCCTTTGCGGCGTACTACGCCGTTAAAGACGAAAAAGCGCGTGATACCAATATTGTTATTAATGCTATTCGTGATGCTTTTTATGCCGCCGACCTTGCTGCATACGAAGCCACTGAAGCTGCCGCTGAAAGCATGGGGGTGGCCGCATGAGCACCATATACCCCAACACAATCTTCGCCCTGGAATGGGGGAGATATACCCAAATCAGAGACGAAACCGGTAAGCACATCATCACGCAAGATGAGCGCACCTGTATGCAATGGACGGCAGAAACTCTTGGGGAGTTTGATTACTACGAAGCGGAAGAGGTTTGTCGTAACTCACGCATTGGTGGTTACGACGATTGGCGTCGTCCTACGGACGAAGAGCTACTGGCCGTAACACGAGGCATTGCGGCATGGACCTGCACCCCGAGTGAAAACACAAGGATAGGGAGCGCATGGGTTGGCGGAATGGGTTGTCTGTCTACAGAGGATACAGATGACAAATTTTCGGTTATCGCTGTGCGCGGGCCGGTGCGTACTGACGCCACTGCTACACCAAAGGCAGGTGAGTCATGACTGGCATTGGCTACAGCAGTTATAGCGACCCACGCCTACAACCACCGCAAGACGATGCTAAAGAGTATTTCGCAGAACGGGTTAATGCTCGCGTTCAAGACTATTTAAGCGACCCAGAAAAAATCGAAGAAGCCGATGAATGGGTGGACGGTACGTTATCGGAGGCCCATTACAAAGAGATGGAAATCGTTTTAGCGGATTTACATGCCCTGCCTTCGGATCAGTTAAGCGACAGCGATGTATTAGCCCGTCTTTACGCACTGGCCGAAGTGCAAGGACTCGCACGCATGGAACAACTGCGCATCCTTGCTGAGCAGGACGTCAAGGAAGAAATGCGCCACGAATCAGAATGCTTTCACGCGATGTGGGGCGATGTCATGCAGGAGGAATACGCATGATTCCTTGCACCATCACCGCACGCACCAAGCAGGGTGTGTACACCTACACCGGCCTGTTTCAGAAAACTGTTGAGGCCAAGTCTGACGCCTACCGGCGCTTTGGGTTCCCAGCCGTTATTGCCGTCACAGCCATCCACCGCAAATAAATGCGAAACAACACGCATCCCAGCCCGCCACGTGCGGCGTGATTTGACACAAAAACCCCCGAGATTTTTCGGTAAAGGAATTCCTATGTCACACCTGGATCACAATCGCAATTTCTGTATGGGTTATTGCAATCATCATAATAGGGTAGACATCTACGGCACCCCTGTACATTGCAGGAAGTGTGCGCCTCATTTATTTCTCGCGTCTGCCGACGACGTGAACGGCCCCCTCCGTGACTATCTCGACTTGCGATATCGGCTCAGTCGTCCAGTAAGCCTCAGCGATCTGACGGAGGTGCTCAAGCGGATTAACTCCGGGAAGGATGTCGAAATCGTAACACCCACGATGGATCCGATGCCCTGACTATCAAGCAGGAAACCCACCGATGAACCGCTATCGCACACCGAAAGAACAACACGCTGCACGTTGCAATGACTACGCGCACCCTGGGTTAGCCAGCTGCATTTTGCGCGATACCCGAGCAATGCCCAATGCACTACGCATCGCCAATTACCGCGTTCGCCGCGCGCACTACGAAGCCGCTAAAACGCTTTCTTCAACCCTGATCAAGCACTAACACCATTGCTGGAGGACACCATGTCTATCACTACAGAAAGAACATCGTTAACAGACCTCGAACACCTATTTGAAGTCGCAGATGGCGGAGTGCTCGCCCAAAAATTTGCAAAAGCGCTGAGTGATGTGGCGTTGGCCATCAGCTACACCCGCAAACAAGGTGAGGTCACGCTCAGCTTAAAAATTAAGCCCATTGGCGAATCCTCGCAAGTCATGATCGATCACACCTTGAAATACGTTGAACCCAAGGAACGCGGCAAAGTCATAGAGGAAGACACCACCAGCACGCCAATGTATGTCGGGGCACGCGGCAAATTAACGCTCATCCCAGAGACACAACAGCAATTGTTCGCTGAAAAAAACTAGTCATCACCCATTAAATAAACTGAAAAAAGGAGCTGATTCATGGACAAAACAGCCATAGAACATATTCAACAAACCGCCATTGATGCTAATAAATTCCGTTTACCGCCTGCATTACAGGATATCGCGGTAGCGATTCCAGATAACTATGACATCAGAAATCTCGAATCTTTCTACACATTACGCTCGCGTTTCCGTGGAGAAATGAAAACCCAATCTATTACCGACTTCGTGCAGTACATCAAGACAAAAGGAAATGGCGAAGGTTTTATTAATGCAGAAAATCTCAGTGCCAAGATATTTTTCAATCTCGGTACAACAGAATCACCCGGTCATGGCGACTGGACAGCCACGCTCACACTTAACGCCACAGCAGCTTACAAAGCACTGCTGGATATTGACGGTAAAACACTCAATCAGCGGAAGTTGATTGATTTCCTGGAAGATTGGGCACCGCTGCTGTCGGCCACATCACAAGAAAGCCTTGATGAACTACCGCTGACGACCGCGATTAACGCGATTCGCAAATTAACTATCAAGAAAACCTCAGAGTCAGAATCAACTCAGGGCGAATTCAATACATCACGCTCCAAGTTCGATGATATCGAAGCCAAATCAGCTATTGGCTTACCGATTGGTTTCACCTTCAGGACCCAGCCGTATCTTGGATTACCGGAACGCAGATTCCTGCTACGGCTGTCCGTATTTACCGACGAAGAAAAAGAAAAGCCACTCATCACACTGCGCCTCATACAGCGCCAAGCACAGCAGGAAGCGATCGCCCAAGATTTTAAAAGCGTGTTGTTTCGTGCGCTTGAAGGACACGCCACGCTGACCATTGGCACATTCTCCGCATCCCTTTAACAGAGCGAAGCTGCCATGAACTCCCTGTCTGTCATCAAACCAAACAATGCCATGCCTATGACAGCCGAATACCGGCAGTCGATCCGTACCGCATTGAAAACCAGTCTTTATCCTGGGGCTTCAGATACCTCTGTCGATATGGTGTTGGCCTATTGCCAAGCGGCTGATTTAGACCCGATGACAAAACCCGTTCACATCGTGCCGATGTGGATTCCAGAAAAGAAAGTCGATGGGCGCGTTATGTCATCGGCAGGCATGCGCGATGTGATCATGCCCGGGATCGAACTGTATCGAACCAAGGCACACCGCACCGGCGAATACGCCGGACAAGATGAAGCCGTGTTTGGAGACACCGTCTGCGAAACACTGGGCGGCGTGCAGATACGCTATCCGTCATGGTGCCGCATTGCGGTGTACCGCATGGTTGCTGGTGAACGCGTCCGGTTTGCCGCAACCGTGTATTGGCTGGAAGCCTATGCCACCGCAAGAAAAGACAGCCCCGCCCCTAACAGCATGTGGCAAAAACGCCCCTTTGGGCAGTTGGAGAAATGCGCTGAAGCCTTGGCATTACGTAAGGCATTCCCAGAAGCCGTGGGCGCTCAACCGACGGCTGAGGAAATGGATGCCGGACGACACACGATTGAGGGCGAAACGATCCATGTTGCCCCCATCCCCGTTAACAAAGACATCAGAGACATCAGCGGCCCTTACCCACAAGAAGAATTTGAAAAGAATTTTCCAAAATGGTGTGACCTGATTGAATCAGGAAAAACCACGGCAGATCGCATCATCACGATGCTGCATAGCAAAGGCAAAGGCCAATTAAGCCTAGAGCAACTCACCGCCATTCGCGCCTGCGCAGAAGACACCAGTGCTGAGCCTGTGCCTACAGACAACACCCCACAGGAAAGCAACACCACTGACACGGAAGAAAACACATGAACATCATTGAACTGACCCAAGGCACCCCGCAATGGCACACCCACCGCGCCAAGTATCTCAATGCCAGCGACGCACCGGCCATGATGGGATGCAGCCCCTATAAAAGCCG
Source organism: Xylella fastidiosa (assembly GCF_011801475.1). Classification (NCBI taxonomy): domain Bacteria; kingdom Pseudomonadati; phylum Pseudomonadota; class Gammaproteobacteria; order Lysobacterales; family Lysobacteraceae; genus Xylella; species Xylella fastidiosa. The sequence continues at coordinate 1,938,903 of NZ_CP044352.1, forward strand.
TGCCGAACTGATACGGGAACGCGCCACGGGGATCACCCCTGACTATGACCAAGCCACGTTACAACGTTTTGCTGAGGGGCATCGCGTTGAAGAACTGGCACGCCCCTTGGCAGAACGCATCATCGGTGATGACCTGTATCCCTGTGTTGGTGTCGATGACATGTATTCGGCCAGCTTCGACGGCTTGACCTTGCTGGAAGACACCGTCTGGGAACACAAGCAACTCAATGACACGATTCGCGCCGCCATGACAGACGGCAGCACCGGCCAAGACCTGCCATTACATTATCAAATACAGATGGAACACCAGAGCATGGTGTCCGGTGCCCAACGTGTCCTGTTCATGGCCTCGGCCTGGAACGGTGAACAGCTCATAGAAGAACGTCATTGCTGGTACACCCCCAACCCCGAATTACGTACCCGCATCATCAACGGATGGCAACAACTGCAAGCGGACATTGCCGCCTACCAGCCTGAGCCACCACCACCGCCTGCGGCCTTGGGGCGTTCACCAGAGCAACTACCGGCATTGCATATTGCAGTCACAGGAACAGTGACCACCTCCAACCTGCCGCACTTCAAAGCCTGCGCACTAGCCGTATTGCACAACATCAACCGTGACCTGCGCACCGATGAGGATTTTGCCAACGCAGAACAAACCGTGAAATGGTGCAAAGGCGTCGAGACGCGCCTAGACGCCACCAAACAACAGGTATTAGGACAAACCGCCGACATCGATGCCGTCTTCCGCACCCTGGACGAAATCGCCGAAGAAACCCGCCGCGTCCGTCTTGAGTTGGATCGCTTGGTGAAAACCGAGAAAGATCACCGCCGTACTGAGATTGTCCACACCGGCCTGAAGACCCTGCGTGACTACTACGCCAGCCTCAACGCGAGGTTAGAGGAGTATGCCCTACCGATTCCGGCTGATTTGCCTGCAAAGATCGGTGACACCATCAAAGGCAAGAAGTCGATGATCAGCATGCAGGAGGCTGTGAGCGCCGCCGTGGCTCACGAGAAGATCAACATCACTGCCCACGTGGAACGGGTGCGCGCCAATATCACCGTGATGGAAGCATGTGAGGCGGCTTACCGCTCCCTGTTTCCAGACAGGGTGAGTCTATGCATCAGCAAAACACCCGATGACCTGCGCAATCTGATCCTTGCCCGCATTGCCGATCATCAGCAGCAGGAACAGGCACGCATCCAAGCCCAACGCGAGCGCCAGAACACCGCAGCAGCGGTGCCCGTCCACGTGCCGCCATCACCACATCCCTCCTCGGAATTGAGTTCAACCACCAGCAGCGCCACTGCCGCACCCGCATCCAGCGGTGACCTCATCAGACTGCGCCAGATCAATGAGTGGATTGCCCCGCTAGCGATCAATTCCGATGGATTAGCGTCACTGGGGTTTGTTCCCGTCAGTACCGAATACGACGTCAAGTGGTACGCCGCTGCTGAATTTCCTGTGATCTGTCATGCCTTGAAACAGGTGTTGTCCGACGCTTCATCCCGCACCGCCATCAAGCAGGCCGCGTGATGGAACGCCCCATCAATATCAAAAGACAATGCCCCCTATGAACAACACGTTTGAATACAAATTCTCAGATGACTTGATCGCAAAGGCGCGGCACTGGATTAATCCGGATGGAAGCCAAGGCGGGATTGTTTCTACTGAGGCCAATATTGCTTCCTCTGCAACGATCAGCAAAGGCGCCATTGTCTTTCCTAATGCCGTCATCCATGAAGACGTCTTCGTTGGGCCAAGAAGCACCATTGGAGGATATTCCACCATCCAAGAAAGTTCCTATATCGGCCCTGATTGCCACATTGGCGTACAGGCATCCATTGGTGCGCAATCATTTCTCCGCCAGGGGAACATCATTGGGGAATACACCATCATCTTCAGCCAGGCAAATATTGGCGAAGGCTCCCAGATTGAAAGCCATTGCTACATTGGTAGTGAGTTAAACGTTGCTGATTTCGTCATCATCAGAAAATGTGCGGACATCGGCAGCTCCGTTTCCATTGGTCGGCGCGTCACCATTGGCGAGTATGCAACCATTAACAAGCGATGCATCATCGGTAATGAAGTCAACATTGGGCGCAGCGTCTCCATAGGGCGTTCCGTCACCATTGATGACCAGATCACCATTGCTGCTTTGACATGCATTAGAGCGCATGTCATTGCGAGCAAGGAGATGGACAGAAAGCTGTACGCGCATCTACTTGACGTCATCAATGACACCGCCACCAAGCGCACTGGCCATAGCAATTACAAACTTTTCTTAACTCCTGAGAAAGCCGCGCATGTGCTGAAGGAGGCATCGTGAGCTTGACCCACATTCACCGCTGCGGTACCGTCTTCGGTAAGGAGTGTAAGAACTCCGTACATAGCGGTACCCGCATCCGAAAACCATGCGGTTTTTTTACGCCCGCACGTTTTTACGTCGGGAGGGCGGCAGCGATACAAGACCCGCAAGGGGAAAGCTGCCCGCCGTCTATGTCCGGTTTCTTACCCTCCCGACACCCACAGGTGCGGCGCGTAAGAACGTCTCTCCTGTGTTCTTCCAATGACATAGGAGACGTTTTTATGACGCAGTTACCTGCTGCCGTGTGTTTTTCCGGCAAATCCCTTTCCATTATTGATCGTGACGGTACGCCGTACTTGAGTGCACGCGAGTTAGCCCGTGCTTTGGGCTATGCCGATGAACGATCCGTATTGCGCATCTATGCACGTCGCACGGATGAGTTCACCGAACAAATGACCTGCGTGGTCAAATTGACCCCTCAGGGTGAGCAGGCCCGTGATATCCGTATCTTCAGCCCCCGTGGCTGCCACCTGGTGGCGATGTTCGCCCGTACTTCAGTCGCCGCCGCGTTTCGTCGCTGGGTGCTGGATGTGCTGGAAGTCCTTCCCTCGATCCGCAAGACGGGGAGCTATACCGCTACCGGAGCGCTCGTGAATGACGATGTGCTCTACAACATCTGGTTTCTGTGCTGCCACTTTAAAGGACTGTACGAAATGTCTTTTGAAAACAAGATTCCGCAAGCATTGTCTTGTCTTGGAGCCAGGAAAATGGGCGGAAGGCTTTACACCCATTTAGTGGATGGCATGGATGGAGGTGTTCTCAGAATAGAAAAAGCCCTCGGCCCACACATGGAACAGGCCGCCCAAAAGGTCATGGGCAATGCAAGGAGACATATCCAATGAACAACAACAGCAATAACAGCATCTACCTGCCCCCTCCCCCTCCATTGCCCTCTAGGAGCACTCACAATGGCACGCGGAATTAACAAGGTGATCCTAGTCGGCAACCTGGGGAACGAGCCGGATATCAAATACACCCAAAGCGGCATGACGATCACCAACATTAGCCTAGCAACCAGCAGCAAACGCAAGGACAGAGAGGGCAATACCCAGGAGCGGACCGAATGGCACCGCGTCAAGTTTTTCGGAAAGCTGGGCGAGATTGCCGCCGAATATCTGCATAAGGGATCGCAGTGCTACATAGAGGGTGCCATTCGCTACGACAAGTTCACCGGCAATGATGGGCAGGACCGTTATGTCACTGAGATTATTGCTGACCAAATGCACATGCTCGGCGGTCGCGGCGAAGGCTCCAGCGGCATCACGCCACAGCGGCGACCGGCAAAGGTCCGTAACAACGATAAAGCCTATGCGTATGCAGGCGACGACTTCCACGATGACGCCCCCCCGTTTTAGCCGAGCAGGAATCAGACAATGGTTAATGTGCAAGCAAGACAACTACGAGACATGCCCCCAGCCGCTGGTTTATGTCTTTCCAGAAGTGAGGTGGCCGAGTTATGCGGTACCCCGCAACGCGCTCGCCAAGCCGCTTTTCTTAGGAAGAACGGCATTCGGCATTATCTGGATGCGTATGACTGGCCGGTCGTGCTGCGTGCTTCGATTGAAGAGATACCGACGACTCCCATCGTTGCGCCTGTTTGGAAGTCTAATAAGGTCGCTTGATGGGACGTAAGCCAATCAAAGCAGGTGCGATTCCGAGGTTTCGCGTGCGCCCTCAGAAGTCCGGCGTGGTGTATTACTACTACGATCATGGCGGCAAGCCACGCAAAGAGACGCCACTGGGACGCGACTACGGGTTAGCCATCAAGCGGTGGGCTGAGCTGGAGCATGCGCAGATCACTCCTGCCATTGCGGTGACGTTCCGCCATGTGGCCGAGCGTTACCGCGCTGAGGTGACCCCGACAAAGGCGTATAACACCCAGCGCGTGGAGCATCGTTGTTTGGCTCCACTCCTGAAGTTTTTTGATGACCCACCCGCGCCGTTTGAGGCTATTAAACCAGTGAATATCCGTCAGTATCTGGATTGGCGCACCTCTAAGGTGATCGCCAATCGTGAGGTGTCCGTGTTTTCGCATCTTTGGAATTGGGCGCGGAGTAAGGGAATTACTGATCTTCCTAACCCTTGTGGGGGCATCCGGCGTAATAAGGCGACAGGTCGCGATGTATATGTAGACGATACGACGTACCGCTCTGTGTACCAAGCAGCGGACCAAACGCTCAGGGATGCGATGGACCTTGCCTATCTGACGGGGCAGCGTGTGAGTGATGTTGTGTCTATGGATGAGCGCCATATTGTTAATGGCGCTTTGGAGATTTGCCAAGCTAAAACGGGCGCAAAGTTGGCGATTACGGTCACTGGCGAATTGGCAGTTTTAATAAAGCGTATTTTTGATCGCAAGCGGGGGATGAAGCTGCGTAGCACGCGTTTGATTGTGGATGCGGAAGGCTTGGAGCTAAGTCGTATAGGATTGCGTTACAGGTTTGATAAGGCACGTGCTGCCGCAGGGGTCGCCAAGGAGGTATTCCAATTCCGCGATCTACGCGCCAAAGCGGCGACCGATAAGGCGGATTTGGCGGGGGACATCCGCCAAGCACAAGCACAATTAGGGCATGCGTCGGTGACGATGACGGAGCACTATGTACGCAAGCGCAGGGGGGCGAAGGTGACGCCGACGCGGTAAATTGCGGAGCATTGCTAATATTGCGGAGCGCGCCCAAATTATTAAGTTATTGATTCTATTTTACTTTATGACTAAAATTGATGCTTTTCTAGAACATGCATACTGTTCAGACATATTGGGCACTACATTGGTGCAATGAAGATGCCGGTTCCACCACCATCATTAGAAAATTTATGTACCCCAGTAGCATGGGGGGATGCTGAAGGACGTATCCAAGGTGTTAATGCAGCTTTCGCATATTGGCTTGGAGTCAGTGAAAAACGTCTACAACAGCAAACTCTGGAAGCACTTGAGCATCAGGGAAATGCCCTGTCAAGCTTCCTGAACAATGATGAACACAATGTACTGCATTTGCATCGTTTTGCACTCGGGATACCCGGTGGGACGCCGTCTTTCGCTGAGGGTTGGTTAACTAGGTTGGAAGCAGGCGCTTGGTTACTCGAAGCGCATCCAATCAAAGAGTGTTCCGCATTGGACACGCTTCAAGCATTACCTAATGCGCTTAGCGCTGCGTTCAAAGGGCTTGCGCATGAGTTGCGCAATCCGCTCTCTGGCCTCAAAGGTGCTGCACAACTGTTAGCACGCCGTGTCAAACACCGCGACCAGGAGGAATGCGATTTGGTTGAACTGATTGGTGCCGAGATCGAACGGCTGAACACCCTGTTGGAGCGCCTATTGTTTTCGGCACCGGCGCGTCCGCATGCGCAGATTAATATTCATACTGTGCTTGAGCGCGTCCTGCCTTTAGCTGAAACTGAAGCCGGTTGCTCAGTGATCCTACAGCGCGACTATGACCTCGGTATTCCGAACATCCTTGGAGATGCTGATAGGTTGACCCAGGCAGTATGGAACTTAGTACGCAATGCGATCCAAGCCGGTGCCAACCGTATCATCCTGCGTACTCGCGTTGATCATGGGCAGCGCATCCGTGATCGTATCAACGTGATATCGCTACGTTTGGAGGTCATTGATGATGGCGATGGTGTTCCCGAAGCATTGGCCGAACACGTATTTCTACCATTGGTCAGCAGTCGTGCAGAGGGGAGCGGTCTTGGCTTGCCCCTGGCTCAGCAGGTCGCGCACGAGCATCATGGAATGCTGACTTTCCGCTCACAGCCAGGACAGACCATATTTATCCTGTCGCTACCTCAAATGATGATCGAGTCTGACAAGGATCTGCACTATGGTTGAGATTGATGCGACTTCCCCACGCATCTGGGTGGTTGACGACGATCGCTCGGTACGCTTCGTGTTATCTACTGCACTGCGTGATGCAGGCTATATCGTGGAAGGTTTCGAGAGTACTTGCGCAGCGTTGCAAGCCCTAGCAGCCTCCCCAATCCCAGACTTATTGTTCACCGACGTACGCATGCCTGGTGATGATGGTTTGATTTTGCTGGACAAGCTCAAAGCACGCCATCCGCACCTTCCAGTAATTGTTATGTCTGCCTACACCGATGTGGCTAGCACTGCCGGTGCATTTCGCAGTGGTGCACATGAATTCTTGTCCAAGCCATTTGATCTAGACGATGCGGTTGCGTTGGCAGCTCGTGTGTTGCCACATACACAAGGATCTCATGGGGGATCACCCATATTGCCTGCTGCCAACAGTAATCCCGTCTTGATCGGCAGCACTCCGGTGATGCGTGCTTTGTTCCGTGCAATCGGACGGTTGGCGCAGGCACCACTCTCGGTGCTGATTAACGGTGAAACAGGTACTGGCAAAGAGCTCGTTGCACGTGCGTTACACAACGAATCTCCGCGTGCGCAGGCGCCGTTCGTTGCGCTGAATGCTGCGGCGATTCCAACCGAGCTTTTGGAGAGCGAGTTGTTCGGTCACGAGGCCGGCGCGTTTACAGGAGCGACCAAACGTCATATTGGCCGCTTTGAGCAAGCCGATGGCGGCACTTTATTTTTGGATGAAATCGGCGATATGCCGTTGTCTTTGCAGACGAGACTGTTACGTGTACTGGCTGAAAATGAATTCTTCCGGGTCGGGGGCCGCGAACTGATCCGTGTCAATGTCCGTGTGATTACTGCGACCCATCAGGATCTTGATATGTTGGTCGAGCAGGGGCGTTTTCGTTCCGATCTCTTGCACCGTTTAGATGTAGTGCGCTTGCAACTGCCATCGTTACGTGAGCGGCGTGATGATGTGGCACAGTTGGCCGAGAATTTTTTGGTAATGGCTGGGCACAAGCTGGATATCTCAGTTAAACGTTTGTCTGCCGATGCGCTAGAGATACTGCGTCGCTACGATTGGCCAGGTAATGTCCGTGAGCTCGAAAATATTTGCTGGCGATTAGCTGCTTTGGTGAACACTGAGACAATTGATGCCAATGATGTTGAAGCTGTGTTAACACATGGCAAGCGCAAGCGTTGTAACACTGAAAGCGATTGGGATATCCATTTAGCCAAATGGGCGGAAGACCGCTTAGCTGCAGGCGCAACTGCTGTGCATGCCGAAGCTCGCAAATGTTTGGACCGAACGCTACTGGATGTGGCATTGCGTTTGACGCAGGGCCGTCGTGCCGAAGCAGCTGCACGTCTTGGTCTGGGTCGTAACACGTTGACCCGCAAGCTTGGCTCAAGTCAACGTCGTAGGAGGTAAGCCATCAGAATGCTGTTGTGTTCAAGATGGAGTTGCTTCAGAAAACGGAAAATAAAGCACGCTAATCCGGTTGCAATAGTCGTAGTGGTCTAAACTTGCCAGCGCCGATCTTTGCGCTGTTGCGCCACAGGTAATCACCAGTCAGATTGATGTGCTCCGGCGCAGCCCCACGTAGCGTGCACTCAATGCGCCCTAGCTCACGCAGGACCACGGCCAGGCCGTTCTGACGCGGGTATCGGAGATGTAGGTATAGAGAACATCCGCCCTGGGCTGCTGCCGTATTTCAGGTTGCTGCGGCCCCTTGCGCCAGTGCGGAAGTTCTGGCCGTCCGATAATGACGGGGTGCCGTCGCCCCAGTGTTCGGCGAATGCATGCCGGAATTACGCGTTGACCAGATCGGCCAGCACCGCCCCATAGGTTTCGTCGCAAATGTGCCAAGTTTGCAGCCAAGCCAGTTTGGCGTAGATGGTGTCGGGGCAGGATTCTGCCATCTTGGTCTAGCCCAGCTTGATCACATCGGCCAGGATCGTGCTCAGCAGCAGGGTCTTGTCCTTGACCTGGTCGCCCGATTTCAGGTGCGCGAAGTGAGGAGTGTGGCCACGGCCAGCGGCAATTCGCTGGCCTGCTTGAGGCTGGTGAATGTCGCGGGCGGCACCGGGTAGTCCTCAAAGTCATTGAATTGGTGCGAGCCTTGCACCCAGATGTTGCCGCAGCGCAGCGAATTCAGTTATGACAGCGCGCACAGCTCCGAGTAACCTCAGTCAAAGCCTGTGTTGGTTATCACCAGCTTCGGCCAGCGCGGCTTGATAAACCCGGTCGACGCATCGGCGGGCATCTTGCAGAGAAGCCATCTGTTGCCAAAGCAATCGCCGGTGAGCTGGGTGTGACAGGGAAGAGTGAGGGTTACATTGAATGCGGTCACGATACGATCACTTGGTGTTTCGGACACATGCTCGAACAAGCTGAGCCAGATGCGTACATTTCTGAAGACGTTCCACTGAATCCAAAAACTGGTAAGAAAATCTGGCGCGTCGAAGAACTACCTATCATTCCTGAAACGTGGATCATGCAGCCCCGCGAAGACGCGAAAGCGCAGCTTGAGGTCATCAAGCGGCTGCTGAAAAAGGCAACTGAAATTGTCAATGCTGGTGACCCAGACCGTGAGGGGCAGTTACTCGTTGATGAAGTGCTGGAATACTTCGACTGCCACAAGTCGGTGCAACGCTTCTGGGTATCGGCACAAGATTCCGTATCGGTGCAACTTGACCTTGCTGCGCTCAGAAGTAACACCGAGTATCAAGGCTTTGCCAATGCAGCACGGGCACGTAGTCGGGCCGATTGGCTGATTGGTATCAATTTCAGCAGGGCTTATACGCTACGCGCACAGCGCGGGGGTTCGCGTGCATTGCTGACGATAGGGCGTGTACAGACTCCAACGCTGGCGCTGGTGGTCATGCGTGATCGTGAGAGTGAGGCATTCAAATCGATTCCTTACCACACGATCCGTGCAGCATTTAAACACGAGGGTGGTGTATTCGTTGCCGTTTGGCGGGCGAAAGAAGATCAAGTCGGGCTAGACCCAGAGGGTCGTTTGGTCGACACGGTCATCGCGAACACGTTGGTCGAATCCATCACCGGTCATATAGGTAAGGTCATCAAGTACAAGCAGGAGCCAAAGAAGAAGGCACAGCCGCGTGCTTATTCACTTTCTGAGATTACTCTCTTGGCGTCTAACAAATTCGGGTATAGCGCGGCAGATGTGCTTGAGGTGTGCCAATCGCTTTATGAGACACATAAACTCACGAGCTACCCAAGAACCGATTGTGGGTAGCTGCCGGAATCACAACCATCTAATCACTGCCACCATTGCAATGGTAGATTCAATAAGTAACGTTATGGGGATGACCATCACATGGACTTCGTGGCACGGTAATAGCACCACGGCAATAATATTTTAGTGTGACCTGAACAAGACTCAGGACTCGTACGCCGACTCACCGTGCGATGTAATGTCCAATCCTTCACGTTCAGCTTCTTCGCTTACACGCAAACCAAACAGCAGTTTGACAATTAAGAAACCTACCAGCGAAACGATTCCAATCCACACGATGCTGATCCCCACACTCATGGCTTGAATCATGACTTGATTGCTCATTGTCATCCCCTCAGCATATCCCTGACCGCCTAGCGCCTTATCGGTAAAAACCCCAGTCAAAATCGCACCAACAATGCCGCCAATGCCATGCACGCCGAATACGTCCAAGGTATCGTCTACCTTCAATAATCTTTTCAGTCCAGTGATGCCCCAGATACAGCACACGGCGGCAACAGCACCAATCGCAATTGCACCAAATGGACCAACCGTACCCGCCGCTGGAGTGACGCCTACTAAACCAGCAATCATGCCTGAAGCAACACCCAGAGCTGAGAATTTTCCCTTGGTCATCTTTTCGAGCAACGACCAAACGAGAATCGCAGCAGCAGTCGCAAGCATGGTGTTGATGAAAGCCAAGGCAGCAATGCTATTGGCTTCTAACGCCGAACCAGCATTGAAGCCGAACCAACCGACCCATAGCAGTGCAGCACCAGTGAAAGTCATGGGGACGTTATGCGGCTTGACGGCAACCTGGCCAAAACCAATACGCTTACCAACAAAGTAAGCACCGATCAATCCAGCAATACCAGCATTGATATGTACAACTGTCCCACCGGCAAAATCCAAGGCCCCCTTGCTCAACAGAAAACCTGGCGTCGACCACACCATGTGTGCCAGTGGCAGGTAGCCGAAGGAAAACCAAATGAAAATAAACAGCAGTACCGCAGCAAATTTCACGCGTTCTGCAAAAGCACCGACAATCAATGCAGCGGTGATACCTGCAAAAGTCAATTGGAAAGCAACGTACACGTACTCGGGCAGTTTGAACCCTTTAGAGAAGGTATCTACCAACGTTGCAGTGTCTACGCCATAAAGAAATGCCTTATTGAATGTACCAATAAACATGTCACCATCAGCAAAAGCAAGGCTATAGCCGTATAGCACCCACAAGATGGCTATCAGAGAAAACACCACACCAATTTGTACCATCATTGATAGTACGTTTTTAGAACGCAACATGCCGCCGTAAAACAGTGCCAAGCCTGGTAACACCATCAGTAGCACTAATAGCGTTGAGGTGAGCATCCAAGCAACGTCCCCCTTGTCTACCACGGGGGGTGAAGTCGTTTTAGGTATTGCAACCGCGTCGGAAGGGGTTGCTTCAGACATCAACAATTCGGTGGTGACTTGCTCGCTAGGCAAAGGATTGGTTTGTACCTGAGCCTCCGCACGACCGATGGCATTGCCACCTGCCAACAAAGCCAACGCGATAAATATACAGATTGCGAAAAAACCATTCTTCATATCACTAAAATGGCAAGAGTTAGAGTGCATCAATGTCGATCTCACCAGTACGGATTCTTACAACCTGTTCGATTTTAGTGACAAAAATTTTACCGTCACCGATTTTTCCGGTAACAGCGGCGATCCGGATCACTTCAATGACCGCATCCAAGTGCTCATCGGTAACCACCATTTCGATCTTGATTTTCGGCAAAAAATCAATGACGTACTCAGTCCCTCGATATAATTCAGTATGACCCTTTTGCTGTCCAAAGCCCTTGACCTCAGTCACGGTAATACCTGACACGCCAACTTTTGATAGTGCTTCTCGCACCTCATCAAGCTTGAACGGTCGAATGATGGCAGTAATCAGTTTCATTCGCATACCCCAATCGTGGAATGCATCTAGCAGACAGTAATATCGGATTAATCAGAAGCCAAAGCAGCATCCTCTAAGTGAAAGCGGATTCTAACTTACGCTACAGCATCTTTCTCAGTTCAATTCTAGAACAGAGCTGGAGGAAGAGTGCTCCAGAAGGTCGCTTGACTCCCGATCCTCCCCTACCCCTAAGAAAATGGAAGAAATAGTGATGGTGGAAGGTAAAAATTCCACCATCGCTGTCACTACATACTTAGTTGGCGTAGTACATCTGGTATTCCAGCGGATGTGTGGCCGCGCGGAACTGCGTCACTTCCTGCATCTTCAGCGCAATATAGCCGTTAATAAAATCGTCACTCATCACACTGCCTGCCTTCAAGAAATCGCGGTCTTTGTCCAATGCTTCAAGAGCCTGATCCAAACTTGAACAAACCTGCGGGATCAATTTTTCCTCTTCAGGCGGCAGGTGATACAGATCTTTGTCATTGGGTGGGCCTGGATGGATCTTGTTTTTAATGCCATCCAGTCCAGCCATCATCAGCGCAGTAAAGGTGAGGTAACCAGACTGCAATGGATCGGGGAAACGCATTTCAATGCGGCGTGCCTTCGGGCTAGAAACCCATGGAATACGGCACGAGGCCGAGCGGTTACGTGCCGAATAAGCCAACATTACGGGTGCTTCGAAGCCCGGAACCAAACGCTTATAGCTATTTGTTCCCGAATTGGAAAACGCGTTGATCGCATGAGCGTGCTTGAAAATACCGCCGATGTAATACAGTGCCAGCTGCGACAAACCAGCATGGTCGTCACCGGAGAACAAGTTGACCCCTCCTTTAGAGAGCGACTGATGTACATGCATGCCAGAACCGTTATCACCAACGATCGGTTTAGGCATAAAGGTGACAGTCTTCCCATTGCGGTAAGCAACGTTTTTAAGGATGTATTTCATCGTCATCAGCTGATCAGCCTTTTTGACCAATGAGTCGAACTTAGTGCCGATCTCACATTGTCCAGCAGTGGCGACTTCGTGATGATGCACCTCGGTCTCAATGCCAACCTGCTCCAGGGTCTTCACCATCTCGGCACGCAAATCGTGCAGCGAGTCAGTCGGTGGAACTGGGAAGTATCCACCCTTTACCGTCGGGCGGTAACCACTGTTACCTCCCTCAAACTCAGCGCCTGTGTTCCAGGCAGCCTCTTCGGAAGCAATTTGGAAAAAAGCATGACCCATATCATTAGCAAAACGGACTGAATCGAAGATAAAAAATTCAGGTTCCGGACCGAAAAATGCTTGGTCAGCAATACCTAAAGAATTTAAGTAGATTTCGGCACGTTTGGCGATACCTCGGGGATCACGCACATAACTCTGCATCGTCGCTGGATCAAGGATGTCGCATGTCATGACCAGCGTTGGATCAGCGTAAAAAGGATCCAGATAAGCGGTGCTAGCGTCAGGCAGCAGTACCATGTCCGACTCATTGATCCCCTTCCAACCAGCAATCGAGCTACCGTCGAACATCTTTCCATCCTTGAACAGCGATTGTTCAAGAATGTTCACCGGAAAGGTGACGTGCTGTTGTACGCCGCGCATATCAACAAAGCGCAAATCGACGAATTCGATCTTTTTATCCTTGACAAGCTTTTCAACATTTTCCAGCGACATCAGAGGAAACCTTTTAGGATTGGGGTAACAGTCAGAAGCAGCTGAAGCAATTAGCATACCAAGTCTGTGAACCTTGCAATCCATTGATTTTTTTCGGGTAGGCATTAATGACCGATATCAGAAAGCACTTATATGGTGCAAATCTCCAACCCAAATCGCACCAATACAGATCATTCATGTATCGATTATGCTGTCCCTCCTTTGGCTCTCAACCATCCCCCCCATGTTCGAACTATTTACTGCCCTAATGCTGGGTATTCTTGAAGGCATCACCGAATTCCTACCCGTCTCCAGCACTGGGCACCTTCTTATTGCCGAACACTGGCTCGGCTCCCGGTCAGATTTCTTCAACATCGTGATTCAAGCCGGCGCTATTCTGGCTATCACCTTCGTATTCCGAAAAAAAGTGTGGTCACTTGCCACCGGCCTGGACAAGTACAGCAACCGTGATTATGTGATGAAGCTTGCCACTGCTTTCCTGATTACTGCAGTGGTTGGCTTGGCAGTGCGCAAGGCCAACTGGCAGCTACCGGAAACGATACAGCCTATCGCATGGGCGTTGATTATTGGAGGGATATGGATTCTGATCGCTGAATCTGTGGCGAAACATTTACCTGAACGCGAAAACGTCACCTGGAGCGTGGCCATCGCAGTTGGTTTGGCGCAAGTAGTGGCTGGAGTGTTCCCTGGGACATCTCGTTCAGCCTCAACCATTTTTCTAGCGATGTTACTCGGTCTCAGCAAACGTTCAGCTGCAGCCGAGTTTTCTTTTTTAGTTGGTATTCCAACTATGTTTTCAGCAAGCAGCTACGCATGTTTTGAATTATTCAAACGTGGCGAGCTACTCCACGAGAACTGGCTAGAAGTCAGCGTGGCCTTTGTAGCAGCGATGCTGACTGGTTTCGCTGTAGTGAAATGGTTGCTTGGCTATATCAAGAACCATTCTTTTGCGCCATTCGCTTACTACAGAATCGCATTGGGTCTGGTCCTACTGACTTGGTTGACGTGATGCTGGACTGTCACTTATAGCCTCATAGCCATGATCGGTGTCTTCAGACCCGAACACACCAATGAGGTGAGCTTCAGAGCATACACAGGCCCTACACATTACAGACCTGTGTATGTCTATAGCATCGCTTCTGTGCAATACCTTCTTTATTGATACGGCCTTTTATTGATGGGGTGTAGTAACAGCGCCTTCTAGTTGCGCCTCTGCGGTGATACGTACTTTGATTTCGTCGCTGACATTAGGAACATAAGCACTCATACCAAATTCGCTACGCTTGATCGTGGCGTTAGCATCGAAGCCGATCGCTTGCTTTTTTGTCATCGGATGTTCACCAGCACCATTGATGGTGACATCCAAAGTCACTGGTTTCGTTATGCCTTTCACCGTCAGGTCACCAGTCACAGCCAGTTTATTGGTGCCGTTGGACACGACCTTGGTGCTCTTGAAGGTGATGCTTGGGAACTTGGCCGCATCAAAAAAATCGGTACTCTTCAAGTGCTCATCCAGTTTAGCGGTAAAGCTGTTTAGACCGGAAAGCGGCAGGGTGACTTGCACCGTCGATTTAGTCACATCCGCAGCATCGTAAACAACGGTGCCTTCGGCATTACCAAAGTGCGCGCTTGGATTCGAGAACCCAAAGTGATTCCACTGTAGCAACACATCTGTGTGACTACTATCGAGTGTATAACTCCCGGAATGGGCCTCAACAGGCTTGACCTGTTCAGCTGCACTTGGAGGCGTTGTCACCGGAGGGGAAGGCGTCGCTTCACTTACTGCCGAAGTAGAGGCAACCTCCGGCTGCTTGGCAGGGTTAGAGCAAGCAGTCATGTACAGCGTCAACGCAACAAGCAACAACAGTTTTTGAGTGGTGTTCATAATATAAGAGCCCTATATATTGAGATAGTGTCTGAAGACATAGCTAGATAAAAACAGTCAGAAGATGTGTACAGTTTGCTCGAAACTCAAGCGCGGCAAGTACGGGGACACACATCTGGACCCAAATGAATCAAAAAAATTGAACGCTGCTGCAGCTCAACGAAGAATCTTTCATCCACTTTGGCATGGTCAAATTCTGATATCGGAGCAACATCCAGTGCCAAGACGCTCATGGCTCCATCAGATTAAGCCACCTGTAGAGTGCGGCACCCCGTCAAACAAGCTTTTGGCATCAGCACAGTAGACAACTATTGCTGCAACACGGCATCACCGATGCCCATCAAAACATAGTAATCGCTTACCAGTAACGCAAACAATCACATATTGGTAGTTAGAACTTTAAAAGTGTGGAGTATTAAAGTAACGCATATTTCATGCCTATTTTTCTAACAAACCAATGTCGGATGTGACACGATCTGGGAATGTCTTGGCTATCAGCGACGGCCGCACCGGCAATACACGCCAAGCAGAAGCACTAGCTAGCACTCTGGTGGGCAGCCTTTATACAACACAGGTACTCAAGCCACGTATCCCGTGGCGCTGGACGGCGCCCTATTGTCTCCCCGGTGCCAAGCACGCCTTTGGGCCTAAATTTTGGCACGCATTGAGATACCCACCATTTCTTGCAATTGGTTGCGGACGCCAAGCGGCATTGGCCACACGTCTGCTGCACAAGCAAGGGGCGTGCGTCGTTCAAATTTTGGATCCGCGCTTACCAACACGTCACTGGGACCTGCTCGTAGTGCCCGAGCACGATCATATACGTGGCCATAATGTGCTCACTCTACTTGGCAGTCTGCACCCGGTGAACGACGTTTGGTTAGCAACGGGGCGTGCTCAGTTTCCGGAACTGGGGGACTTACCTGGCCAGCGGGTGGCGCTGTTGGTCGGAGCACCAACACCGCAAGCACCTTGGCAGCCAGCTCAATTGGAGGAATTATGTACTACCCTGGTGAAGGAATTGTCCTGCGGTGGCAGTGTGTTGGCCACCACTTCACGACGCACCCCACCAGAGTTGGCAACGCAACTACGCAAACACTTAACGACAATACCAGGTTTGTTTTGGAACAACACTGACAAAGGCGCCAACCCCTATCCAGGGATCCTCGGCTGGGCAGATGCAATCATCGCCACGGCCGACTCGGTCAACCTTCTATCGGAAGCCTGTGCCACCCGTGTTCCAGTCACTGCCGCATTCGCCAATCAAACCCGTGGCCGCATACGGTGTTTCATTGATGCCCTAGGTGCACGTTTATGCACAGTTGAAAATTTACTCACTATCGATACACTGGCGCAGCCTCTACGAGAGACCGAACGCATCGCCAATGAAGTGCGTGCATGGTTTGGAGTCGTATAAGAGAGCTTTCAATCCAAGGACGAAGTGATCTCAAAATGAAAAATAAGTTTACGCGCGTCTGCCTTTTCCTGCTGCTCTTAAGCTTAGTAGTGACAATAGCAACAGCAGCAACACCAGTCTGCCAATCACACTACCCATCACCCGCTGCAACCGAAGCCATGTTGACCATGGCTGATCGCACCGCCCAGCAACTGGATGCGTTACCGGGCACACAGGTGGCAATCATCGCCCGCTATGGCCAGGATTTAAGCCGCTATGGCTTGCGTCACAGTCACGTGGCCTTCGTCGTCCGCGAAGCGGATAGACAATGGCGTGTCCGCCACTTGCTGAATCATTGCAAGAGCCGTTATTCGGAATTGTACCGTGAGGGGTTGGCTAACTTTATCGGCGAAACCGCACAAACCGGGGATCTGCGTCTGGGTGTTCTGGCGCCATCGCTACAGCAGCGTTTGTATCCACTGCTGACCACTCAAAACGGCCTGATGCAACGCTTGCACGAGCCGCGCTACAGTGCGGTGGCCTATCCTTTTACTACTGGCTACCAGAACTCCAACCAATGGGTACTGGAGATCATCGCCGCAGCACTTGCCGCTGCTGATGGCCCAATACCAGACAACCGCAACAAAGTCCAAGCATGGCTACGCAAGGCACATTACAAACCTAGCAGCTTGCATCTAAGCCTCGGACAACGGTTTGGTGCGCGTTTCACCGTTACCAACGCAACGACCACAGATCATCCTTGGGGAGAGCGTATTTCTGGCAATTATTCCGTAGTCACCGTTGAATCCATATTCAACTTTTTATCAGAACGCGGCGTATTGATCGGCGATCAATCCATTGCGCATCAACCTCCTCCTTCCTCTTCAAACAGTGGAGCTTCACCATGAATTATTCACGCCTTTTAGGCGCTTTCTTTTCATTGGGATCATTCGGAATGATTTTTTCGAGTCCCTCTGTGCATGCCAGTGACGCTATATCAGCCAGTGGCGCTGCAGTCTCAGCCAGTGGACGGGCCGCAGGAGCCAGCGCAATGCTGGTTGTCAGCATGCCTCTCATCTCTGTTGGGGGATTCATTGATGGCGCATCAATGACCGCAACAAAACTGAGTCAAGAACATGGCAGTGCCCACAAACAGTATCAGACCAACAACAAGCTGAAGTCACCGCCGCCAATGCAGGTTAAGTCGGTTGAAATTCAGCAAGATGGTGGATATCAAGTGAAATTGCAGGATCCTAAGGCCCCAGAGAACCAAGCAGAGTTACGTTGGCCAGCACGCCAAGACAATCCCACCGCAGGATTCAAGGTTGGCGAACTCGTCCATTTCCAACCCAATAAGAATGGCATTGGCTGGACTGTACGCTCCACACAGGAAGAAACATTGGCATTCGTGCCGACAGCGACAGCCGCAAATCACGTCTTCAGCGAGACATTAAAGTGATCTATCAGGGGTAAGCCGACAGAGCGACGTAGATGCATGGCAGCGGCAATGCCTAACGATGACGACCAATCCTAGATCACGCAATGCGTGATCTAGGGACGCTGATTTTATTCACTTGAATTAGAGCCATAACCCATACGCTATAAATAACAAGCCCTGCATTTTATTTACTCAGGTTCTGGATGACAGGCCAATACATATCAGCACTCCCCTACTGATATAGGGTCAGGATCATGTGTAAAGACGATTTCAAGACGCTTGTATCAATAGACGCATTGACATGGGTATTAGAAACTGTGGATGGAGCAGCATATCCAACTAAAAGACCACACTTAGTGCCCCGTCGCCGAACTTTACATACCGTCACGGATGGACTGGGTAGTACGTTCCATAACATATAACATGCTGCAATTACAGCATTCCCAGGAGATCCTTCTGTTGATCATTCATCCAAAAACCCGCGGTTTCATCTGCACCACCACTCATCCAGTCGGTTGTGAGTACAACGTTCTGGAGCAGATTCAATCCACTCGTGCACGAGGCGTGCGCAGTAACGGTCCAAAGAAGGTTGTGGTAATTGGTGCTTCCAGCGGTTACGGTTTGGCCACAAGAATTAGTGCTGCATTCGGCTTTGGTGCCGATACGCTAGGAGTGTTTTTTGAAAAGCCTGGCACCGAAAAAAAACCTGGAACCGCTGGGTGGTACAACGCTGCTGCATTCGACAAATCCGCTAAGAATGCAGGTCTTTACAGCCGTTCGATCAACGGTGACGCATTTTCGGACGAAATGCGCGCCAAGGTCATTGAGATCATCAAGAGCGAGATGGGAGGCCACGTTGATTTGGTGGTGTACTCGCTTGCTTCACCACTGCGCAAGATGCCGTCTACTGGTGAAATAAAGCGCTCGGTACTTAAACCCATTGGTGTTGCTCACACCTCTAATGCGATTGACACTAACAAGGACCAGATTATCCAGGCCACAGTTGAGCCAGCAACTGAGCAAGAAATTGCCGATACAGTTGCAGTGATGGGCGGCCAGGACTGGGAATTATGGATCAATGCGTTAGCGCAAGCGGATGTGCTAGCGCCGCAGACACGCACGGTAGCCTTCAGTTACATCGGAACCGAAATCACTTGGCCAATCTATTGGCATGGTGCCTTAGGTAAGGCAAAAGCTGACCTAGATGCAACGTCACGACGCTTGGATGCACGTTTGCAGTTCCTAGGCGGTGGTGCCAACGTAGCAGTACTAAAATCAGTAGTGACTCAAGCAAGTGCAGCAATTCCTGCACTACCGCTATACATCGCGATTGTGTTCAAGGTGATGAAAGAGAAAGGATTGCATGAAGGGACGATCGAACAGGCGGATCGCCTACTGCGCGAACGTCTGTATCGGGAAGACGGTCAGCCCGCTGCAATCGACGAGGAGCATCGCCTGCGTTTGGACGATTGGGAACTACGTGAAGATGTGCAAGCGGCATGCAAAGTGATCTGGGAGCAAGTAACCAACGAAAACCTGTTCCAGTTGACTGACTATGCTAACTACAAACGGGATTTTCTCAAGCTATTCGGCTTCGAACGCGCAGATGTTGATTATGATGCTGACGTCAATCCGGAAGTTGCATTCGACGTGATCGAATTGTAATCGACCAAGTCTGATGTGACTGTGGAACATGGGTACATGCCTCTAGTTTACCCATGTTCCTTTGGATTTTTTGGTTTTCTCTTAATTTATTAACACGTGTTCACTCGCTCTCATTGATCCTTGCAATCTGTGTTGACCAACACACCAACAAGATTAGAAGATGCAGGATATCCATAGTCTGTTACTAGAGTTCCGTTCATGAAGCGATGGTTACCACTGCTCCTAATTGTGTTAATCCTTCAGGCGCAAGCGCTAAACCTTCCTTATGACGAGCATGCCGATGCCTGGACTCAGGTCAAAAAAGCGTTAGCTGCTGGCAAGCGTACACACAAACCAACCCTCTTAGTTTTCGGTGCCAACTGGTGCACCGACTGTCGAGCACTCGATAAATCATTGCGTAACCAAAAGAACACGGCGCTGATTGCAAAGCACTTTGAAGTGGTCAAGATCGACGTGGGCAATTTTGACCGCAATTTGGAGTTAAGTCAGGCCTATGGCGACCCAATCCAGGATGGCATTCCGGCAGTAGTTGTGGTGAATTCGGATGGCAAAGTGCGCTACACCACAAAGGGTGGAGAGTTGGCAAACGCACGCAAAATGAGTGACCAAGGAATATATGATTTCTTTGCCAAGATTACGGAGACAAGGGGGGTATCCCACTGAATATCTATGACGGTTCCAAGAGAAGTGGAACATGACATCGTATGATAAATGACTTATTTGCTTCGATCACAGGATTCCTGTTGCACTCACCCTCACCACCAAGCACTGTGAAGTAAAGCCAAGCTGATCTCGGTCCACACTGGGATTCTTCCCAGTGACCAACTGGGTGCTACCTGCAGTCCGACGCCATTAGCTTCGCCACCAAGCACTGAACAAGGCCAACGCGCCGATGCACCCACTAATCAAGCTCCACACTGGAATCGTTCCCAAGTACAAACCATCCGGATGTAGGCCATACAATACCGCAGCCGCCACCAGCAAGCCGCTACCCACAATCGCATTGACCACACGGCGCTGCAAGCCTTGCAAAGTCATAGCTAACGCGCGTATTTGTTGCAAATAAACGTCATTCTGTTTCCGGCTTTCGACCTGCTGTACTAACCAGGTATGTATGAGGCGCGGTGTGTCTGGGGCATGAGTCATGATCTCAGGCAAGCGTTTATTTAACTCCTTCAACGCATGACGCGGACTGTAACGGGCACGTAGAATGCGTTCGAGCACTGGGCGCGCTACGACCCAGATATCCAATTCAGGATCGAGTTGACGACCTACACCCTCAATATTGAGCAGCGTCTTTTGAAGCAAAATCAATTGAGGCTGTAACGTAAGCTGGTAACGTCGGGCAACATGGAACAATTTCATCATTACTTCAGCAAGCGAGATCTGGGATAAAGGCCTCGTAAAGTATGGTTCACAGACTGAACGTGCCGCTGCTTCCAACTCCTCAATGCGGACATGCGGAGGTATCCAGCCTGCTTCCACATGCAACTCAGCGATTCGCCGGTAGTCTTTATGGAAGATGGCCATGAAATTCTCTGCCAAATAGTACTGATCTTTCTGCGACAGTTGGCCCATGATGCCGAAATCCAGCACAATAAAACGTGGATTGGATTTGCGTGCCGGATCACTGTCGACCCAAATGTTTCCAGAGTGCGCATCGGCATGGAAAAAATTATCGCGGAACACCTGGGTATAAAACACGCGGATTCCCTTGCTCGAAAGAGCTTTACGATCAATACCCGAGGCATCAAGCAACGCAATATCGTCCGAGGGAATGCCATACATACGTTCCAGAGTCAGCACCCGTTCGGCGGTGTGCGACCAAATTACTTCAGGTACATATATGTCGTCGGACGCCTCCCAGAAGCGACGCAACACACTGGCGTTGGCACCTTCACGTTGCAAATCCAACTCAGCCGCCAAGGTGGTTTCTATCTCCGCCACAATCTCGCGCGGACGGATTTTATCCGCATTAGGGTGAGTATGCTCGACCAACGTAGCCAGCGATTTAAGCAAGGCGATGTCGTCACTGATCTGATGCTCAATATCAGGACGCAACACTTTGACCACAACTGCACGTCGGTCATGCAGCGTAGCTGCATGGACCTGCGAGATTGAAGCACTGGCCAGTGGCACAGTATCGAAGTGTGCGAATGCACTTTCAACCGACTTGCCTAGCGCAGTTTCGATGATACTGCGCGCAGTCTGCCCCTCGAAAGGCTCTACTCGGTCTTGTAGCATGACCAGCTCATCACCGATATCCTGGGGTACCAAGTCCCTGCGAGTGGACAGAATCTGCCCAAACTTCACAAAAATAGGCCCCAATTCCTGCAGTGCCAAACGCAACCGACGCCCTCTGGACTGCTCAACAATTTCAGCGCTGATGCGAGGTACAAAAGGCTTAGCCAAACGCAACCAGCGCTCTACGGCTGTACCGTCCAGCAACGTATCCAGGCGGTAGCGCAGCATGACCTTGCCAATGCGGCAGGCCCGGAATAACGCCTTCATGCTGCCATTTCCGAACACAATTTCATCAGTCGAGTAGCCAAGCGCTCGACATCATCACGTAGCACATCAACATCCTCGTAGAACGCTTCCAACTCAGCACGCGGCACCACGCTGCTGGATTCTTCAGTAATGAACTCGGCCGCACTCTGTGCCAAGTCCACTGCGCTGCGTTGCAGCTGCCGCAAAGTCATACGCAACACACCAGCAATCTGTACGCCAAGCAATTCACCAAACACAACAATAAATGGTTGTTGCCAATCAGGATCAAAACGTCTGGCTAACTGTTGCAAACGTTGTGCCAGTTCAGCATCACCCGCCACACGCAGACGCCCAGTCTGTGCCCCACCAGCCCGACGCACCTGCTCCAGCCACGGTAATTGCCCAAGAAACCCGGCCAACGTCCCATGTACTTTTAGGTCCATCTCATACGCTGCATCGACCGGACCAACGCGCAAACATTCCCCATCAACACGAATCTGTAACTCTACAGCAGGCGTTTTGAGGGACAGTGCAATGCATTGGCCATCAAGTGTACGTAGTGCTTGCGAGGTATCCGGATCAAGCGTCAAGAGACGATTTAATGCCAGTTCCAGAGCGTGGGCGGCTAAAGGTTTAAGAAAGGAAGGGAATAGTGAGGAAGGCATTACTCCATTCTATCCTGGGTCGTATCATTATCATTACCTCAATATTACTTTCAGTTCGATTTAATAAGCGCAGCTTAGATGAACTACACATTGCTACCATTAAATAATGACCATCCGATTGCAGTAGAGTTGCATTAGCACCATAAAAATGCGTCACGACTATATCCTCACTTTATCCTGTCCCGACTGTACTGGCCTTGTGTATCGGATCAGTGGCGAGTTGTTTCGAGCGGGCTGCAATATTCTTGATGCGCAACAATTTGTTGACAAGGAAAGTCATCAGTTTTTTCTTCGCGTGCATTTTGATGTGGCTGATAGTAGTTCATTGGCAGAACTGCAAAACCAGATCAGCATACTTGCCAAAGCCTATGCAATGCAGTGGCAATTGCACGATGCGCGCCGACGTTCCCGCCTGCTGGTAATGGTCAGTAAGCAAGGTCACTGCCTTAACGATTTATTGTTCCGTATACACAGTCGGCAATTGCAAGCAAAAATCGTCACTGTCGTTTCCAACCACAATGAGTTTGCCCCTTTAACGGCCTCATACGGTGTTCCATTCCAGCACTTACCCGTGAATGCAGACAACCGTACTGAACAAGAGGCTCGGATCATACAAATGGTCGAGCGTGAACAGATCGACTTGGTGATTTTGGCGCGCTATATGCAAATACTTTCACCTGCGTTGTGTGAGGCACTGCTTGGGCGTGCGATCAACATTCATCACAGTTTCTTGCCCAGTTTCAAGGGTGCCCAACCTTACCATCAAGCACACGCACGCGGGGTAAAAATCATCGGTGCCACTGCACACTATGTCACCCATGATTTGGACGAAGGTCCCATCATCGAACAGGACGTAGCACGGGTTGATCATTCAATGACGGCACATGATTTGGTGCGTATAGGCAGTGATATCGAGTCGCTGGTCTTAGCACGTGCAGTGAGTCGCCATATCGAACATCGGATCTTGCTTAACGGTCATCGGACAGTGGTGTTTCGCTAGAACTCCTTATGCACTGTGAGCCAGCCGGTTTGGTGGATTGTAGATGGGCCATCAGCGATGCTAAATCGAGTCTTCGGGTCACTTGCAGCAAGCACAAATGACGCAGATCCAGAGCTGAAAACTCAATCGAGCCAGCCCAAACAAATACTACACCGCTGCTTAGTTATCTAAGCATATCCTTCATCACATGATTTCTTCTTTTTCCCGAGAATAATGATATAAAGTATCAAATTCCTTGGCTAGCCCGCCAAGCATCCCAGATATCGACAAGATCAGACTTGTAAATCGACAACTACATAACAAAGGTGATGGTTTGCTATGTCAACGCTGACGCTCCCCTCCGATCTCCGCTTACCTGTCACCGTTTTCTCGGGTTTCCTTGGTGCCGGTAAGACAACCCTACTGAATCGCCTCTTGAATAATCGTGATGGTCTGCGTGTGGCAGTGATCGTTAACGACATGAGCGAAGTCAACATTGATGCACAGTTGGTACGTGATGGCGGTGCTGCTCTCAGCCGTACCGATGAAACATTGGTTGAATTCAGCAACGGATGTATCTGCTGCACTCTACGCGATGATTTATCCAAGGAGGTCAAACGTCTTGCGTTGGAGCAACGCTACGATTACCTGTTGATCGAATCCACAGGCATTGGCGAGCCAATGCCTGTCGCGGCAACATTTGCTGTGCGGGATGCCGACGGCTTTTGTCTTTCAGATGTAGCGCGTTTGGATACCATGGTCACGGTCGTTGATGGTAGCCAATTTACTGCGCTATTCAGCTCAATGAATACATTAGCTGACTTAGGTCAGCAAGCAGATTCCGACGATACTCGCAGCCTTGCCGACCTGCTTGGCCAACAGATCGAGTTTGCTGACACCATTGTCATCAGCAAATGTGATCTGATTGATGCGACGCAACTTGCGCGCGTGCGTGCAGTGGTGCGCGGGCTTAACCGTGACGCACAGATCATTGAAGCACATCTTGGAGAAGTACCCCTGCCCCAACTCGTTGGTACTGGGCGTTTCGATTTCACTCGCGCGCAACTTGCGCCAGGTTGGATGCGCGAGCTACGTGGCGAACATACTCCTGAGACCGAAGAGTACGGGATCACCAGCTTTGTTTACCGCGCGCGCCGTCCATTCCACCCATTACGCTTCAACCATTTGCTTGCTCATGGGTTGTCTGGTGTGATTCGCAGCAAGGGCTTCTTCTGGTTAGCAAGTCGTATGGATTGGGTTGGCGAATTATCCAGCGTTGGTAGTGCCACGCGCACTCAAGCAGCCGGGTTTTGGTATGCCGCACGGCACCGTGTCGACGTACATGAGGAAAATATGCCACCGCAGATTGGCATCGCCCCACTGCCCTACACCGAACTAGGTTGGCAACGTCAACAGAATGATTGTTGGACCGCACCATTGCCTGCGCCGCATGAGGTGAGCGATCCTGGCGAATATGTG
The DNA here is from genome assembly GCF_011801475.1 of Xylella fastidiosa. Lineage (NCBI taxonomy): Bacteria > Pseudomonadati > Pseudomonadota > Gammaproteobacteria > Lysobacterales > Lysobacteraceae > Xylella > Xylella fastidiosa. The sequence goes on from NZ_CP044352.1 coordinate 1,963,945, forward strand.
GCGATGCAGCGTCTATGGCATCCACAATGGGGCGACCGCCGACAAGAATTGGCGGTCATTGGGTTGGATATGGATAAGGATGTTGCACGTAATGAATTAGATGCTTGCCTGCTCAGCAACGAAGAGCTGAGGATGGGGCCAATGTATTGGAGCGCACTACCAGATCCATTCCCACAGTGGCGCCGCTGAATATTACGTTGTCCGTTAGGTCCGCCTGATAATGCAGTCCATGAAACACTCCTTATGCTGTAATAGTGTCGTAACAGTGCACTCACCCTGACCTGGGCTATATCAATGATGAAGGTAGACCGTAAGGCGGCTATCATATGGCTATGCCTAATCCAGTACTCCCCAACACGTCCGGCACTCTATTTTTAGAAGGTCCAGTGGGTTGCCTTGAAGTTGCAGTGGACTTTCCAGCGTTCAATGTCACTACACAGTCACCTGTTGCGATTATTTGCCATCCGCTCTCTACCGAGGGAGGGAGCATGGATAACAAAGTTGTCACCATGACTGCACGCGCATTGCGTGAATTAGGCATGATGACTGTGCGCTTTAATTTCCGTAGTGTTGGTGCCTCAGATGGCATGTTTGATAACGGCCATGGTGAACGCGAGGACTTGCGTGCAATAGCGGCTTGGGTACGTGCACAGCGACCTGACAGTACATTGTGGTTAGCCGGTTTCAGCTTTGGAGCTTACATATCGTTGCTTGTTGCTGAAGAATTGGAAACGCAAGTGTTGATTTCAATCTCACCACCAGCTGGGCGCTGGGACCTCAGTCACGTACACCCCCCTGAACATTGGCTGTTAATCCAAGGTGATGCTGACGAAGTTGTTGACCCTCAAGCTGTCTATGACTGGATCTCCACATTACCGCGTCAGCCTAAACTGATACGCATGCCTGAGACCAGCCACTTTTTTCACCGCAAGTTGATTCATTTACGCGATGCCATCCAAGATGGTGTGCGCAGCTGGCTACCACAGCTGGCATAGATTTATAAGGACGTTGCACATACTGCAGCTATAGGATTTGATGTGACCGAAATGACTCCCTCACAACGCTATGCCGCCGGCGTCGAACGTGGCCATTGGAATGACGATGTTACTCAACATGCAGCCTTGGCAGAATTAGATCGAATCCATAACGCAATCATTCACAGCCCGCAGAATCGCTGGTGGGACAGTTTTACAGCATTGTGGAGAAAGCCAGAATTCGTGCAAGGGTTCTACTTTTGGGGTGGTGTAGGCCGCGGTAAGACTTTTTTGGTAGACCTGTTCTACGATGGCTTACCTCTTAATAAATTTATCGCCGAACCTCAGCAGAACGAGAATATTCAAAGAACCAAATACCCTTTCTCAAACCCTACCTCCCAAGGCGGTAAGTACCGCACTCACTTCCATCGCTTCATGCGTGGTATACACCAACGCTTGCGTGCGCATGTCGGACACAGTGCCCCACTTGCCAAGATTGCAAAAGAATGGCGTGGCAATTTACGTGTGTTGGTATTGGACGAGTTTTTTGTTACCGACATTGGCGACGCAATGTTACTTGCACGTCTGCTGGAACACCTGTTTGCAGAAGGAATCATCCTTGTCACTACTTCCAATACTGCACCAGACAAGCTTTATTTAAACGGTCTACAGCGTGATAGCTTCCTACCGGCAATTGACTTGCTAAAAAATTATTGCGTGGAGTTATATGCTGAAGGGACTGAGGACTACCGGATGCGCGCATTAACAGGTTCGCCTGTATACCGTACACCGTTGGACGCGCACGCCGATTCTTGGTTAACCCAGCGTTGGGGTGAGCTGAGCTGTGGTGAAACACCTCATCCCGGCAACATTGCCATTGACGGACGCAAGATTCCGGCACGTGCCCGCGGTAAAAGCATTGCGTGGTTTGATTTCGCCGTGTTATGCGAAGGTCCACGCAGTACGACTGACTACATTGAGCTAGCACGTGAATTCAATACAGTACTGATCGGTGGGATTCCTCAATTCAATTTTCTAAATGAGGATGCAGCACAACGCTTCGTCAATCTGATTGACGAACTATATGATCGCCAAGTTAACTTGGTTTGCACCGCATTCGGCACCCCGATACAGCTGTATCAGGGTGAGCGCTTAGCAAAGGCATTTGAACGTACTGCTTCACGCTTAAATGAAATGCAAAGTGCTGAATATATAGCCACTGCACATCGTGCCTGACCTTTCTTTGCGCTAATGTAACCGCAGTACAAACAGTACAAATGAAGATATATTTCTGGCTGAGCGATGTTTATTGAAAAACACATCAATGTTGGCATAGTATCGCTCTATCGCACCCAACATCATGTATTGCAAAAAATGAAGTTCTTCTGACACGATTACCACCTCATCTGACTGGAGCACTATTCATGAATTCACCGGAGAAGGTTCTTTACACCGCAATCGTCACAGCAACTGGTGGCCGTGATGGCAGCGTCGTATCTTCGGACAACGTGTTGAACGTCAAGCTATCCGTTCCACAGGGATTGGGTGGCCCGGGTGGCTCTGGTACCAATCCAGAACAACTGTTTGCTGCGGGTTATTCTGCCTGCTTCATTGGCGCCCTGAAGTTCGTTGCTAATAAGGAGAAAGTAGATTTACCAGCCGAACCACGTGTTGAAGGCCGTGTTGGAATTGGTGAAATCCCTGGTGGTTTCGGCCTAGTCGTAGAACTGCGTATTGCGGTATCAGGTATGGAACGCAGCATGTTGCAGAACTTAGTTGACAAAGCGCATCGCGTTTGTCCGTACTCTAATGCAACCCGTGGAAATATCGACGTCGTTTTGATTCTGATTGACTAAACCAGATGACGAGATGCATCTAAGCGGGAGATTACTGTCGGTCGGCGCAGAGTATGTCCGCTGGTAAACAGGTTGCTATTAGCCATAGCCACTTGCATGCCTCCTGGATCGTCTTCAATACAAGTTCAACCCTGACACCAACGCCCTTGCGTGTTGGTGCTGGTATATGAAGGTGGCAGCACTACAGTCAGTTTGGCCACAGCAGGTTAATCTTCCCGCCTCTCCACTGATAATAATGCTGACATTTTTATGAGAATCCTCGTTACCGGAGGGAGTGGGTTCCTCGGCGAAGCACTATGCCGAGGATTACTTAAGCGTGGCTACCAAGTAGTTAGTTTCCAACGTAGTCACTACCAAGCACTGCAAGCACTAGGCGTTGTGCAGATTTGCGGAGATCTGAGCGATTTTCACGCGGTGCGGCACGCGGTGCGTGGTGTGGATGCGGTTTTCCATAATGCTGCCAAGGTAGGTGCATGGGGTTCCTACACTAGTTACCACCAAATCAATGTGATCGGCACACAACACGTTCTGGATGCCTGTCGTGCTGAGAACATTAACAAGTTAGTGTACACCTCAACCCCGAGTGTGATTCATCGCTCAAACTACCCGGTTGAGGGTTTAGATGCAGATCAAGTGCCATATAGCAACGCCGTTAAAGTGCCATACGCTGCGACTAAAGCAATGGCTGAACAGGCGGTGTTAGCAGCCAACAGTGTCGACTTAACCACCGTAGCACTACGCCCACGCATGATATGGGGCCCAGGCGACCCTCACTTGATGCCTCGCTTAGTGGCGCGCGCCCGCGCTGGGCGACTGCGTCTGATAGGCGATGGTCGTAACTTAGTAGATAGCACCTACATTGACAATGCCGCACAAGCACATTTCGATGCGTTTGAGCATCTCATGCCTGGAGCAGCGTGTGCTGGCAAGGCTTATTTCATCTCCAACGGCGAGCCGTTGCAGATGCGCGAATTGATCAACAAGCTACTGGCCACTACCAACGCTCCACCGGTGACTCAATCACTGTCATTTAAGACGGGTTACTGCATTGGTGCATTTTGCGAGATGCTATGGTCGTTACTACCCCTCCCTGGAGAACCACTACTAACGCGTTTTCTCGTTGAGCAGATGTCTACTCCTCATTGGTACAGCATAGAACCAGCGAAGCGTGACTTCGGGTACGTGCCGCGCGTGTCCATTGAAGAGGGCTTGGTACGTTTGCTGTCCGAAACGCGTGTTACTTGTTGATGTATCTGTGCAGCAATACCAGCAACTTCATCTCTGGGGTTTCTATTGAACTAACTTGATAGCAGGCGTAAAAATGGCCGTTCTGTTTTCATTCGGTCAACACTTCAATCTGTTTCACCAATGACGACGTTGCCTTCGGTTGCGATTTCAATCAACAGGATCAATAAATCTATATACATCAATAAATTGGATAAAATTGTAAGGTTCTAGATCCTTAACAGTTTTATAATCCAGGATGGGCACCTAATGCACTGATTCATAACGGGTGTGTTTACGCCCTGTACCTTCCCGTTCATATTTTTCGGCAATCGTGGCGTTAGTCTGGTTTGCAATTTGCTTGACCTAAAACGGCCTTGTCCTCTTAGAGTAAATTAATGAGCTTACGAATCCTTAACTCCTTGAAAGTTGCCCTACTAACCCTGGCTATCACTACCGCTCCAGCGTTGATGGCCAAATCGGACAGTGCATCTCCTCAAGTGGCGACGCCAGATCAAACCACAGCGACCAAGCTGGTGTATGGTCTGCTTTCAGATAGTCGTTATGCTTATCGGCTGCGCCCGCTTGACGAAACGATGTCCAAAGACATTTTCAAGCGCTACTTGGAAGCCCTAGACAACAATAAGCAATTTTTTACTGAAGCCGATATCGACAACTTCTCAGCATTCAAAGCTGAGATACCTGATTCAATCCGCAACGGCAATCTCAAGCCAGCGTTTAGTATATTTACGGTGTATAAAAAGCGCGTTGCTGAACGTGTTACCTATGCAAATCAGTTACTGAAACAAAACTTCGATTTTTCCGGGCAAGAAAAATACGAATACGATCGTAGCAAAGCGCCATGGCCAGCCAGCCCGCAAGATCTGGACGACATCTGGCGACGATCAATAATGAACGACTGGCTACGCCTGAAGTTGGCCGGAAAAAAGCCCGAAGACATTCGGAAAACTCTTAAAAAACGCTACGCCAACCTTCTTAAGACAGTGAACGAACTAAAAGGTGAAGACGTCTTTCAGTTGTATCTGAACGCCTACACTAATTCGATCGATCCTCATACCGACTACTTCACTCCACGCACAGCCGATGCTTTCAACCAGCAGATGTCATTGTCACTAGAAGGTATCGGTGCCCAGCTGCAAAAGCAGGAAGACATGGTGATCATCCGTGAGGTGATTCCTGGAGGCCCCACTGCGTTGGATGGCACACTGAAACCTGGTGATCGCATCGTCGGCGTTGGTCAGGGCAAAGGCGGCCCAATTGAAGATGTCATCGGCTTACGCATCGACGATGTCGTCTCCAAGATCCGCGGCAAGAAAGACACCCAGGTACGACTTGAATATATTCCAGCCGAATCTGGAATCGACGGCGCACACCGTATCGTGACTCTTACACGACAGAAGGTACGCTTAGCTGAGCAGGCCGCGAAGGGCGAAACCATTACCATAGAGGGTAGCAACGGCGACGCACAGCGCCGCATCGGCATCATCAAGCTGCCAACGTTCTACGAGGATTTCGAAGGGCGTCGCCGCAACCTCGCCAACTATACGTCTGCAACACGAGATGTAGCGAAGCTTTTAACCAACTTCAAAACTGACAAAGTCGATGGCGTGGTACTCGATCTGCGTAACAACGGCGGCGGATCGCTGGATGAAGCCATTCAGCTCACTGGTCTATTCATCGAACAAGGTCCTGTGGTGCAAGTACGTGAATCCGGGGGCCGTGTCACTATCAACGGTGATCGAGACGACAAAGTCACCTGGGACGGCCCGCTGGCAGTATTGATCAATCGTGGCTCCGCTTCTGCATCAGAAATTTTTGCAGGTGCCATCCAAGACTATGGGCGTGGTTTGGTGATTGGAGAAACCAGCTTTGGTAAAGGCACAGTCCAAAATATTGTTGATCTGGATCGTTGGCCGGCAAACGAAAGCAGACGATTTGGCCAAGTCAAATTGACCATTGCTCAATTCTTCCGTATCAGCGGATCCAGCACCCAGCACAAAGGAGTGTTACCAGACATTGCGTTCCCAGCAAGCGTAGGTGCAACTGAGTTTGGGGAGAGCACTTATGAAAATGCCTTGCCTTGGACTCGAATTGCCTCGCTCCAACACACCCAATATGGCAATTTCAGCCCAATATTATCGAAACTGAAAAAAATTCATATCAGTCGCACTGCCAATGACATTGAATTCAAATGGTGGCAAGAGGATGTACATAATTTCAGTCTGGAAAAGGAAAAGAAGTACGTCATACTCAACGAAGCCGAACGTCTTGCAGAACGTAGAAAACAAGAAACTCAACATAGAGAACGCCAAACTATTCGGAAAAACCTTGGCTTGCAGCTAGATCCTTTGTCTGAGGAGAGTGACGACGGATTGATTGGCAACGAGCGTGATATCGCCAAGGACACTGCGCGCGAAAAGCTGGCCGACAAGCGTCCTGACCCTTTATTGCATGAATCAGCCGCAATTCTGACCGATACAATTAACCTACTGGAAAAGGACCAGATACTATCGGCACAGGTACTTTTACAGTCCACCACACCGGGACACTGGGCCAATTGAATTGCCAGTAGTGTTGGGTAAACCAGCCCAACACTACAGCCTTTTTGACTTGCTTAGATGCTTTGCCAGATAACGGCTCTTAAAATTTGGTACTCCCATTTATTTATAGATAGCCAGTGCTGGAACCTTCAGTTTTTTCAATTGGACGCGGACGGCCTTAAGGGTTGACAGGACCGCCATTCAATGTTTATCTGCCGCTTATGATTTCCTTCCTGGCTTCTTCCAACTGTCTTCCCAATTCTGCTATTACGGTAGCCTTTCTTCTTATACTCGTGCTTATTGCCTGCCCAAACAGTGGGGGACAGGCCAGCGTGTAAACAACATACACTCAGGCTTTGATCAAACCCCGCATTGGCAACCTTGCGGGGTTTTGTTTTTTAGTATGGCCCCTAAAAATTTCGATATGACATGAACAAAAGTACTAAATCCGATGAAAAACACCTCTTTCGTACCTACCAGAATACGATGGCAACCGTAGATTCCATACGTTGCGCATCTCGTTCTCAGACATTAATAAACAGCCAACATATGCTATGCACTGTTGGTTAACGTTTCCATCACCACAGATTATTCAAGGATGCTATTTATGAGAAACACAAAGTCCACTTTGAAAATTGCAATCATCGGTTATGGAAGTCAGGGTCGGGCACATGCTCTGAACCTGCGTGACTCTGGTTTTGACATTATCGTCGGCCTGCGTCCAGGTGGAGCAACCGAAGCTAAAGCTCAGGCTGACGGTTTCACAGTGCAGTCTCCGGACCAAGCAGCGAAACATGCCGATTTAGTTGCTGTACTGACCCCAGACATGGTCCAAAAGAAACTCTACGAAGAGGTTTTAGCACCAAACATAAAGCAAGGTGCTTGCCTATTATTCGCACATGGCCTAAACGTCCACTACAGCTTGATTACCCCACGGAGCGATCTAGATGTGGTGCTCGTTGCCCCCAAGGGTCCTGGTGCACTGGTACGCCGCGAATACGAAATCGGACGTGGGGTGCCATGTATCTATGCAGTACATCAAGATCTCAGCAGCCATGCCGAGCAGCTGGCTTTAACCTACGCTGGTGGCCTAGGTGGTGCCCGTGCCAACATCATCAAAACAACTTTCAAGGAAGAAACTGAGACCGACTTGTTCGGTGAGCAAGCTGTGCTGTGCGGCGGTGTTTCCTCGCTAGTGCAAGCCGGCTTTGAAACCTTGGTTGAAGCCGGTTACCAGCCGGAAATCGCCTATTACGAAGTACTGCACGAATTGAAGTTAATCGTGGATCTGTTCTACGAAGGTGGCATCACCCGAATGCTGGAATTTGTCTCTGAAACCGCACAGTATGGCGACTATGTCAGTGGCCCACGCGTGATCGACCGCAGCACCAAGGAACGTATGAAAGCTGTGCTGAAGGATATCCAAGATGGCACCTTCACCAAACATTGGATTGCCGAATACCAAGCCGGCTTACCAAACTACAAGAAATATAAGCAAGCCGACCTGGAACACCCCATTGAAAAAGTCGGTAAGCAACTGCGTGCCAAGATGGTCTGGTTAAACAGCGAAAAAACAAATGACACAACGCATCCCATGAGTTCGAAGGTGGTTTAAACCTTCCGCCCTCCTCTCACTGCAACATATAGAAGGCCGCTACCACATGAACAGATCCGCACACAGCGCAACCCGCAATGGTGCGAGCTGGTTGACGCATGCTCTGGAAGCAGAAGGAGTTGATACACTCTTCGGCTATCCGGGTGGCACGATCATGCCGTTTTATGACGCCCTGGTCGATTCTCGCCTCACACATATTCTGGTCCGCCATGAACAGGGTGCAGCTTTAGCTGCAAATGGCTATGCCCGCGCTAGCGGACGTGTCGGTGTATGCGTAGCGACGTCAGGTCCAGGTGCCTCCAATCTGATCACTGGCATTGCCGACG